>JAFCDU010000006.1 GCA_017609535.1 Candidatus Pacearchaeota archaeon | reverse complement strand
GGCATAGTTGCGTTGGCTGATTTTCAGAAGGAGGATTTTGATTTTTCTGTTTTGGCTATGGCTCATGGATTTGAACTTTCTTTGGATGGTCGTTATAACGATAAAATTGAGTGGATAAATAACTGCTTGAAAAAATTAGGATGGGATTATGAAGCAGGAATCAGTCAAAATAAACTTTATATTGTGAGAAAATGAATCGACATGGGAGCGTGCCTGTTGTGTTATTTGTGATTTCTGTTTTTGCAATCTGCACTACCACTATTTTTTTATTTATTCTTGCTGATGAGAGTTATGACAAGGATTTCAAACTTTTGCTTGGGGTTATTAGAGAATCTGTCGGAGTTGAAGAGACTGTAAATTTTTTTGTTAATGATAATAAAGAGATTGCTATTGATAGATTGCGGCGAGAGGGGGATTACTATGTTTATGAATCTGTAAAGTATAAATCAAAAAATGTTTTTGTCCGCGTTTGGGAGGGGATTTTTGGCGGGGAGGATGAGGTTGAAGCAATTGTTACTTATAGGTTTAAACCATGATTTTAGAGAAATATTTAAAAAGGAGCGTTTATTTAAGATAACATGCGAAATAAAAGAGGTTCAGGATTGTCTATTAATACTATTATCTTAATTATAATTGGGGTTTTGGTTTTGGGTTTTGTTATTTTTGGTTTTGTAACTGGATGGAAGATATTTGCTGGTTTATTCCGTACTGATAATAATGTTGAGGACCTTGTTCAGGATTGTGATTCTGCCTGCAATATCTACAGAAGCCAGTATGATTATTGTTTGCGAGAGAGGGATTTAATTGTTGATAAGGAGAAAACTGAAGGTGTTACTTGTTATTGGCTTGAAAAGAAAAGGGCTGTATTAGGTTTTAAGGTTTGTACAAGCGGGGTAGACTGCCATAAAGCAAATGTTTATGAAGATGAGAATATTGCTCAAAGTGCTTGTAGCGGGAATGAGAAGCCTGAACCAGCTGATGATGGAACGATTATGGTTTTGATTGATAAGGCACCAGGAACGAGTGGCTCAATTTATAAAAAATACAAGTGCGTTGTTCGTGAAGAGGAGTAGGAAATTTTTCTAATTTAATATGGATTATGGATATTGCGAGAAGAGAAGGACGAAGAAGGATTTGAAGAGGAAGGGGCGGAAAGGGTATAAGCGTGGCGGGAAGTTCAGAAGCCAGAATGTTGAGGAGGGCGGGAAGAAAAAATGAAAAAGAAGTTTGGATTATGATGCAATGAGTTTTTTATTTTAATTATTAATAATTATAAATATTTTTTATATCTCTCCTGCAAAAATTACAAGAGCAGATTTTTAGATGGGGGTTTTTGCAATCAGATAACACACTTTGATACAAAATGACAATATTTTAATACTTATGATTTTTTTGTAGTTTTAATGGAGATGATTGAATCGGTTTTTTTGCTTGTAATTAAATCAGCCAGTAGGAAAAATGCATAATTTTTTATTTTGGCTATTCTTGTCAGGGTTAGTTATCGCGAGTTATACGGATATTAAGAGACGAGAGGTTGATAATTGGCTAACTCTACTTTTAATTTTTGCATCTTTTGGATTTGTTCTGTTTAATGTGATTTTTGGAAATGATATTTTAGTTTTTGCTGTTTTGAGTTTTATTGTTTTATTTTTTATAATGAATATTTTTTACTATGGGAGACTTTGGGGAGGGGGCGATGCTCAGTTGTTATTCTCTATGTTTGCTGTTTTTATTGGAGCAAGTGCTTTGGAGACTTTAGGGAATATTCTGCTTTTTGTTATTCTTGTTTTGGTTTGCGGGAGTTTGTGGGGTATTTTTTATTCTGGAATTTTATTTTTTGTTAATTTTAAGGAAGCAAGAAAGGAGTTTAAGAAAAGATGGAATAAAAAATTTACATATCTTATTTTGTTTGGAGTTTGTTTGTTGGTTTTGAGTTATTTTGAAATTTTATTCATTACGCCTGCGATTTTATTTTTGATTTTTCCAATTCTTATTGTTTTTGCGACAAGTGTTGAAAGAGCTTTTATGATTAAGAAATTATCTGGAAAAGATTTAAGAGAGGGTGATTGGCTTTTTCGTGATGTCAGGGTCGGGAATAGGATTGTTAGGTCTAATTGGGAGGGGCTGCGCGAAAACGAAGTTCGATTATTAAGACATAAGAAAGAAGTTTTGGTTAGAGATGGAGTCCCTTTTGTTCCGGGATTTTTGATAGCATTTTTGGTTTTTTATTTTTTTCGTGATTTGATTTTTTCTTTAATTTAAGGAATCCTTTCCGGCAATGTTGGAATTTTGATTTCTTTTTTTGATAAAGAAGCGGCTTTTCCCCTTGATTTTTTCTGAATTAATTCTTTTTGAATTTTTTTCAATTCAGTTGCTGATGCTTTTTTTCTTTCTTTTGGCTCTTCATCATAAACTGGAAGTGCTTCCATTATCTGGTGTCCGAGAATATTATTTTGTTTTAATCTAATCTGTTTTGGTTTTAATTTTGCAAGCTGTCTTGCTACTTTTTGCGTAAAATCTCTGGTTGAATCAGGAATTTTATTAATATGTTTTTTTGGAATGATTAATGTGTGGCCCCTTGAGAGGGGGTTTATTTCTAAAATTGCAATATTATTTTCATCTTCATTTATTTTATAAGAAGGAATCTCTCCTTTTAGAATTGAGCAGAAGATGCATTCTTGTTTAACTAATTTATTTTCTTTTAGGAATTGTTCAAGTTCATTTGGGGATAACGATAAAATTTTTTGTTTTATTAATTCCTGCTGATTTTCTGGAAAAAATTGCAGATTTTCAAGGAGTTGGTTCTTTATTTGATTTGATTGTTCTTGTGTAAGTGGCATGTTATTAGCTGTTAAAACAAGTTTTTATATTTTTATCCTTTATTCAAGCGCCCGCCTGTAATCAATGATTTCTACTGAAGAAACTCCTGGGATTTGGAAAGCTTGTTCTACAAAATCCGAATTTTCTATTTTTTCATCCAACCTGATGTAGGCTATTAGTGCTTTTAGTCCGAAGGCAATCGGCTCTTCTTCATATTTTGCAAGTTGTGCTCCCCCCTTTTCTAAAGATTCTTTTCCCTGTTTTTTAATCTCTTCAAGATTTGTTTCAGGGGATTCTGGAAGGATTTTTAGTTTTATAAGTGCAGTTCCGATTTTAACTCCTATGGACCCTTAAATCCACATTCACATTTATATTCTATTGAGAGATTTCTGCATTTATCACACCTAAATAACTCTTTCTTGCATTTTGGACAGGGAAATTTTGTTCCGTCAATTGTTTCCTTTTCACAAGATATACATTCCATAATATAAAGGAAGGTCGGGGGTTTTTAAGTTTTGTTGTTAATTCTAAGATGATATATTTTATTGTCAGTTTTGATGAGAAACTTAATTGTGTTATTGAATTCAATAATACTTTTAAACCTGAATTGGTAACCTGCTTTATGGATTATAATTTGTTGGTAGGGCGGATTGTAAAAGAGGCGGGATTGGAAAAGAGCGAGGTTGAGAGGAAAATTGAAGCCAAGAAGGCGAAACTCTCCGGGCTAATTTCTAAGGAAGGTGCTGCACAGATTGTTGCTGCTGAACTCGGGGTTGATTTTGATAATGTGCAGGTCAAAATTTCTGAGATTGGTGCTGGAATGAAAAATGCCAATTTAATTGGCAAAATTATCAGGTTATTTCCTGTCAGAGAGTTTGAGAGAAATGGGAGAAAGGGAAAAGTTTGCAGTTTTATTATTGCCGATGATACGGGCAGTATTAGAATTGTTTTATGGGATACGAATCATATTGAGTTGATTGAAACTGAAAAGATAAAGGAAGGAGATGTAATTGAAATTAAGAATGGAAATGTCAGGGGGCAGGAGGTTCATTTATCTAATTTTGCTGAGATTAAAAAAAGTGAAGAAGTTTTGGAGGAAGTTAAGACTGAAAGGGCAATTGAAGATAAGCTTGTCAATGAATTGGTTGAGGGGGTTGGGGTGAGAGTTCGGGGCTGTGTTGTTCAATTATTTCCTGCGAGATTTTTTTATGTTTGCCCTGAATGCGGGAAGAAAGCAGAACAAGAGGGGGATGGGTTCAGGTGTGGTGAGCATGGCAGGATTCAAGCCAAGGAAAGGGCGATTTTGAATTTTATTTTAGATGATGGAAGCGGGACGATAAGGGTTGTTTTGTTTTCAGACGGAATTGAGAATCTGATTAAAGAGGAGGAGTTGAAAGAGCCAGAAAAATGGAGTGCGTTCAGGGATGATTTGTTGGGCAGTGAGTTATGGGTAGCTGGAAATGTGAGGAAGAATCAGTTGTTTGGAAATTTGGAGATAATTGGGCAGGATGTCGAGAAGGTTGATGTTGAGAAGTTAATTGAGATTTTAGAGAGAGGTTGATGGATTTTACAATTGTGATTTTGGTTTTAGGTATTTTTGTTGCTTTGATAATGGGATATTTAATTGGGCATAGGCTTGGGTGTTTTCAGAGAGATAGGTTTTGGGAGAGAAAGATGCCTGAACATAGAAAGGATGCGATTATGCGTTCGCGGGCAGTTTTGTCAGGGCAGTTTTCTGAGCAACTTGCACCTTATCTTCCTGGGTTTAGGTTCAAGCCGACAGAATGCAGATTTATTGGAAAGCCGATTGATTTAATCTGTTTTGAAGGTTTGGATGAGAAGGAGATTGACAGGATTGTTTTTATTGAAGTTAAGAGCGGGAATTCTAAACTTAGCGGCATTGAAAGGAAATTGAAGAGGGCGGTGGAGGAGGGGAGGGTTGGGTGGGAGGAGTGGCGGGCGGATTTAGATTATGGCAAATAATTGCAATATCTATTTTTGAACCTATAAATATTTATAAAAGGAAGTGAGGTTTATTGAGAATGGCAGAAAAGATTGGCTCTTCTGAGGAAAAAGAGGAGAAAAAATTAACTGACTTGCCAGGGATTGGGCCTGGTTCTGCTGCGAAGTTAGAGGCGGCGGGGATTTTTGATTTGATGGGGCTGGCTGTTTTGTCTCCATCTGAATTGTCTGAGTTAGCGGGTTTAGGAGAAGCAGCTGCTAGAAAGGCGATTCAAGCTGCGAGACAGATGATGGACCTGGGTTTTTCTACTGGATTTGATTATGCAAAAAAAAGGCAGGAGATTTTTCATATTACTACTGGTTCAAAAAATTTGGACACACTTCTGGGCGGAAGAGGAATAGAGACAAAGGCGATAACTGAGGCATTCGGAGCTTATGGTTCTGGAAAGACTCAGTTGGCTTTATCTCTTGCTGTTCAGGTTCAGCTTCCGAAAGAACAGGGTGGTGCGAATGGGAAGGCAGTTTATATTGATACAGAGGGGACATTCAGGCCTGAAAGGATTAAGAATTATTCAGAAGGGATTGGGGCTGATTATGAGAAGGTTTTGAAAAATATTTTTGTTGCGCGGGCTTTTAATTCTGACCATCAGATTTTATTGCTGGATAAGATTGCCGAAATGGTGAAGGAGGGCGAGCCGATAAGGTTGATTATTGTTGATTCTTTGACTGCACATTTTAGGGCGGAGTTTTCTGGGCGTGGGCAGTTGGCTGACAGACAGCAGAGATTGAACAGATATATGCATCAGTTGATGAAATTAGCTGAGCAGTGCAATCTTGCTGTTTATGTTACTAATCAGGTTATGGCAAATCCTGCACAGATGTTTGGGGACCCGACCCAGGCAGTTGGAGGGAATATTGTTGGACATGCCTCTACTTTTAGAATTTATTTGAGAAGAGGGAAGAAAGACAGCAGAGTTGCAAAGCTGATTGACTCCCCAAACCTGCCTGATAATGAAACTGTTTTTATGATTGAGACAGATGGGTTGAAGGATGTTGAGATTTAGGACTTTAATCTATTGTGAAAATAATCTATCTGCTTGCAAATGCGTTAGACGTATAGGCGAACGAGGATTTGAACCCCGATTACAACCTTTTCGCAATTTGCTTTTTTAGTAAAAGCGGATGGGCTCACTTCGCGATTTGCTTTTTTATTGATTCGTTTTTTAGTAAAAGCGAATACGCTCACCGCAAGGTTGTGTTCTATCCAATTGAACTATTCGCCTATTTTTGTTAAAGAATTTTCTTTATTAAACTTTGAGCTTTTATTATGAGCCACAAAGATTTATTAAACGTTTTGAATAACAAAAATTATGGAAGGGGTTATTGCTGATTTGCATATACATTCAAGATTTTCGCGGGCTTGCAGTAAGGGGCTGAATTTGGAGAGTTTGGAGAAGTGGGCGAGGATTAAGGGGTTGGGGTTGTTAGGGACAGGAGATTTTACTCATCCTGTTTGGTTAAAAGAGTTGAAGGATAATTTGGAGGAGAGAGAGGGCATTTTGTTTTCTAAGACAGGGTTTAAATTTGTTTTAAGCGGGGAGATTAGTTTGATGTATACGGATAATAATGTCGGGGGAGGGAGGAGGGTTCATCTGCTTTTGCTGGCTCCAAGTTTTGAGGTTGTTGATAAGATTAATTCATGGTTGGATACAAGAGGGAGGAGGGATTATGATGGAAGGCCTATTTTTAATGTTTCATGCGAGGATTTTAGTGCAAAGATGAAATTGATTGATGATAAGATTGAGATTATTCCGGCTCATATTTGGACTCCCTGGTTTGGTGTTTTTGGGAGTGCAACTGGTTATGATTCATTGAAAGAGGCGTTTGGTTCGCAAGCAGGCGAGATTCATGCGATTGAAACTGGGATGAGTTCTGACCCTGAGATGAATTGGAGACTTTCAGAATTGAATGATAAGACAATTGTGAGTTTTTCTGACAGCCATAGTTTTTGGCCGTGGAGATTAGGGAGAGAGGCTACGATATTTAAGAGGGCGGACAGTTATGATGAGATTTTGAGAGAGATTAGAGAGAATGACATTTTGGGAACAGTTGAGACAGACCCGGCTTATGGAAAGTATCATTGGGATGGACATAGAAACTGCGGTTTTTCTTGTTCTCCTCAGAAAACAAGGGAGTTGGGAGGGAAATGTCCTGAATGCGGGCAAGATTTAGTTATTGGAGTTGAGAGCAGAGTAGATGAATTGGCTAATCAGGATGTTAGGGAAGGAAAGAAATTTTACAAAATGCTTCCGCTTCATGAATTAATTTCTTTTTATTTAAAATCAGGCTTGGCTACTAAAAGGGTATGGGATATTTATAACAAGTTGATACGGGAATTTGGGAATGAGTTTAATGTTTTGTTGGAGGTTGATGCTGAGAGATTGAAGGGGCTTGTGGATGCAAGGTTGGTTGATTTGATTATGCAGAACAGGGAGGGAAGGATAAAAGTGAAGCCAGGTTATGATGGGGTTTATGGAGCGATTGATGATGGCAAAGAAGTCAGCGGGCAGAAGACTTTATTTTAATAAATTTGTAGTGTGCTGAGATTGTTTTTTCTCCGCAAGAGCAGATTTTTTTAAGAGTATAGGTCCTGCATTTTGGACATTTTTTCAACTTTTTCATTTTTTAAAAATAAGACGACTTTACTTTCAAGCCATTTTTTAGCGGCTTTTTGGTTTATTAATTGATAAATGATTTTGCCGACTTCAAGGTTATTTTTGTTTTTTTTCTGTTATTTCTATTTCGCAGGAATTTTGTTTTGCTTTTGATTCTAATTCCTGGATTATTTTGTCTGCTTCTTTGTTTGCTTGTTTATAATCATCTGCTCTTAGTGTTAGTTGGAAGTTGCCTGCGGATATGTAGGTTATTTTTAGATTTGGATTTTTTATTTTGAGTATTTGTTTAATTTTTTTGACTCCATCTGATTGCGGGCATTTTAATTTTATTAGTTTAACTGCCTGGATTTGTTTTTTCTTTTTTTGTGTTATCTTCGCTATTTGTTCTTGGAATTGTTTTGGTATGTATTTTGCTATTAAACTTGGTTTTTCTCTTGCTTGATTTAGGAATTCCGGCAGGGAGTGGAAATCCTTGAGAATTTTTTCTTTTATTTTCTCTGCATCTTGTTTTAGGATTTGATTGAAGGCGGCTTTTGCCTGCTGTTCTTGTTTGTATTGTTGCAGGATTTGTTTTTTTTCTTTTGATGAGACTCTTCTGAGGGAGAGTTCTACATTTTCTCCTTTTATTCTTAGGACTTTGCAGACGATTTTTTTGTTTGGGACTACATATTGGCGGATGTTTTTGATTCTGCCTGGGGCTATTTCAGAGGTGATGATTGTTCCTTTTTTTCCATTTGGCAGAGTTACGAATACAGTTGTTCCATGAATTTCTTGGACAGTGCATAAGAGGAGTTCGTCTTCTTTCATGATTATGATAATCTTGCATTGTTTTTAAGGTTTTATGAGAACTATAAAACTTCTTCTACTCTTGCACGGATTTTTGCTTTTCCTGAAGACGGCTCGGCAATTGTTTTTCCACAATCAAGGCATTTTACTCTGGTTGATGCTTTTCCAAATATGATTTGAGATGATTTGCATTTTGTGCATTTTACTCTGAGGAATTTTCCTTCTTGTTTCATGTGGTTGTTAGTTGAGATGGTTTTTTAAAGATTTTGATGGTTCAGATATTAGATTTTTACGACTTCAATTTCAAGGTTCTTTTTTAGTATATTGATAAATTTTTCTTCATCTTCTTTTTTCAGCAAACAACCGGCAGCTGCTTGATGCCCGCCAACCTCTGCTTCAAATTCCACAAGAGATTTTTCCAATATCTCTTTGAGATTTTTTTCTGCCTTTCCAACGATTCTTGCGGATACTTTTATTTTGTCTTTATCATAAGCCATGCCAATTAAAATCGTGCCTTCTTCATAATTCATTGATGACGAGAGAATTGAGGTTACAGTTCCGATTATAGTATCTTTTATTTTTTCTTTCGCATTAAGAATTACAAAACCATTGCCTTTGACTTTTGGAATTTTTTCTATGAGGGAAAGAGCAGATACTAATTGTTGTTTGTATTTTACGTATATATTTTCTGCTTGTGTTTTTGCTTTTGAATTTTCTAGACAATATGCAAGTGCTATATCTGGGTGTCCGAGGCGAGAGCAGGCATTTATTTGTGTTGATAGCTCTCTGACATCTTCTTTTCTATTGAAAAATTTTAGGAGATAAATATTCCCTATTATTTCATCTGATTCTCTTTGTTTTGCGCGTCTTACCATTATTGCTGTAACTAATCTTTGATTTTCATCTTTGGTTAATTCACATAGAGTTTTTTCAGGCGGAATATTCACTTCTCTTAACAGCTCTAAAACTCCAATGGAGGAGCCAGTTACTCCTGGAATGTATGTTGATGAGGAATATTCTAAAGAGCGTTTTAAAGGACGTGTTGCTGAAAAAATTTGAAGACCTTTTTTGATTTCTAAATCTTGGGCTTCATTAATTATCTGCTGTGCTATTTTTGAGATGTTTTTATCAAGTCTGTCGCCAATCATTCCGATTACTGCTAAATTCGCAAGGTCTTTGTTTTTTTCAGAAATTGCTTTTGAAAATAAATAACAGATTCCAGAACCTGAAATTTCTTCTTCGTTGAATAAGTGGGGGTTTATTATTCTTATATTATCTGTTAGTTTGTCTTTATCAATTTGATGATGGTCTAAAATAAAGATGGGGGTTGAAGTTTCTTTAAAATGCTCTAAAGAATTTGATGCAAGGTCTGTGAATAATAATATGCCGGGTTTTTTTAGTTCCTGTTTTATTGTTTTGCCTTCAAGATTTTTAAGAATCTTGATTGAAAATTTTTTATCAAGTCTTTTCAATGTTTTTGCAATTATGGCAGCGGAGGTTATTCCATCTGTGTCATGGTGGGAAATAATCCTGATTGGCTTATCTTTTGACAGCGTTAGAAACTCTTTTGCTAATTTGTTTATTTCATCAATCATCTTCCTCTTTTGCCATTAATTATGATTTTTTGAGTAGTATTTTCTGATTCTATTCAAGTGCGATTGGGCTTTTTGCAATTTATGTTTTGCCTTTCTGTCTGTTATATTCTTTTTTAAATGGGTTTTAAGTTTTTCTAATTTTTTTTCTGCATTCTCCAAATCAGGATTGGAATTAATTCCAAGTTCTTTTAAATATGCAGAAAGTTTTTTTCCAAATAACCTTGTTGTGGGGATTCCATATTGGTCCCTGAGAATTAAGCCGATTTGGGCTGGCTGATGTTTTTTTGCAAGCTCTGCTATGATTTTTTTCATTTCATCTTCTTTGATTTTCAGCCAAGGGGCTGTTATTTGTTCCATTTTGTTGATTATGAAAGTTGGTTTTTAAGGGTTTCGGGAGAGTGGGAAAGCTTAAAAATATTGGGCAGTTTGCATAGTTGTAGTCCCATAGTTAAGGCGGATAAAAATCCCTCTATGGGCAAGAAGCCCTATGGTCTAGCGGTCAAGGATACAGCCCTTTGGAGGCTGTGGCCCAGGTTCGAATCCTGGTAGGGCTATTAACTTTTTTGAAAAATTTTGTTGGCTAAAAATATAATCATGGGTTTATTTTGGGGATAATGTGCAGATTTTTCAGATATTTTTATAAAGTCAAGAATGATATTTCTATTATGGGACAAAGAGGATTTATAATAATTTTTTTAATTTTATTTTTAATTAGTTTTGTTAGTGCAGATACAACAATCTCGAGTTGTGCTAATTTGACTACAAATGGCGAAACATATATTTTAGACACTAATTTAGCAGATGAGAATGTTGTGCCTGCCTCTTCTGACGGGTGTATTAATATATATGCAAATAATATTGTTTTAGATTGTCAGCATCATTATATTAAAAATGATACTTTGAAAACTACAGGTGTTTATTCAAATTCTTCAGGAGTTACTATTAAAAATTGTAATATAACTATGAACACTACAGATCCAGGTTATGGAATTGAATTATCTGATGCTGATGATTCTTATGTTTTTAATAATACTATTTATGGGTGCAGATATGGAATTTTTTTGCAAAGTGGGACTACAGGCACTTTAGTGGAAAATAATACCTTGATTTCTCCAAGTTATGCTGGAATTTATAATTATGCATCTTTAAATGTTATAAAGGGAAATAATTGCAGTGGTTCTGGAAATAGGGGGATTTATATTCGGGGCAACAATAATAATATTACTGGCAATTATTTATCGGATAATCTTTATGGACTTTATTCTTATTCTTCTGAAAATTGTCGTTATATTAACAATTCTTTTTTTTCTGATTCAAGCAATGGGTTATGGCTTGCAACAAATTCAATAAATAATTATATTTTTAATAATACTATTGAAGGTGATGGGGATACTTTTTATGGGATTAGTTTTTCTGCTAATGCAAACCATAATATTGCAGAAAATAATACTATTTTTTCTATAGATGGATATTCTGTCGAGTTAAATAATGTAGCAAACATTACCCTTGAGGATAATGTAATTAGAGATGGAGATGGAGGAATTTATGTTGTTTCAGGTTCTAATAATATCAGTATTTTTAATAATAATATATATGGGTTAAATACAATGGGAATTGATTTAAGGCATGTTTATGAAATTAATATTACTTCTAATTCTTTTTATGATACTTATGGTGCAATTGTTTCCAGAAATATGACTAATTCTTCTTTTGTAAATAATAATATTTATAATTTTTCTAATGAGGCTGTTGATTTGAGAGAGGGGAGCGATAACACAATTATAAAAGGGAATTTTTTTGCAAATCATACTGATTCTGGTTCATCATTTATCTTAGAAGTTTCAGATACGAGCCATATCCAGATTTTTAACAATACTTTTTTAAATTTAAGAGATACTGCAATTTATCTTATGAATCATTTGAATATTTCTGTTTATAATAATTCCTTTATAAATAGTACGAGTATTGGAGTTCATTCAAGGGCATATGGAAAAAATTTAACAGTTTATAATAATGTTTTTAGGAATGTAACTGGAGCTATTGATTTTAAAAATGGAACAGGGGTTGTGTATAATAATACCTTTTATGAAAATCTTGGAGTAATAAGAGTTACTTCAAGCAATAATCTATTTTATGATAATGATATCTATAAAAATTATGGTTACTGTTATTTGATTTCATATGATGCTGAGGGGGAGCCAAGTACACAGAATAATACAATAAGAAATGAAAACATTCACGATAATTTTGGGATAGGAATCTATGCTTATTGGGGAGAGTTTAATTTATCAATTTTAAATAATACTATTGTTAATAATTCCAACGGGATACATTTAGATAACAATATTGATTATAGTCTTGTTGATGGGAATAATATCAGCAGTAATAGGGGGAGCGGACTTTCAATTGGGCGTTCAGCGAATCATACAAACATTACTAATAATGTTTTTTCTAATAATCTTCACACAGGCATTTCAGTTCATTTTGACACTGCTTCTGGAGATTTGAGAATTGAAAATAATAGCATAGAGGGTTCTGAAACGGGAATTTATACGGATTATGCGCCTGGGTATTATGGGGGAGGTGTTATATATGTTATTAATAATTCTTTTACTAATAATAGTAAGGGGGTTGTTACAGATGATAATTTTACAAATTATTTGGATAATAATTTTTATGATAATGGCTATGATTTTACAATAGAAAGGGCAGGGAAATATTATTTTAATTTAGGAGAGGGTTTTAGTTTGAGTAGTACTGGAAATCCTGTTTTAAATATCACTCTGCCAAATGGGACTATTGAGGCGTTGACATTTTCTTCAAATACAGCATCATACACTCCTCCGATAAGGGGGGTTTATTATCTTACTCAGAATTATTCTGATAGTAATGGAAATAATTTTACAAAAGTTAGATTTGTAGTTGCAGATTATTTTACGAATCATTCAAAGATTTTTTATTTTAGGGGCGGGGGGAACAGTATTAAAAATGAAGAGGACTGGATTGTTGATTATACTTATTATCCTTCTTATGGACAACATTTACTTAATGGGCATGATACAGGTATTTTTTCTTTTACTCCTCCAACTATTTTAGAAAAGGTATATTGCAGTTCGGGAACTTTTTTTTATTTTGATGAATTATACAGTCAGATGAAAGCTCCGTCACAAGTGCATTCTGTTATTGGATATGAGAATGTCTCTGCCGATGCAGGAGCGACTTTATCTTTTTCTTTTTCTTCTCAACCAGGAGTTAGCAGTTCACAAGCAGGCCCTACAACCCCCCAAGTAGTTAATTATAGTTTAGAGTATGATTCTTCTAATCCCTTTTATGTGAATAATTCTCATGATTGGTATTTTGTTAATAGAGTAATGGCTTCAGGAAATAAAAATCCTCATAACTGGATGGTTGCAGGCGGGCTTTCAAATATTACCTTGAATTTTTCTAGTTTGTCCTTTAATATTTCTTATGTTGGTGATAAAGAAGTTTATTTTTATGACGATGAAGACAACTTAATTGATAGTTTAGAATCAAGCGGGAATGTTGGGCTTACAATTGACCAGGTATATAAAGTGGTTTTTACGGGTGCGAGTCCTGGAGACAGTGTTTCAGGTTTAGATAATTATTCTTATTCTTCTGGGAATATTACTGGTTATGTGGATTTATTGATGGATAAAAATTTGCTTTATCTTTTGGCTGATACTGGCGATACGGGCAGTACTGGCGGGAGCGGGGCTTGGTTTGTGAGGACTAAAAAGATAAATAATGATGATTTTGAAGATGGAGCAATAATTTTATTAAAAGCAAAAGAAAGAGCGGAGGTAAAAATTGATGACACTCCACATTATATTGGTGTAATTAATATTGGTGATGATTTTGTTATAATTAATGTTTCTTCAATTCCTCAACAAGCAAAATTATTTATTAATCAATCTAAAAGGTTTGAGGTTACTGGAGATAAATATTATGATGTTTATGTTAAGTTAAATTCTATCGAGAATAATAAAGTAAATCTTACAATTAAAAAAATTTATGAAAAAATGGAAAAAGAAGTTAGTGTTTGCGATGCTGACGTGAATGAAGATGGTTATGTAAATATTTTAGATTTGACTTTTGTTAGAAACCGATTAGGGAATGATATTAATTTAGATGATAATTTTAAAGCAGATGTAAATGAAGATGGGAGGATTAATGCTCTTGATTTAATTGAAGTTAGAAATTTTTTAGGAGAGAAATGTTATTTAAATCTTTCTCCAGATTTTTTTGATAAAACTGTCTTTGAGATGCTGACTGCAATTTTTATTTGGATAGGAATTTTTTGCATTATTTTAGTGGTGGATAGATAATAATTTTAGTTGAATTAGATTTAATATTTACTTTTCAAAAGAAACTTTTTTATTGATGATGGGGGGATTACTTTTGACAAAGAAGATTACAGAAAACATTAAAGTTTCATTTTCAAATTGCGCAGTTTTTGTCATTTTCATCTTAAAGATATTTTTATAAACTTTCACTATTCTTTCTGGTTCTTGCCGGCGATGTGATTGTGGAGGTGGAATTAAGATTTTATTTTGCTTTTTTCAATCAACTGGTTAGAAGAAGCAATTATGAGAGGTGATTTTATTTAGTTATGTCGTGATTTTTTATTATTAGGGCTGGCAAGATATTAAATTTGCGACTTTCATAAAAATTGGATAAATGCCCCTGAAAATTCAGTGCTTATATCTGCCTCTTGATTCCACTTTTTTTAACTGCTCAAGAATTTTTGTTTTTTCTTTTGGTTTGTAGGCTTTAAGAAAAATTTCATATAACTCTTTCCAATCCTGAAAGTGTTTTGCTTCGAGTGCTTGGCGAAACAAATGAATATCAACAGCTTTGTCTTCTATTTTTGTTGAAATAAAGCCGAGTCCAAAGTCAATTACATAAACCTCCTGTTTTTGAGTTAAAATCAGATTAGAAGTTGTCAAATCTCCGTGAATAGTATTATTGTCATGCAGTTCTGAAACCTGTTTTGCTATTTTTTTTATTATTTCAGTTTTTTCTTTTTTTGATTTGAAATTTAGAATTTTAGAAAGCTTTTCTCCTTCTATATAGGACATTTGAATTTGGAATTTTTCTGTCTTTATAACATCCGGCACATTGATAATTTCGCGGACTTTAATCAGAATTTTTGATTCTGACTTTGTTCTTTGCCTTCGAAGTTTTTCGTCTAGTTTGGGGAGGCGGTATGATTTTGGAATCCTATTCTTTATTATAACATTTTTATTCCGTATAATCAGCGCTTCTGCTCCCTGTGCAATTATTTGAAGTTTCATTTTTTAGTTTTTATAAAAATTGAGATTAAGATAATGATTATAAAAACATCAGCAAATAAATCTATAATTTCGAGGAAACCGAGGATTGCAATTGCGATTATTGCTACAGGGATAAGGCTCTTTAAATTTTTCATTTTAAAATTTAATTTTTGGATAACACACCATCTAATCCTCTGTAAGGCGGGGCGTCTGCTTTACGCTCCTTCGTCGCCTGTTCGTACTTGAAAAATTCAGAGTTCTCATAATTTAATTTTTCCCCTAAATTTTTTTGCCATTTTTTGCAGCATTTTTTGGTCAATTTTTCCTTCTCCTATCTGGGATTTCATCATTTCATTTAGGAGTTTGTATTGTTTTAATAATTCGCGAATTTCAGAGGTGGTTGTTCCCGAGCCCTTTGCTATTCTCGCAATTCTTGATGTTTGTTTTTCTAAAAGTTCTGGATTTTCAATTTCTTCTTCTGTCATTGATGAGATTGCATGTTTCCAGTGCTGAGTTTTTTCCTGCTGTTTTTTTAACTGGGCTTCTGGAATTTTTGCATTGCCTAAGCCGGGAATCATTTTTAGCAGTTTATCAAAAGAGCCGAGATTGTTCATTGATTCGAGCTGTGATGCGATATCTCTTAATGTGAGTCTGCCTTCTTTTAGGGATTTTTCTATACGCTTTTGTTGTTTTTCATCTGTTGCTGATTTTACTTTTTCAATTAATCCTTGTAAATCCCCCATTCCTAAAAGGCGGGAGATGAATTGTTCAGGATTGAATGTTTCTATGTCCTGGATTTTTTCGCCTGTTCCGATGAAGAAAACAGGGGCGCGAGTTTCTGCACATGCTGTTAATGCTCCTCCTGCTTTTGCTGTTCCGTCCATTCTTGTGATTATAACGCCGTCTATTGATAGAGATTTTTGAAATTCCTGCGCTTGTCTTTTAGCTGCCTGGCCAATGTCTGCCGGCAGGACGAGGATTCTATAATCTGGTTTAACAAGTTTTTCAATTGAACTTATTTCTTTTATTAATTCTTTATTTAATGCATCTCTTCCTGCTGTGTCGATTATAACTAAGTCATACTTGTTTAATTCTTCTTCATAATCTTTGTAAATTTTCAGCGGGTCTTTTTGTTTTTTATTTATGAAGGCGGTAACATGGGCTTTTTCTGCCATTTGTTCAAGCTGGTCCATTGCTGCGGGTCTTTGAGTATCCAAGCCGAGGACAGCGACTTTCTTGCCTCGTTTTGAATAGTAAAAAGCAAGTTTGGAAATTGTTGTTGTTTTCCCGCTTCCATATAGCCCGAGGATTAAAATCTTTGTTTTTTTTTGAAGTTTGAATTCTTTTCCTGTGCCAATAAGATTCAGGACTTCATCGTGAATTAATTTGACAAGCTGTTCTTTTTTTTCAATTCCTTTTATGTTTTCTTTGACAGCGATTTTTCTGATTTTTTGAGATAATTGAAAGACAAGCTCAACATTAACATCTGCTTCTATTAAAGCCCGTTGAAGGTCTTTGATAATTTCATCTATTAGTTTTTTATCTACAAAAATTGCTCCTGATATTCTTTTTATGCTTGATTTTAGGGCATTGCCTAATTTGTCTAAAACCATGATTTTATGAATAGATTTGAGATTAAAAGGTTTTGGTTAGTTTTTAAAGTTTAGAGCCCGAGATTTTTTATGATCCGATGAATAATATTGGTTTTTTTGTTATATATGAAACAGAGAGAGCAGTGCCTCCTTTTTCATCGACGTCGGCTTTTGAGAGGATTATCCCGCTTATTGGAATTTTTTCTGCGAATTTTCTGGCTTGTTCAACTGCATCATTTCCTGTTATGCTTTCTCCAACAAAGAGCGTCATATCCGGCTTATTTACCCTGACTATTTTTTCAACTTCATTCATTAAACTCTCTTGATTCTGCATCCTTCCTGCTGTGTCAATCAATACGACATCAATATGATGTTTTTTTGCATAAGCAATAGCATCAAAGCCCACAGAAGCGGGGTCTGAGCCATAATCTTTTTTTATTAAAGGAACTTTTAAATTATCTGCATGTTTTTGCAATTGTTCTATTGACGCTGCTCTGAATGTGTCTGCTGCGGCGAGACAAACTGAAAACCCTTTTTTCAACAGCAAATTTGCGATTTTTGCAATTGTGGTTGTTTTGCCTGAGCCGTTGATTCCGACGAAAATTGCGACAAAAGGGGATTTGGCTGAAAGAGTGGATTTTATCTCCTTTATTATGTCAGGAGGGTTTTGAAGAATTTCTTCAATAGATTGTTTTAGAGATTCCTGCAAATTTGTTTCTGAAAAATTTTTCCCTATTAGTTTTTGTTCTAATGAATGGCGGAGCTGTTCAACAACTTCGTAAGCAGTATTATTCTGCAGAAGGATTAATTGCAATTCTTCAAAAAGTTCATCAAATTTTTCCTGTGTGAGTTTTTTCTTAAACCAATTAAATCTTGAAACTGCTTTTTCAGTTTTTGAGAGTTCGGATTCTGCGATTTCTTGGATTTCTGTTTTTTCTGCCTCTTTGAATTCTTCTTCTTTTTTCTCTTCCTCTTTCTTTGCTTTCTCTTTTTTCTTTTTCAGTATTTTAACTGGTGGTTTTTTATTTGGAGTTTTTACAGGCTCCTCTAATCCTGCTTCTTCATGAGGTTTTTTTATCCAGGATTTTAATTTTTCTCTTAATGATTTGAACATGGTTTTATTATGATTAGGAAGTTTATAAGTTTTGATAGTATCATGGAAATCAGTATAATAATTCTTAAAAAGAAGAGGGGCTTTTTTTGAAAATGGTGACTTATAATGATTTGTATGATGCTTTGAGGAAAGAGAGGTATTCTGAGGAATTGCAGGTTCTGCCGAAGAATTTTGTTAAGGAAGTTAAGAAGTATTTTGAGGAGAAGAAATCTGCGAGTGAGAAGGAGGAGGATTTGTTTTCTGATATTACTATTAAGACCAAGAAGAAGCTTGAGAATGCAATTTCTATTTTTAGGGAGTTGATGGTTCGCAGGAGGAAAAAGATTTTGAATCTGGCTTTTGTTGCGTCTGAAACAGGCATCAGTAAAAAGGATTTTGAGAATCTTCTTGGTTTTGAAAAGGATTTGCTGGAGAGCATTGTTAAAAGTTTGGAAAAAGCAGAGAAGAATTTAAGTGAGGAGATGTCTGGAGGGGGGGAGAGTGAACAAAAATACAAGTTAGTCAGGTTTTTGGAAGATGTAGATGGGTTTTTGGGAATGGATGGGGAGGAAGTTGGGCCTTTTGAGAAGGGGGAGGTGGCTAATTTGGAGAGAGAGATTGTTGATATTTTGGCGGGGGACCGGAGGGTGGAGGTTATTGAGGAAGAATAGAGTTTGTATAGATAATATCTGCTTTGTTAAATAAAATAGGACGGCTTTGTTCGTCTTGATATTATTGGTAGTTCTGGCGGACGACTGAAATTAATTAATGGATGTGTTGTTTAATTAATCTGTTATTCATTAGATGATTTAGGAAATTGAGTAGCATAAACTTTAAAAGTAGCTTTTGAGTTTGATGAATGGAGGTTTAATATGGCGGAAGATAATTGTATTTTTCCAAGATGTCCGAAGTGCGAGAAAGGTTATTTGTTGCCTTTTTCCTATAAAGAGGATGTTTTTGAAAAGTGGAAATGTTCTGAATGCGGACATACGGTTATGAAGAAGGAGTAGTGTTT
>JAFCDU010000005.1 GCA_017609535.1 Candidatus Pacearchaeota archaeon | reverse complement strand
GTATTGGGTTTGGGGTTGAATGTTAAGGCAGTTTCTAAATATCTGTATAAAATGGGGATTGGTGTTAAGGATGGGAAGGCGCTGATTCCTGCTTATAGGAGCGATATTCTGCATTGGATTGATTTGGCGGAGGAGGTTGCAATTGCGTATGGATATGATAAATTTGAAGCAGAATTGCCTGATATTGCAGGAATTGGAGAGGAAAATAAATCTGAAAGAATGAAGAAGATTTTAGGAGATATTTTATCAGGACTTGGCTTGTTGGAATGCTCAAGTTTTCATTTAGCTGTTAAAAACGATATTAAGAAGATGCATTATGATTTTAAGGATTGGATTGAAGTTGAAGACAGCAAGACAGAGTATAATGTTTTGAGAATTGATTTAATGTCCAATCTTTTGAAAATTTTATCTGAAAATTCTGATTCTGCTTATCCGCAGAAGATTTTTGAGATTGGCAGGGTTTTTAGCAATGATTCTTCGCAGGATACTGGCATTAAGGAAGAAGAAAGATTGGCTGTTGCCTTGATTGACGAGAAAATTACTTTTACAGATGCTAAGCAGATTTTAGATTATCTGTTTAAGATGCTTGATAAGAAATACAAAATTGAAGAAGTTGAGGATAATAATTACATTGCCGGGCGTGTCGGGAGAGTGTTGGTTGGCGGGGAGGAGGTGGGGAGGATTGGTGAAGTTGCTCCTCGTGTACTTAAAAACTGGGGATTAGGTATGCCTGTTGTTGGTTTTGAATTTAGTTTGGATTGGATTGATTAAATCAGATTATTCCAATTTGTTATTTTTTAAAGCGATGGCTAAAGAGGAAAATTATGTTTTTTATTAAAAGCCATTTTTGATTAATTTTAAAAATACATAAAAATTATTTTTTTAATGGCAGAGAAGAAAGTTTTAATTGATACCCTGCAACCGAGTGATGTGTTTCATATTGATAGTTTGAGCTTTTTGGAATTATTAAGTTGTGGTTCATTAAATTATGATTTTGGTTTGCCTGAGGTCTGGTCTATTGGAGGACTGAATGTTATTTCTGATGGAAATAATCGTTTGGCTCTTCTTTCTTTAAGAGGAGTTGAAAAGGCGCTTGTTGATTTTAAAACACTTGATAATGCGTGTCCTGAATTTGTTCCTGAGATTATTCAAATATTGAAAGATGCTTATGAATTACAGAACAGAGGAATTTACAGGCCGATTGATTTAACTTATTGGAAATAATTATAAGTTAATTTTTTTAATAAGTTGTATGCCGCCTTGGCTCAGTTGGCAGAGCGCCACATTGGTAGGAGTTTCCAAAAACTACAATGGGAGAACGAGGAATACTGAAAATGTGGAGGTCCCGGGTTCAATCCCCGGAGGTGGCTTTTCCCGTTATCTGTTTAATAAATCTAGAAAAGTCAGCTTCGGGTAGGAGGTGGCTTAAGTTAATTTTTTAATAATTTGCGATTCTGTTATGATTGATTCTTTTCCTGACTTCATTTCTTTAAGCTTGAATTTTGGTTTTTCTTTTTCTCCTGCGATGATTGTGTATGGAATGTTTTTTGAGTTTGCTGTGTCAAGAGCTTTTGTGATTTTGTTATACATGATGATTGTTGAGATTTTGTTTTTTCTTAATTTGTCTGCGAGCTGGATTGCTCTTTTATCTTGGTTGATTGATATGACAAGAGCTTTTGTTGATTTTATAGGCATTTCAGCAAGTTTTTGCAATCTCTCCAATCCAAAGGAAATCCCGGTTGATTGAATATTGTTGAATGTGTAACTTCCACCGCCTGCAATACTGTTTTTATCTTTTTTTGATTTTACTTCAAAGATTGTTCTGTTATAGTATGATAAACCTCGGGCTAAGGAGGGGAGGAATGTTGCTTTAACATTAAAAAGTTTGCAGTATTTTTTGATTTCTTTTATTTCATTGTATGTTTTATAGGATTTGCATTTTTCTTTGTTTTTTATTATTTGAATGATTTTCTCAGCATTAAATTTTTTTAATTCTTGTTTGATTTCTTTTTCAGATTTTTTGTCTAACTTATCGATTATTCTCATTACTTCTTCCTTGTTTTTGATTTTTTGTTCTTCTAAGATTTCATTCAGCAGTTTTCGATTATTAAAGAAAATTTCTGATTTAATGCCTAAGGAGTTCATAATTTCAGAAATTAATTTGATTATTTCAGCGTCATCTCTGAGTTCAGAGCCGATTATATCAGCATCACACTGAGTAAATTGCCGGAACCGATTGGCAGAAACCGGCTCGTCTCGGAAAACAGGGCCAATCTGATATCTTCTGTAAGGGAGTTTTTTATTTTTCATTAATCGCTTTAATTGGAAGGTGAATTCATATCTTAATGCTAATTTTCTGTTGCCTTTGTCTTTTAATTTAAATATGTCTGAGACTGCCTCATCTTGCGGATTGTCGCCTTTTACAAATTCTTCTAATTCTATAATTGGGGTTTCTGCTGGCTCGAATCCGTAGAGTTGGAAAGTTTCTTCTATAATTCTTTTGATTTCTGTTCTTTTATAGGCATCAGAACCTGAATAGTCGTTGAATCCTTTTACTGTTTCTGTTTTCATTTTGCCTCTTTTTTGCTTATGTAGGAGGTGGAAGCTGGGAATCGAACCCAGGCTTGGCGAGCCACAGTCGCCTGTTCTGCCACTAAACTACAACCACCACATTGTATATTTAATTTAATTAAGAATGGTATAAAAAGGTTTTTAGAACCGAATCTTTTATTGGAGTTTGAACTAGGAAAATTTCTAGTGATGGGGACAACTCCATTGTTTTGCCATAGTTTGATTAGGGAAAGGAAGGTTTTAAAGTTTTTGCTGGTCTGCACAAATGATTCGGCAATTTTTATTTTAATTAATGAAAAAGAATTCAGTTTTCTTTTATGGATTACCCAGTTTCATTATGCTTGACTGCTTCAATTACCTTATCCTTCATCTCTGCTCCCACGTCCCAGAGATTGGCAATTGTTTTACCCATCCAGCTGAAATATGAGGTTGTGGCTTTTATGATGCCGCTTGGGGATTTTAAATTTGACTTATTGGTTGATACAATTGTAAAAAAGGAAAGGATGAGAAGTGCGATTATGATTATTAAAAATGTTATTTTTATTTTTCTGCTTATGTGGTCTATTCTTAGAAATGAGAATATTACAATTGTAACGAGCAGGAATATGATTATGTATAGTATCATAGTTTTATAAAGCATGAGTTATATAAAAATGTTTTTATAGTCCTTTGGTTATAATTGAAAATGGTGATGAAGAAGATTTACTTGTTCCGTCATGGGCAGACGACTTTTAATAGGGATAAGAAATTCACCGGCTTTATAGACGCGAGATTGACAAAACTCGGCGTCAAGCAGGCGAGGAAGATTGCAAAGGAATTGAAAAATAAAAAATTTGAAGCTGCCATTTATACGCGTTTAATAAGGAGCAAGCAGACATTAAAAGAGGTTCTGAAATTTCATAAGAAGGTTAGATTAATTGAGGATGACAGGATGATTGAGAGGGATTATGGTAGGTTGTCTGGGCATACCCATAACTGGGCTATAAAAAAATATGGGAAAGAGCAGTATGAAAAATGGCATCGCGGATTTGATTGCAGACCTCCTGGCGGAGAGTCGTTTGCAGATGTTGAGGTGCGTGTGCGTGATTTCATTAGATGGCTGAAGAAATTTATGAAAAAAGAAAAAGTCAGTGTTGCGATTTCTGCACATGGCAATTCTATAAGATTATTTAGACGGGTGTGGGAGGGGCTGGGCAAAAAAGAAACAGAAAAAATTTTTATTCCCTATGACAAGGTTTTTGTTTATTCTGTTGATGTTGGTGCATGCAAATAAAATGCTTTATTTTTGCTGTTTTAATAGAATCAGAATTATCATACAGATTAATTATTCTTCAGACTTAGTTGCAAGAAAACTCCACCACGGACGTTTTATCTGAATAATTTCTCCATCTTCTGCATCTACTTGCGCCTGCACCTGCATTTTTGTTTTAAATATTCCAAAGATTCTGGCTTGTTGTTCAACCTGCATTTCATAAGCTATGCGGGTTTGATTTTTTTGCCTAATCTCTTTTAACTGCAGGGTGCAGTTGTTTGATTCATTGCAAACTTTTAATCTTAATCTCTCTAATGCTTTTTTAGAAGCTGTGTCTGGCATAATTTTTATTTCTGCATTTCTCCCATTTGATAATCTTACATGAAATCTTGTTCTGTTGCGCGTTTCGTTGGCAGTTATATTCAGAGATGTATTGGCGGTTACATTTTTTACTTTTAATTGGATTTGATTTTCACTTTGTTTTTGAATTTGTATTTTCTGCCCTGCATTATTAGTATAATTCTTAGAAGTTATTTGGGCCTTAATGTTCTGCCCCACATTATTAGTATGATTATTAGTATAATTCTTAGAAGTGATTTGGGCCTTAATGTTCTGCCCCGCACTCATATTTTGCGCTACTACAAGGTATGCACATAAGATAAACAATACCAACACGAGCACCTTTTTCATAATTTAAGAATATTTTTTTCCTTTAAATACTTTATGTTTTAATGGCTCTGGAAAAAATTTCACTATCTTGAATATCTTTGCATTATTAATTTCAGAGAACTTTAGTCAGTTTGTTTAAAATATTCTTTAAAATTATTCTTTTGAAAATAAACCGACGATTTCTGCTTTGTCGAGTATGTGCTCTTTCATCTGTTTTTCAATTTCTTGTCTTGATGCTCCTTCTGATAATGGAAGTTCTGAATCTAAAGCATAAAGTTTGAAATGATAGTGGTGGGTTCCTGAAGGGGGGCAAGGACCTTTATATTCCAGCTTTTGAAAATCATTTTTTCCCTGAAGCCCTGGAACAGAGTTTTCTTCAATTGTATCAGTAGGCATTATGTTAAAAACAATCCAGTGAGTGAATGATCCTGAAGGGGCGTCTGGGTCGTCTATTATTAATACGAGAGATTTTGTATTTTCTGGCAAATCTGAAATTTGAAAATGAGGCGAGATATCTTCTGCCTTGCAAGTATATTTTACTGGAATGTTTTCATTATTTTTGAATACCGAGCTGATTTTCATATTATTATCAAGATTTTTTTGTATAAAAGATTTTTGGTGAATGAATACAATTATTAATATGATTGCAATTGATAAAAAAATTAAAATCCATTTTTTCATATTTCTTATTGGTTTAAGGATTATAAAAATATTGCTATGCTCTGTCCTGCTCACACTTCACTCTTTTGATTATTATTTTTATTTGTCAAAAGACAAAGATGCTCGGATTCGAACTTCGAATCCCAGAATAAATAATATCCCTTGCGATATTATAATATGCTCTGTCCGGGATTCGAACCCGGGTCACAGCCTTTCTTTCAAAGGTTGAAAGGGCTGTATGCTTGGCCTCTACACTAACAGAGCCTAATTAGATGAGATAAAATTTGGTTTTAAATGTTACTATGTTGTTGGGATGAGTATAAACAAAAAACATAAAAAGAGTGATTTCCCCTTAAATCCATGGCTAAAATTAAGAAATTTCAAGAGATTAAACCCGAGATTAATGATTTGATTTTTAGAGAATTGATTAAAAGGGGTTATTCTCTTGAAGGCAATACAAGGGTTTGGGATATTGCTGATTCTAAACTTTGGTATCTGACTCCTGAACAGGCACAGGCTTATCTTGATTTGGAGGATTCAGAGAATTTCAAAAAGTTGGCTTCAAATGCAGAATTTGAATTATTACATCAGAATATGGATGAGATTCAGTCAGAGATTGGGAATTGTCCAATTAATCTTGTTGATTTGGGTTGCGGGGATGGAAAAAAGGCAGCGTATGTTTTTGAGAGATTGAAGAATAAAAAAATAAGATATTGTCCAATTGATATTTCTGGATATATGGTTCAAAAAGCAAAGGAGACATTCTCAAAACTTGATGTTGATGAGATTGCGGAATTTAGATATAATATCTCTGATTTTGAAAACCTGGAAAATATTACACCTTTATTATCTTCAGATAATTTTAAGAAAAGTTTGTTTTTACTTTTGGGGTATACACTTGGAAATTTTGAAATTAATGAATTATTGTATGAAATAAAGTGTGCAATGAAAGAAGGGGATGTTTTAGTGATTGTTTCTGGAATCGCAAGTGAAAAATGGCAGGAATGGATTGATGAGGTTAATGACGAAAAGAAAGTTAAGATGAATTCTTTTTTGATTAAGATTCCGATGCAATTAGGTTTATCTAAGGATGAAGTTGAATTTGGAGCGCGATTCAAGAATTCAAGAGTTGAGTATTACTATATTGTTAAAAAAGATAAACTCATTGAATTTCAGGGCAAGAGTGCATATTTTAATAAGGGAGACCAGATAATTGTTGCAGTTGCATATAAACATAAAAAAGACAAACTATTAACAATATTAAATATGCATTTTAATAGAGTTACATTAAAAGTTTCTAAAGATGGTTCAACTGCTCTTGCATTATGCAGGAAATGAGCCCACTTGCTACGCAAAAATTATGAGCCAGCTCGCAATTTACTCCATTTATTTTGTGTAATAGATAGTATGGAGTAAATCTGCTCGGCGCGGATTTGAACCTGTTCGCGATTCACTCTTATAATTTTATAATTTTTAAAGAAAGATAGTAAGAGCAAATCGCCCTGTTCGCGATTCACTCTTATAATTTTATAATTTTTAAAGAAAGATAGTAAGAGCAAATCGCTCACTCTCCGCGTTCAAGTCCTTGCAAAGTTTCTTGCTACGCAAAGATTATGAGCCTGCGCGGATTTGAACCGCGGACCCCCGCCTTTCTGGAATTTTATTGATTTCGGAATGAAATCTTATTGTGCACTTATCAGAGCGGTGCGCTACCTGACTGCGCCACAGGCTCGTAAATATTGTAAAGAAAAATGATTTATAAAATTACTCATTAGCTTTTTAGTTCAATAAATAGTTTATTATCCTTGACATAATAGCCGATGATTTCCACTTTTAGGGGGATTGTCTTGACGAAGCATTTATCTTTTGAATATGCTTTTATTTCAATGCTATCTTCTAATTTTGTTATTAAAACGTCTTTTCCAGATGTAACTCCTGGCACTGAAAGCTCATAAATAATCCTATCGGATAATCTCCTTATATTAGCAACTGCTTCTTGTTTTGGGAGTTTGCTTCTTCT
This sequence comes from Candidatus Pacearchaeota archaeon, assembly GCA_017609535.1. Lineage (GTDB taxonomy): Archaea > Nanobdellota > Nanobdellia > Pacearchaeales > GW2011-AR1 > JAFCDU01. The sequence goes on along the minus strand of JAFCDU010000005.1, from coordinate 10,793 downwards.
TTTAAGTTCTTCCTGCGAGATTTTTATTGGCTGTTTTATAATTTTTCTTTTTTGTGTTTGCTGAATTTTGGGCTGTCCAGTTGAGACCTGTATTCTAAATCCTTGCGGGAAATTTTGATTTTGTTTAATATCTTTTTCAAGTTCTTTTTCTAGTTGTTTTACAAGGGAGTTCATAATTTTTCCCAATCCAAAAGGCATTCTAAATCCCTGATTCAGCTCTTTTTCAAATTCAGGCAGGAAATCATCTCTGCCAAGCATCCCAAAGTTATCCTGCTCTTTTTTTGCTTTGAAAGACATTCCACAATATGGACAAAAATTAAATTTTCTTTCAACCTTCTTATTGCATCCAGGACATTTTCGTTTTAACATATTCATAAAACTTTTAATTCATATATAAATTTATCGTATAAAATGAAATGTTTTTGTGAATTCATGATTCATTGAATTAAAGTCCTTTATTAGCCCTCTAACTGGGTGAAATTCTTTAAGAATAAATTGCGGATTGAATTTTCTGACTTTTCTTACTTCCTGCAAACTTCGTGATAAGATTGATGCGACCAGGAACCTCAAAATTCCTGATATTAAAAAAATAAAGAGTATGTTATTCATAAAATTAATATTTAACAATGCAAGAGAACCTCCGATGGATGCTCCGATGAACATTCCCAACCCACTTAACAGATTGAAATAGGTGATTCCTATCCCTCTTTTCTCTTCTTTTACAGAGTCGTATATGTAATTATTTGTAGAAAGTGTGAAACCTGCCCAGCCTAAACCAGATACTAATTGCGGTACAAGAATCAGATAAATCGGATTTGGAGAGATTATCCAAAGAAACGGAATAATAGAGACTGCTAATGTAGAGAGCTTTAATAGGGTTATATTTCCGAATCTATCTGAAACTTTTCCGAGAACTGGGAGGATGATTAATTGGAAGATTGTAGCAGAAATTACAATAACCATGTAGATTATATAAGAGAATCCGAGGTTTGTAAGAATATAAACAGCAAAAAAAGGACCTGCGATATTTACTGCGATTCTGAAAATTGCGTCGAAAAAGACAAATCTTCCAAATGGAGTTTTTGGGGCTTTTTTTAAAAATTGCCATAATGAAAAATAATCTCGTTTTGTTACCCTTATTTTAGGCTCATATTGTTTGTAAAGCAGCGAGATTGAGATTAATCTGAAGATAAATGCCAGGGAGAATAGAATCCCGAAGCCGAGCATTATCATTCCGGCGTGTTTGAATTTGTCTAAGATGAGTGCTCCGGCAATCATGAAAATCAATCCAAAGAAGCCGGTTATTTTGTTTCTTTTTGCAAAGTATCTCCCTCTTTGATTTTCTGGAACTAATGAACCCATCCATGAAAACCATGCAGGGCCGGCTGCTGCTCCAAGCCCATAAAATAATGCTATTAGTACAATTAGAATCCAAATTGATGTTTGTGAGAAAAAGATACCATAAATTATGATTGGTATGAACATAAGATTTTGGAGAATTATTGAAATATTGACAATAGTTTTTCTTCTGAATTTTTCAATTAATCTTGACGCTTTTAATTGGATGAGACTTGGAAGAAGCCAAACTAATGCGTTGAGAAATCCTATTTGACTTGCAGTTGCCTTCAAGGCAATTGCATATGGGGCAAAGTAAGAAGTTCCGAGCCCGTACATGCCCATTGCAAAGGAACCCTCTTTTATGCTCAGATTAAGACTTTTGTTTATCTTTCTTTTTATTTCCGGGTTATTTTCATCAAGTTTTTTTCTCATCTCTTTTTATTTGAAAGAATTTTGATATTAATAAAAGTTTCTTATCTTTCTCCAATACACAATCGTCGCGTTTTGCAAGTTTAGATTAAGACGGAAGCAATTTATTCTGGCGGATTTAGGGGTTTGATAATCCCTCTCTTTTTAAGATAATTGCAAATGCGCCGGCCGGGAATTGAACCCGGGTAGCGAGCTTGGGAAGCTCGAATCATGCCGCTAGATCACCGGCGCTTGTTTATTAGAATATAATAATAATTTTAAATGTTATTCTTTATTTTTAAAGAACTCGCGGGCAGTGATTGAACTTAGGGGTTGTCAAGGGACAGGGGTTCAAGGCGACGCTCTAATGGAATGGTTTAATTGAAGATTTCTTACGAAACTTTAAAAATTCATTTTTCTTAACTGCATTATGAAGAAATTTTATATTACAACAGCGATAGATTATGTCAATGCAGAGCCGCATATTGGGCATGCATATCAGAAAATTGTAGCGGATGCTATATCCAGATGGCATTCTCTAAAAGGAGACAAGGTCTGGTTCTTGACAGGCACAGACGAGCACGGGCAAAAAATTGCAAAATCAGCAAAACAGGCAAATTTATCAGAAAAGGCATTTGTCGACAAAATGTCAAAAAAATTCAAACAAGCATGGGACTTTCTCGAAATCAGATACAGCAAATTCATCAGAACAACAGATAGGGAGCATATTAGATTTGTTCAGGATTTTATAAAGAAAATAAGAAAAGAGATATACAAAGGAACTTATGAGGGACTTTACTGTGAAGGATGTGAGGCATTTGTAACTGAAAAGGATTTGGTTAATGGAGAATGCCCTTATCACAGAAAAAAACCAGAAAAAATCAAGGAAGAATGCTATTTTTTTAAATTAAGCAAATACCAGAGCCAACTCTTGAAATTGTATGAAACAGATTTTATCCTTCCAAAGGAAAAAAGAAATGAAATCAAAAATCGAGTCAAGGAGGGATTGAAAGATTTATGCATTACAAGAACGAATTTCTCGTGGGGAGTTCCATTTCCGGGAGATGAAGGGCATATTGTCTATGTTTGGTTTGATGCACTTTTAAATTATTTATCCGGGGCAAATGGAAATTGGCCGGCAGATATTCATTTACTTGGAAAAGATAATGCATGGTTTCATGCAGTAATCTGGCCAGCAATGCTTCTTTCAGCTGGTTACGAATTACCAAAGCATATTTTTATTCATGGATTTTTATCCTATCAAGGGCAGAAGATAAGCAAAAGTTTGGGGAATTGTATCTATCCTCTGGAATTAGCTAAAAGGTATGGAGTTGATTCTGTCAGATTCGCGATTCTGAGAATTCCATTTAATGGCGATGATGGCGACATCTCACCAGAAGTTATAATCGAAAGAAATAACAACGAATTAGCAAACAAACTTGGAAATTTAATCTCAAGAACAACAACCTTAATAGAAAAATATGGATTAGAAAAAACACCAAATATATTATTAAAAAAACTTCCGCTAAAACAAATCCAGTCCCATCTGGATAATTATGAAACAGACAAAGCATTAGAAAAAATCTTCATATTCATAGACATCTGCAATGAATTCATCCAATCGAAAAAACCTTGGGAAACCCGCGACACAAAAGTTCTCTACCAGCTCGCTGATTCGATAAAAGCCATAACAATCCTTCTTTCCCCGTTCATTCCGGAAACAACAGAAAAAATCGCAAAACATTTTCAATTCCCAATCAAATTAGATGAAATAAATAAGCCGTTAAAACTAACAAAACTTAAAAAGTCTGAAATTCTTTTTAAGAAAATAGATGGTACCAAAGCTTGAAGAAACTGGAGTAGGATTTCAAAGATTGAGGATTAGAGGACAGCAAACTTCTGGATATTGTCCAAGATGCAATTCATTTACTAAATTTACATATATTGGTATGCAGGAATTATTTGGAGGGGAGGAGATACATGAATATAATTGTGAAAATCCCAATTGTAAATCAACATTAGGGGAACAAACAATTTTAAGGGCAAATATAAAATGAAACCAGCAATAACCTACCAAGATTTTGAAAAACTGGATTTACGAACTGCAAAAATTGTAAAGGCTGAGGATATAGAAGGAGCAGACAAACTATACAAACTTACTTTGGAGGTTTCTGGAAGCCAAAGGGTAATCTGTGCAGGGATAAAACAAAAATACTCAAAAGAAGAATTAGAAGGAAAAACAATCATAATAATTGCAAATCTCGAACCAAGAAAATTAAAAGGAGTAATTTCTGAAGGTATGCTTCTTGCTGCTTCAAATAATGATGAATTATCATTGTTGACAACAGATAAAGAAATTGAATCAGGAAGCAAGATAAGCTAATTTAGGTAATGTGTGCATGCAATTGCTACAAAATCCATTTAATACAACTATATTTTATTAATCTGATTAGAGGGGATTTAACGAAGTCGGAGTTAGCGAGGGGTTGGGGGAGGGAGAATGCAATGAGTGGCCGTTAAATCGTATGATAAACCCAACTAAAATAAATAATTCAGGTAAGAACCTGGGCTCTGTTCTGAAACAAAATTCGTGATTAATCCTTTTTTAACCAAATAATCTGCTCCACCAACTCTTATTTTGAAATTCTTTTTCGTATTTTCCTCCTAGAATTTTTGCTGCAATCTCTTGATATTTTTTTGATGCCTTGCTTCTTGGGTGAGTATGGACAACAGCGTCCCGTTTTGTCAAGGATTTTTTGATTGAATCATCTTCTGGAATTACACCAATAATATTTGTCTCTAACATTGATTTGATTGACGAAAGGGGCATTTCGTATTTTGCATTTTTTTGTCTTGTTACAATTATTCCTTTTACTTCTTTTCCAAGCTCTCGGGCAACTTTAACAGCTTTCAAGGCATCTGTAACCGCAGGCATTTCAGGATTTGTTACAATTATAATTTCATTTCCTGCTTGCAATGTATCCATTGCTTCAGGGCCAAAACCAGCTGCAGAGTCAAAAATTACAAAATCTGATAATTTACCCAACTTCTTTGCGATTTCCGAAAGTTTCTTTGTATTGAATTTTGTAAGTTCTTTTACTGAGAGTGAAGATGGAACGATTTTTGTCCCTGAAGAGTGCTCATAGACAGCTTCTTCAATATCTGCTTTATTTTTTAGAACATGGTTTAATGTAACTGGGACAATTGGCGCTCCTAAGTGAATGCCAATATTTGGTGTATTTAGATTGGCATCTACTAGAATTACCTCTTGTTTAAATTTATTCAAAGCGGCTCCGAGGTTAATGGCAGTTGTTGTCTTTCCAACACCGCCTTTCCCTGAAATAATCGCAATAATCCGCGCCATTTTACTGGTTCACTCAGAGAGAATATGCTTAACTTTGCTTATAAATGTTTCGAGCAATTCTGAATATTCTTTTAATTTTTCTGTATCTATCCTTATTTCTTCCTTACCTCTTGTCACTTTTAGAGCGACATTTTTCCTAAATTCCCCTTCCCTTGTTTTAGGCAATTCAGGAATTTGTTTGAAGAAAATATAAAGTTTTATTGTTTCTTGTATTTCTGGGCTTTTTTTATAAACCTTTTTCATAAATTCAATTCTTTGTTTTGGACTTTCCGGCAGATGAGGGATTTTTTTTTCTTTTAAGGCAACTTCTAAAAGAGCGTCAAAACTAATTTCAATCATTGATTTCCATCTTGCGATGAGATTTAGGATTACATCTCCGGTTTTTGTATACTTCAAACTTACATACAGCAAATGGTCTGCACTTGTTTTTTCCTTCAAAATTTCAGATATCATAGATAATTATGGGTTTTTTGTAGAATATACAATATATTGAGGTTTTTATATTTTTTCTTTCAACTTTTTAAAAATTATATCAATGCTGTGGTATAATTCTTTAATTTTTTTAATAGTTAGGATTTCATAGCCCGCATCATCAAAAATCACGAATTTGTCTTTTCTTACAAATTCCAATGAAGCGAGGGTGTGTTTCTTGTTTATTCTTAAGATTTCAATTATTTTTTCTTTTTCATTAGAAATCAAATATTTTGGAGCGACCTTTTTTAGGAAAACTCTAAAATTCATTCGAGGGTCTTTATACAATGGAATCATCTTCTTTTCTCTTTCAATTTTTAAAAGCATTAAAATAATCTTATTAACAGCTAAATTAATCTCCTTAAAGATTGTCAACAACATCCTTTGTTCCTGAATTAATGGGAATGTTACGAAAATCATATGCCCTGCTTTGTTTAGATGGAGCTGAATTTCTTTAAGCATAGATTTATTAAGAAATAATGATATTTAGAAATTATTGTGATTGATTAATCTTTAAACTTATGATTGTTTTGGCTATATCTCCGTTATTTTCTTCCAGAACTTTCCTAACTTCTTCTTCTGATTTTCCTGTTTTTTCCATTACAATTTTAACATCTTCATCAGAAAACTCCTGATTAGATTCTTCTCTTGCCTCTCCTGAAACTTGATAAGTTTCCTGTCCCTGCATTATTACTTTTGTTACAGAGGGTTCATCAATTATTAAATTAGAATTCTGCATTTCAAAGATAACCCTTTTAACATCCATCGGCGTCTGCGAGATGCCCATTCGTTTCATTGTCTGTTCAATCATCTTTGGGTTGATTTTGCCGAACATTTTATAAGAATAGATTTAGGGCGATTATTCCAATAATTGTTGCAATTATTAGAAGGATTACGTGCTCTGGCTTGAATTTTAATTTAGAATCATACTCTTCTTTGTATCTCATTAACCCGCCGAAGCCAGTCGGCATGCTTATTTCTGCCATATTTATATCAATCAGAGTTTGTTTTTAAGGTTTTTGATGTTTGAAAAGATTTAAAATTCTTATTCATAGCTATAACGATGTTTAAAAGAAACAGATGCTCCACGCATTAACTTAAATTTGAGTGGAGGTTGAATGAAGTATATTAGTGAATTCTGCACTAATTGTAAAAAAGAAACTTGGCATAGAGTTTTTAGAAAATATGGAAAATCTGCAAAAGACAGGAAAAAGGCTACGAAGGATTAAAAAGAACAGCAACATGGTGTTTAGATTGTCAGAAAAGAAAAATAGAAAAGCCAAAAACAAAGACATTTTAAATTAAGAAAATAAATTAGTAAAACGATTATTATCTAAGCTCTTTACAGATGTTCTATTAATAAAATCCTATATATAACTCAGGGCAGGACTTTTCTCCTGCTTTATTCTTGGCACAATAATATTAGCAGTATCTTGTCCTGAATCAGTTATTATTTTAAGTTGAATAGTAGCCATGTTTCTAAAGTTAATTACATCTACTTTCAATTCTTTTATCTTACTTAACTCAAGAATTTTAGATACAACTTTAGATAAAACCTGAGAAGCTTCAAGAATTTGTATTGCCACTAAGTTCTCGTCCTCATCAAAATCAAAAACAAAATTACCTATTTCAACAGCCCCTTTAGATTTCTTGTCAGGAAAATAAATAAATAAATCATCGTTCTCTTCATCATAACTAAATTTAAACTCTTTCATTTTCTTTCAATTATCTTTTGCCAATTTCTGTTTATTTTAATTATAGTAACTATAATAACTTTTCGATTTATACTTAATATATATCTATGACAAAGATTTTCAGAATAAGCAAAATAACAATCATATTTCTCCTCATCAACTTTTTTAGTTTTTTGTTCTTCTGCGTATACTAATTTATCTGGGTTTATTATGTTATTTTTAATTTCTTCTAAATCTATCTCTCTTACATATGCTTGGAGTTCTGCATGCCCTGTTATAATTATATCTTCTTTCTTGTATCTTTTTAATTTTTCTTTTAATTCTTTAAGCTCCATTTTGCATTTCTTTTAACCTCTCAACAATCTCATCTTCTTCTTTTCTCGTATGACTCCTCCCAAACCTCACTAAAATATAATTTATAGAACGCCAATACTTTTTAGGGAACAACTTCTCCAAATCCTTTTCAATTTTATGAGGGTTTTTCTCCTTACTCCACCCTAACTTTCTGGACAATCTGGCAACATGAGTATCAACTCCAATTGCATCCTGCCCTTGAACAGCAAGATAAACATTTCCAACTTTTCTTCCAACTCCTGGAAGTTCCAGCAATCCTTCAAGGGTTTTAGGAATCCCTTTCTGCAAAATAATTTTAGCTGTTTGTTTAATATGACGGGCTTTTGTTTTGTAATAATTAATTGGTTTTATGATTTTTTCAATTTCTTTTAAATCAGCTTTAGCCAACTTCTTAACACTTGGAAACCTGTGATAAAGCAAATTAGAAATTTTAATTGTCATTTCATCTTTTGTCTGCGCTGATAAGATAGTAGAAATCAGAATCATCCATGGCTCATCCCACTCTGCTGCAAGGCGGAGGTTTTTATCTGGAATCTTTTTCTCTAATTCTTTTAGCTGTTTAACAGCTCTGCTTGAATTCATAGTATTAAAGAATATTCAAAATTTAAATAATTTTATAAGTCGTGATAGTGCAAATAATAAATGACGAATGCAGTTAATTGGTTAATATAAAATTTTAGTTTCGCTCTATAGGTTTAGTTACCTATTACTTTAAATCCGCAATACTTCCATAAAACCTTCGGAACTTTTATAGAACCATCTTTCTGCTGTCCATTTTCAATTAATGCAATCATAAGTCTCGGGAGAGCAAGTCCAGAACCATTTAAGGTATGGACAAACTGAACCCCCTGTTTTCCCTGGAATCTGCAGTTCATTCTTCTCGCCTGGAAATCTGTGCAATTTGAGCAAGAAGATGTTTCCAGATATTTATTCATGCCTGGGCTCCAAACTTCTAAGTCATAGGTTTTTGCAGATGCGAAGGAGGCGTCTTTTGTTGCTAAAAGGACTTTCCTGTATGGTAGTTCTAATTGTTTTAAAATTTCCTCTGCATAACCTGTCATTTCTTCTAAAAATTTCCAAGAATCCTTTGGATGGCAGATATAAACCATTTCGACTTTTTCAAATTCATGGAGACGGAATAATCCTTCTTCTCCAGCATGGCGCCCTGCTTCTGTTCTATAGCATTGTGTGAATGCGCAATATTTTTTTGGCAGTTCATTTTCTTTTAAGATTTCTTCGGAATGAAGGTTTGTTACAGGAACTTCTGCAGTCGGGATTAGATAGAGATTGTCTCTGGTTTTGTATAACTCTTCTTCGAATTTTGGGAGATTCCCAGTTCCATACATTGTTTTTGCATTTACTAATTGCGGGGGGTTAATCTCTATAAATCCATTTTTGGTATGGAAGTCAAGCATAAACTGAATTAATGCTCTCTGCAATCTTGCAATTTCTCCCTTTAATAAGTAGAATCCTGCTCCGGCGATTTTTGACCCTCTTTTCATATCAATCAAGCTACCTATTAGCTCTAAATGCCCTTTTCCCCCTTTTTTTATTCTTCCAAATTTTTTTATTTCCTTATTTTTGCTTTCATCACCTATTGGAACATCATCTGCCTGAATATTTGGAATTTGAGAAAGAAGGTTGTCAATTTTTTTTCTTAAATCAACCTCGTCTTTTTCATTAGTTTTTATTTTGTTGGAAATTGCTTTTGCTTTTTTTATTAAACTATCAGGTTTTTTTCCTTGTTTTTTGGCTTGATTAATTTCCTCTGAGATTTTGTTTCTTTCATGTCTTAATTTATCGTCTTGGTTTTTCAGTTTTTTCCAATTTGTATCGAGCTTTATTATTTCATCAACAAGCTTCTCATTATAACCCCTGTTTTTTGTATTTGTTTTCACTTGTTTTGGATTTTCACGAATAAGTTTGATATCAATCATAAAATCATGAAATCAAGTTAATATATAAATTTATCTCAATAATATTTATTAATCTTTTACACAAAAATTTATTATGGATGATAAAGAGCTAATTAAAAGAATAAAAAATTCGCGTTCAGTTGGTTTGTCAAGAGCAGAGATTACGAGGCGACTTCAAGAAAAGGGGTATAGATTAGAATACATTGATGCTTTAATTAAGAAAGCGTCCTTTAACAAAGTAAAAATAATCATCCTATGCATTTTAATGATTTTAATTATTGCGTGTCTGGGTTATTTTCTTTTAGGTGCTGATAAGAAAATGAACTTGCCAAATCCTCTTTATGAGAATGTTATTTATAATCTATCTGCATCTAATTACAATTCTGAAATTAATCTAACTCCAAAGTTTATAACTTATCTTTTAAATGAGATGGGCGGATATAAACTTCATAAAAATATTTTAACTGGAGAGCCGGCAATTGTTGATTTTAAAATCAGCGGCAAGAACTTTTATTCTATTATAGACGGCAATATTGAGAGTTTTGAAGGTTCGCATTCTGATGCTGATTTGCAGATTTTAGCTTCGAAGGAGGATGTTATAAGTGCAGTGCAATCTGATAATCCAAAGGAATTTGTTGAAAATTCTGTTGAGGACGGAAAAATTAAGGTTATTTTATTTGCCTCTCGGGGGGAACTGCTTGCTAAAGGGTATTGGGGGCTGTATAGTTCTTGAAAACCTTATAAAGTTCTTTTATATTAGAATAATATGAGAATAAAATTTATTCCAATTGACTATTCAACATTTGATTATGAGGGCAGGAATTATTTGAAGATAGTTGGGCGGACAGACAAAGGCGAGAGGGCCTGTGTTATTGATTCGTTTGATGCGAATTTTTGGGCAATTTTGAAAATCTGGCAAGATAAAAAAATTCAATCAATAATTGAGAAAATTGAGAAATTAAAAGTCCGCATGGCTTCAAGGGAAACTAAGGTAGAGAAGGTAGAGCTTCATAATAAAAAGTTTCTTGGGGAAGATGTCAAGGCATTAAAAATATTTGTAACAAATTTCAAGGATGCACATGGAATCGCCGACCAGATGGGATTTAAAGAGATTGACAAAAGGAGGGAGTATGATGTTCCTCAGACAACACGATATATTATGGATGGCGGGCTTAAGCCTTTGATATGGTATGATGTTGAAGGGGAGAGGGTAGAGGATTTATTAGAGTTTGGCGGGATTGCCTCTGC
>JAFCDU010000040.1 GCA_017609535.1 Candidatus Pacearchaeota archaeon | reverse complement strand
TAAAAAAGTTTAGTTGGAGGCTCAAAATTCGTTTACAATTGAGAACCAAATGCCTGACAGACAAAGATGCCCCAAACCGGACAAATAGACTCATTAAAAAGAAGTGGACAAAAACCTCGGCAGTTGCTATAATATGCCTATGAAAATATCCAAAGATGATATAATGAACAAAAAATATAAAAAGATTATTCAGATATTCAAAACTCATAAGGGATATGGCAGAACTAAAGATATTTTAGCCAAAGGTATCCATCCCCGCGATATAAAAAGCATTCTGGATAAAGGAATAGTCATTAAAGTAAAAAATGGGCTTTACAGGCTGGTAGATACACCTGTTATTTCTAATCAGAGTTTTGTTGACCTAGCCCGAGCTGTTCCAGAAGGGGTAATTTGCCTGCTTTCAGCGCTCTCTTACTATGAACTGACTACTTTCAATCCATCAATTAACTCAATGGCAATCCACCGCAAGTCCTGGCGACCTAAAATTAAATATCCTCCTGTTGAATTCTATTATTTTTCTACAGAACAATTTAAAGCAGGCATTGATGAAATAAAGATCGGAAATTATAAAGTCCGTATCTATTGTCCAGAGAAAACTATATGTGACTGTTTTCGATACCGTAATAAACTGGGACTTGATATAGCTAAGGAAGGACTGTCTGAATATCTTAAACGTAAGGATCGCAATCTAGAGGAACTACTTAAGTATGCCGAAATTTGCAGGGTCAAGCCACTACTGGAAACATGGATTAATGCTATGATTTAGAGAGGACAAAAGTGAAAAGAAAAATTAAGAACAGAGCAGCTTCAATAAGAGCAAAACTTACAAATATTGCAAGAGCAGAAGGCATAGATTTTGATGCGCTTCTTTTACGATATTTCCAAGAAAGATTTCTTTACCGGTTGGCAATTTCCAAATTTTCTGATCACTTTGTGTTGAAAGGAGGACTTCTTTTAATCTGTTTAAAAATGCCAAAGTCCCGGCCGACCAAAGACATTGATTTTCTTGCAGAACAAGTGAAAAACGATCCTGATGAACTCGAATCTATTTTTAGAAGTATTGCTCAGATATACTGTGATGATGGAGTTAAATTTAACCCTGCATCTATAACTTCCGAACGAATAAAAGAAGATGCTGATTATGAAGGAATACAGTTAAAGATAGATGCCATTTTAGGTCAGGCAAGAAAAAAATTACAAATGGACATTGGTTTTGGAGATATAATAGTTCCTGAAGCTAAACTAATAGAATTCCCGACCATGTTAGAGGAGAAACCTCCCAAGGTTAAAGTTTATTCACTAGAAAGCATTATCTCTGAGAAGTTTGAGGCGATGGTTAAACTGGCTATGGCTAATAGCCGAATGAAAGATTTTTACGATGTTTACACCCTTTCTTGTAGCCATAAATTCCAGGGGAACATACTTAAGAAAGCAATTGAGTCCACTTTTCAAAGAAGAAGAACTCCTCTGCCTGATAATCCACTGGTTTTCCGGCCAGAATTCCACAAAGATAACGGAAGACAGAGGCAATGGTCTGCCTTTCTCCGTAAATCACGTCTTCATGATGTAAATCAAGAATTTAGCGAAATAATGGAAAGAATCAATGCATTCCTAAAACCAATAGTAATCTCGATTAAAGATGGAACTGGAATGAAGAAATCATGGGAGCCCATATCGGGATGCTGGAAGAAGTAATTTTTATCCTAACGGAATTTTTCTTAAGAGGAAAGAAAACGGAATGGTTGATGATTTAGATTTATGGATACCTGTATTCATTGTAAGGTTTATAGGAATCTGATTATGCTTTTTTAGAAAATACTTGTATCATATTAGTTAGGTTTTGTGTAATGTAAGAAAATTATGAAAAAAAGATTAACAATTTTTAGTATTGTTTTAGTGGTCATTAGTATTGTCGCTCAAAAGATTATGGCTGAAATAAAAGTCAAAGAGTTCGCTTTTTGTGAAAGAATCAAAAACCGCAAACCAGTAGAATCAAAAGGAATCTTTGCATCAGATGTGGGAAGAGTTTACTTTTGGACAAACATTTATGGCGCAGAGAGACCTACCCAGATAAAACATATTTGGTACTATAGAGGAAATAAAATGAGTGAAGTCATTCTGGATATCAAGTATCCTCAGTATCGCACTTGGAGTTACAAAACAATTATACCTGAATGGGTTGGAGAATGGTATGTTGAAATTGTTGATTCAGAAGGAAATGTATTAAAGAAAGCAAATTTTTTATTCGGAATACCAAAAGAAGAATTATTTTTAGATAGTTTCCAAAAAAATGTATATTACCGCAAAATAGAAATTGGCAAGGATGGGAATATTTATATCAAAACAGATAATGGGGGACTTGTTTTTTCTTCTGACGGAAACTACTTACCAGAACTAAACATAGATAACATTCAATTTGACATGCCTTATTATGAACCGTACCATAAAAAATCTCAAATTCCGGAATGGATAGACCTTGATTTGGATAAAGAAAAACTTAAGTATATTGTTGATTTGGAATATGATAAAGATGGGAATATTTTTTTTATTTACAAAAATTTTGCAGAAGAGGAAATATTATTTGGTTATACCAATGAAGGAAAACAACTCTTTCTTAAAAAGTATTGGACATGGCATTTTCCCAGATTAGTTGACTTAGAAGTTAGTGAAGAAGGATATATTTTTCTGGCAGACAGTAAAGATGATACAATTAAAATTTTTAATAACCGTGGAGAACTTATTTATAGTATTAAAGGTAATTTCAAGCACGAAGAAGCAGATGGATTAAGTGGTTTAAATGATATCGCAATAGATAAAAAAGGCAATATATATGCAGTGGACATGTATGCTAATCAGGTAAAAATATTTAGGTTGAAATGAAAATTGTATTTTAATCTTACTGCTACGATAATCATACTTTGCCCATTTGGAGTCAAATTTTGATTGGATTTGGTCACATCCTTTAATAAAAAGTTTTGCTCAATATATCCAGATAAATTCCAATTTATGCGGAACTATTTAATCAATATGCAATTTGGCAGACACTGTCTGACAAATCTTTGGAAAGTCCAAGTTGCAAGACAGTGTCTCGGTGACTTTAACAGTTATTTAATTTCGTTTTTCTCACATATCTTATTACATCAGAGAATTTATATCTGGACAAAGAGGAATTATTTACCACATAACAGGGTAGAGTTCCATCTTTTCGAAGTCGCCAAAAAGTTGTTCTTGATATTTTTAAAAATTTTATAACTTCTTTTATGGTCATTAATTCTTCCTTATGAATCTTCCTTTTCGTAAATTTCGTAGCTTTTCTATTTAGGGGTCCAATTACTCTTCCCTGCTTTCTGTCTGCACTATTTTTGAAATCTAATTTATCATTATTGCGTTTAATACGCATCAGAATTGCTTTACTAAAAAGATTTGTTATTTCATCTAAACGTTCATCCGGAGTAAGATCAACCTGTATAAAATTTTTAGGCATTTTGGGGTTCCTCCACTTTATAATTTTTGAAACATCCTGAAACACTGTAAATTTTGGAGGATTTCTTGATTGTACTAACAAAATGGTAGGATGAATAAAAACATTTTTCATCGGTGTTCAATTAAATTATAACAAAGTTTTTATGCAAATAGTGGTGTGGGAGGGATAACTATGTTAATTTCCTCGACGACAAAAGTCAGTTCTCCGCTCAGTTGTCACTAACCGAACCCCGATTGATTTCTATCTGAACTTGGAATTCAAACCAATTATTTATAACAATCGTCGTCTGGGAAAAAGTATTTGGAATTCAAACCAATTATTTATAACAATCGTCGTCTGGGAAAAAGTATTGATTTATCAAAAGTGAATTTTTTCGTATAGACAAAAATCTTTCATATTTATCTTTACAGGGTGGCAGGGTGGGAATAGATTATTTCTTTATGCTCGCAACCGCTCGGCACCAACTCCTGCCTCGCAGGTTGCTCGCAAATCGGTCGCGCGGCTGCGGCAATTTCCATCGCCTCTGCCCCCGCTCCCTCTCCGATGCCCTGTCTCTTTTCTCCTTTTCAACAAAATGGTGACTGGGGCAAAGCCCCATAATATTTTTTTTGTTTTTTTACAGTTTCAATCCATCTTAAAAAATGAAAT
>JAFCDU010000039.1 GCA_017609535.1 Candidatus Pacearchaeota archaeon | reverse complement strand
TTGTTTTAATTCCTGCCAGAGCTTTTCAGTTATGAATGGGCAGATTGGAGCCAGAAGCTTTAGAACTGCAATACGGATTGTGTTTAGTGTTTCATAAGTTTCTTCTGCCCGGTCCCTAATTATTTTTATATAAGTTTTTGATACATCGTTGATTAGGAAATTTTCAAATTCCTGGATTACTTCAGGGTATTTGTATTCGTTGTAGAGTTTTGTAATGTTCTTTATTGTTGTGCTTAATCTTGAAAGAATCCATTTGTCTTCAATTTGGATTTTTGATTTCTGAGCTGGAATTTGATTTATGAAGTTGTTTGTATTTAGCAATAGTATGAAGAGTTTTTGAATGTCTTTGAAGTGCTGTTCTTTGAATGAGAAATCCTCTCCTTTGGAAATTTTTGCGAAATAATATCTTATTGCATCTCTTGAATACTTTTCTATTATTTCCTGAGGCGTTATGATGTTGCCGAGAGATTTGGACATTTTCTTTTTTCCTAAATCCAGAATTAAGCCATGTTCAAGAATTGATTTGAATGGTTTTGTGTTGTGCTTAATTTGTGATAAAATAAATTGGGCGTTCCACCATCCACGGACTTGGTCTTTTCCTTCTATATTCAGGTCAGCTGGCCAGAATTTCTTAAATTGTTTTTTATCGAGAGCCGCCCAACTTGATACGCCGGAGTCAAACCATACGTCAAGGACTTCGGGAATCCTGGACATTTTTCCACCACATTTACAAGGCAGAGTTATTTTGTCTATTTCTGGTTTGTGGATGTCTTTTAATTTTTGTCCGGATAGTTTTTCCAGTTCTTTTATTGAGCCTATGACAATTTTTCCATTGCATTTTTCGCAGAGCCAGATTGGAAGGGGGGTTCCCCAATATCTGTTTCTTGATATGGGCCAGTCTGAGATGCCAGATAGCCATGCTTTCATTCTTAATTGCATCCAGCGAGGAAGCCAGTTTGTTTTTTCATTTTCTTTTAGAATGGCTGATTTGATTTCGGATATTTTTAGGAACCATTGAGGTTGAGAAATCATTAGGAGAGGGGATTTGCATCTCCAACAGAGAGGATAGTCGTGAGTGTATGGAAGTTTGTAAATCAGCATATTATCTTTTTCCAAGTCCTCTATGATTTCTTTATCTACAACACGGGCTTTTTTGCCTGCATATTTTCCAGCTTCTTTTGTTAAGCAGCCAGAGATATCAACTGGGCAGGGCATGTCTAAATTAGATTCTCGTCCGACCTCCCAATCTTCTTTTCCGTGTCCTGGGGCGCAGTGGACTAAGCCGGTTCCTTCTTCAAGGTTTACATATCTTGGGGATAGTACGATGCGGTATGCATTTTTTAATTTTAGATTTAGGTTTTTTGATAAAGGATTTTCATATTCCAATCCTTCTAAATCCTTGCCCTTGAATTTTGTTATTTCTGTGTAACCGGATTCCAACATTGACATTAATTTATTGACAAGTTCTTTTGCAATTATCCAGTGTTCTCCGGATGAAAGTTCTATTTCTGAATAATCAAATTCTGGGTGAACCATGACGCCGGTGTTGGCGGGTAGGGTCCAGGGGGTGGTGGTCCAGATTATTAAGTATGTGTTTGGGTTTTTCTTTAATGGGAATTTTACAAAGATTGAATTATCTTGAACTTTTTCATATTCTATTTCATTGAAGGCGACGGCGGTTTCACATCGGGGGCAGACATGAATTGGATATTGTCCGAGATATAAGAGATTTTTGTTATCAGCTTGTTTAAAGGTATCCCAGATTGTTTCTATATATTTATCATCAAGTGTTAAGTATGGATTCGTGAAATCCATCCAGACTCCAAGATTGACAAATTCCTGATTCATTACATCTATGAATTGGGTTGCGAATTTTTTGCACTCATCTATGAATTTTTTGACCCCGAATTTTTCAATGTCTTGTTTGGTTTTGAATCCTAATTTTTTTTCTATTTTTATCTCAATTGGAACTCCGTGTGTGTCATAGCCAGGGCGGTCGAAGACATCAAAACCTTGCAAGCGATGAGAACGCATTGCAATATCTTTTAGAATTTTGTTTAGGGCGGTTCCCATATGGATATGCCCGGTTGCATAAGGAGGGCCATCCATTAGATAGAATGGTTTTCCTTTTGCATTTTTTTTCTTTGATTTTTGGTAGATTTGTTTTTCCTGCCAGAATTTCAGGATTTCTTGTTCTTTCATGTTATTTGTTTGTTTTTGAGTTTTATAAATTTAGTCAATTAGATTCTAAATCTTAGTTGTGCAGTTTCATTAGGATATTGCTGTTGGAAATATTCTTGTGCTTCTTTGGAAAGGGCTTGATATAATTTTCTCGCTCGTGTTCTTTGGAAGTCCTCCAAGGCAGTTCGAATTGGTTTTGTTTGCTCTTCTAATTCTGAATTTTTCTTAGGATGTTGATAGAGAGGAATTGACATGATAATGCGAGTTAGAAAACTCTGATTTTAGATAATAATAGCTATAATTGTGCTTTTGAGAAAGGAACTATTGTTTATAGCCATATTTTTTTATAGGAGAATTATATTTAAATGTTTTGATAGTTTTATAAAATTGCGTATTTATTTTATTTTATGAAAAAAAGCGGTTTTTCACTTTCTGACGGGAGATATGTTGATTGGTGGTCGCTTGTGCATGTGGGTTCTGGGATTGTATTAGGTTTGATTTTTATTTGGATTGGATTTGATTTTGTCTATGCACTTTTGGCTATTTTTGTTTTGAATGTTTTGTGGGAGATTGTTGAACCTACAATTTATTTTTTGGTTAATTCTGCCTTGAAAAATAATCGCACAAAATTTAGAGAGACAACTGCCAATCAAATAATAGATATTATTTTTGATGTTATTGGATTTCTTCTTATTTGGTGGGTTGTGAAGGGGTTTTGAGAAATTCTTTTTCAATTAAATTCAATTCAGATGGAATTATGAGGCAATAAGGGGCTTTTGCCTTGTCTGGAAGTTTGTTTAGTGAGTTATATGTTATTTTTGTTTTGATTCCTGCAAGTTCGCAGAGAATTATTTTCGGCAATGTGAATTTTGCCGCTGTTTTAATTTGATGTTTTGCTTCTTTTAGGGTTAATCCTATGTCAATTAATAGCAAGGTGTGGGCTTTAATTTTTTGATTGTCTTTTATGGTTTGAATAAAGCTTGTTGGTTTGAATGAGTGATGCCATTTAGGAAGGGAGGCGGTTTTTCCGAATTTATATAGGGATAATCCTGTTTCTGCGATTGCTGTGAGGATTGAAGCATTATGGAAAATTTTGTATTTTATTTTATTCCTCTTGCATGCTTGGATTAGCTGGATGTGGGTTGTTGCTGATAGTGCGTCGCCGTAGACTAATAGGGCTATATTTTGAGATTTTGCCTGATTTAGAAATTTTTCTGATTCAACTTCCTTTCTGTTTAGTTCCTGTATTTTTATTTTGTAGTTTTTTTCTAATCTATTTTTTGGGTATGGGAAATCAACGGTGTAGTTTTCAAGATAAATTTTTTTGCATGTTTTTAGGACTTGCAGAGATTCTGCTGTAAGAGAGTTTTCTGATAAGCCGAGCCCTATTAGATGAAAAGCCATATTTTTAGCAATTAAGAAGGAGTTTTAAGGTTTGTGGATTGGGTTCTTATTTTATAGTTTAAGTCATTTTGGAAATTTTATGACAAATAACGCCATTTATCAAAGATTCCACACAAAAACAAAAATAAATATGAAGGTAAGTGGCAGGGCGATTTGAATGTTGATTGTGTAGAAAATTGCAGAGAGAATTGCGAGAATCCAGAGAAGCGGGGATGTAGATTGGTTTTTCTTTTTTTGTAAGGAATTTTAATAATAATCCGAGAGGGATTGCTGAGATTAATAGCAGGATTGAGAGGATTATTTGAGTCATAAAATATTTAATGAGGCAAGGTTTAAAAGTGCTTTGTATATTTAGCTCAAAAAAGTTGCTCTTTTGTAGTTTTTTTATTTTAGATGGTGTGGTTGCGAAACAGCTAAATATTTTAAAATTAGTTTTCTTATTAGAGTTATGAAATTCGGGGTAGTTATAAGTAAGAAGGATAAAGCTGGTTTGAACATAGGCGAGCATTTGAAAAAGCTTGGGATTGATTTTTATTTAACTGAGAAAAAAAGTATTGATGAGAATAATGCTGATGAGCTTGTTGGTGATGCGGATTTTGTGATTTTTGCGACAAAACATAAAAGTGCGAAGGGAAATAGAAGTTTGACTTGTCACGCTCCTGGGAATTGGAGGGGCGCTGATTATGGTGGCAGGGCGGGGAAGGTTTGCAAGACTTCTGGTTTGTTTTTGAAGTTGTTATTTGGTATTTTGAATGATGAAGCCCAGAAGCAAGGATGGGAGCAGGAGGTTAGTTTAGAATGTACACATCATGGACCTTATATTGAAAAGCCGTGTTGTTTTATTGAGATTGGTTCTTCTGAAAAAGATTGGGGGGATAAAAAAGCGGGGGAGATTATTGCGAAGACAATTAAGAGGGCGATGGAAGAAAAAGTAAGGGGGTGTGAAAGTGTTATAGGAATTGGGGGGCCGCACTACTGTCCAAATTTTTCTAAGATACAATTGAATTCTAAATATGCGGTTGGACATGTTATTCCTAATTATGTTTTTCCTTTAACAAGTGAGATGGTTGATGAGGCTTTAGACGGGATGGTTGAGAAGGTTAGGAGTGTGGTGGTGGATTGGAAGGGGTGTGGGCGGGCTGGGGAGAGGGAGGAGGCAATAAATTTATTAAGGAAGAAGGGCTTGGAAGTTTTAAGGAGTGATAAGATTAAAAAAGAAGATGATAGTTACAAAACAAAGAAGTTATAGTCAGATAAAAAAAGAGTTAGGTAAGGATGATGAGGTCGGAATTATTTCTTGTAATGCTTGTGCAAGGATGTGCGGGACTGGAGGGGAGAAGGCAATGAAAAAATTAGCAGGGAAATTGAAAAAAGATGGTTTTAAGATTGTTGATATGGATTTGATTGGAACTCCCTGTAATTATGATTTGCTTGATAAATCGCAGTTGCATGGGAATGTTCAAATTGTTTTGGCTTGTGATGCTGGTGTTTATAACTTAAAGAAATTATTTCCTAAGCACAAAATTATTGGGGGGCTGGTTGTTTTGGGGATTGGGGCTTTTGATAATAAGGGGAATGTTAATTTAGTTAGGAAGGTTTGTTAAAAGTATTTAAAAATAGATTAAACCTATGAGAAATATGGATAAGAAAATATTTTATAGTAAAACGACAATAATCTTATTTATAATAATAAGTTTAATTATGATTTTTGGCTCTCCTTTTTTAACTTCATCCCGACTTGGGGCTGGTTTTTATGGATTGCCTTTTCCATATTATTGTTAGAATACAAGTTCTCCAGAATTAGCTGGTTCTGAGTTTATTTTATCAGCTTTAATTGCAGATTTAATTATCTACTATGGTGTAGCTGTCTTAATTTCATTATTGATTTATAAAAAGAAATAATCTTGAAATTTTTTTATTTCAATTTTTTTCTAAGCTGAGGCCAGTTCTCTTCCAAAGTCGGCTTTTTAGTTTGATAAATAATTCCGATTGGAATCTTGCTTGTTGTGTTGTTGTAGTTGAATTGGTCTGCTAATTTGACTGCTTGATTTATGTCTTTGTTGTAGATTTTATACATGTTTTTGTCAAGATTGTTTACTTCTTTGTTGAAGATTAGGCAGTCCTGGAGTATCTCCACAAAAGAACATCCTTGATGCCTGACGGCTTTTTCTAATATTTCTGATGTGTGTTTGATATCTTTGGCATTGCATCTTGCGATGAAGGTTGCTCCTGATGCGAGCGCGAGTTTTATTGGATTTAATGGCTCATTTTTTTCTCCGAGTGGCTCTGATTTTGGTTTATAGCCCTGTTCAGATGTTGGTGTTGCCTGTCCTGTTGTCAATGAGAATACGCGGTTATCATGGACTATGATTGTCATGTCTGCATTGTATCTTAATGCGTGGATAAAATGGGAAATGCCTTCTGCATATGCTCCTCCGTCTCCATTGAAAGAGAGGACTTGAAGGTTTGGATTTCCAAGTTTTATTCCAAGTGCTGTTGGGATTGCTCTTCCATGCAAGCCATAGATTCCGCTTACATTAAGATAATCAAAAATTTTTGAGTTGCATCCGATGTCTGTTGTTATCACTATATTCTTATGTTTTGTTGTTATCACTATATTCTTATGTTTGATTATTTTTTGGTTGATTAGATTTGAAAGTGCTTTTTTTACAGCTTCAAGAATCATGAAGTTTGGACAGCCAGGGCACCATGTGGGTGGGTTTGGGGTTGAGAGGTTTGGTTTCATTTTTTTAAGGGACAATTTTCAAAATCTTGTTTAGTTAATAGAACATACTTATGTACAGATTTTATTAATTCATTTGATGTTGAAAAAGCTGATTTTCTATTTTTTTCTTCATAATATGTATAAAGTATTGTTTTTATATTTAGTTTTTTTAAGCGGTTTATAACTGGAACGAAATCGCTATCAGATGCAAGTAAAATAATATTATTTATTTCTGGATATTCTATTGGAATCGACATTAAATCCATTATTGCAAGAGAATCAACTGCTTTTTGTTTATAAATAAATTTGTTATTTATTTTTAATCTTTGGCATCTTCCTTCACGAATTGTAAGGTCTTTGTTTTTTGAAAGTTTTTTTATGAACTTATCATACTTCTCTTTTCTCTTTTCTTCGTTTTCTATTGGTTTCTCTGATTGGAAAGGCGGTGCGGTGTAATAAAAAATGTGCTTACAATAAAATCTTTGTTTTTTAGCAAGATTTTTTGCAAATTTAATTATGTCATAAATTAAGTATTTTCCTTTACCAAAATGTTTGGATAATTTTGATAAGAATCCAGCATCTAAAAGTACAAGACACTTTTTCATAGAGGTTCCTCCAGATGTTTTTTCAAATTTAGAAAAAAAGACTCATCCAGCGACCCCGTAGGATCACTGGGGATCATGTTATTATAATTAATTCGATAGAATTTATAAATCTTATTATTACTCATTTTACCCCTAAGATTTTCTGTTTTAATTCACAAGAGTAAAAGGGCCGCGAGTCATATTTTAAAATTCTGTTTTCAATTTTTATGCCTGTTTTCTCTCTGATTAATCTTCCGAGCTGTCCGGTTGAATTTTGTTCAATTATTATCACTTTATCTGCTTTTTTGATTTCTCTTTTAATTTTGTCTGATAGGGGTTTAAGGTATAAAACCTGCAAAAATTTGAAATCCTCTCCTTCAATTGCATCAAGAATCTGCCCTTTTGTTGAGCCCCATCCAATGATTAAATTTTTGCTGTCTTTTTTTCC
>JAFCDU010000038.1 GCA_017609535.1 Candidatus Pacearchaeota archaeon | reverse complement strand
CAATCTTGACGAAGATGATGACGAAAAAACAATAACAATCAAATTCAAATTAGACAATAAAATAAAGAAATACAGCAAGGGAGATACAATCCTTTATGTATGGATTGAAAATGCGCGAATTGACGACCGAGATGCTGACTCCTATAATAAAGAATACATCGCAGATTATGACTCCTTTGATGCAAACATAAGAACAAATGAAGATTTTGTTATTGTAGATAATATTGGTAACCTTTGATGTAATCAATACAGGAGATGAAGAGCAAAAAGATGTCTTTGTAGTAATCTCAAACCCTGATTTAGGAATAAGTGAAAGAATTGAAGTTGGAGACATCGGAGACTTTGACAAGAAAGAATTTTCAGTAAATTTGGAAATGCCGGAAGATGCAGAAGAAAAAACATATCAGCTTCAATTTGATGTTTATGATGAAGATGGAGACCAATATGAAAATGAAGAAGAAGATAAGGCAAGATTTTTGCGAACATTTAAAATATTGGGAATCTGCGGAGTATCTGAACCTGAAATTACAGCATCATTGGATTCAATACCAACAGTTGGAAAGGAATTGACAATAACAGCAACAATAAAAAATAATGATAAGGAATCAGAGTATGTAATAAGTATAGATGGCTATGATTCATGGGCATCTCTTAATAAAATTGAACCGCAGATAGTTACAATTGATAAAGATAGTACAAAAACAATAACAATTACCTTAACTCCTTTAGAGTCTGGAACACATAGTTTTGTTCTAAAAGCATATCACGAGGGACAAACAGCTTCAAAGACAATTAGTGTAGAGAATATTAAAGGAAAATCAAGTGGCTTCACAGGAGCATTCGCAGGTCTTGGGAACACAGGACTTTATGTTATTGCAGTGGTTTTCCTTGTATTAATAATAATCATAGTTGTATTGATTATCAAAGTATCTTCTGGTCCTCGGGCTGAAGAATTCTGATATCCAATTAATTTTTAAACTTCTTTTTTCTTCTTACTTTATGAAAATATACAGCTTTATTATAAGATATATTCTGATTCTTCTTGCAGGGCTCGGCAACCTTTATGTTATTTATCAAATATTCACGCCATTGACAATAAATGCAACCGGATTAATATTAAGCATCTTCACTCAAACAACAATAGAAGAAGCCATAATCACCTTTAAATGCACTGCAATAGAAATTATCCCCGCGTGTGTAGCCGGCTCTGCATATTATTTATTATTAATCTTAAACCTTGCTACACCAAACATAAAACTTTTGCAAAGAATAAAAATCCTGTTATTTACCTTCACATCTTTATTTATCTTGAATATTTTAAGAATAGTATTATTAACAGCAATCAACCATTCAATATTCTTCAATGCCATTCATTTAATCTTTTGGTATTTCATTTCAGTGGCATTTGTCGCCGGTCTTTGGATTCTTTCAATTAAGATTTTTAAAATAAGCTCAATCCCAATTTATACTGATATAAGAGAACTCTGCAGAATAATAAAAAAGAAATAGTTATAAACTATTAAACACTCCAAGAGAGGCAAATAAGACAATTAATCCCGCAATTATTACTCCTGCAGAAATAGCCAGAATACTTTCTTTTCTTTTCAATCCTAATGTCCATGCAACAAAACTTCCAGTCCATGCCCCTGTCCCAGGTAATGGAATTGCAACAAATAATGTCAATGCCAAAAATCCAAAATTATCCATTTTCCTATTAATCTTCTTAGCTTTTTTTTGGACCCTTTCCAAATATCTTTCCATAAACAGACGATAAGGCATAATCTCCATAAATCTATAATGCAAAAAATCCAAAAAAAAGAAAATAAAAAAGATAACCCCAATATTCAAAACAAGAACAATCAAAAACCATGGCCAAACAATCATTTTATTCCTCACAAGATATTCAATTAAAACAGGCAATCCTCCACGTAGCTCAGATATAGGTAAAACAGTTAATATCACTCCAATTAAAATTTGAAAACTCATTCATTCCTCAACTGCTTAATATATGCAAGAATAAAGGCCTCAACAGTTTTTATATTTTCACAATCCCCAACATGAAGAACATAGCAGTTTGCATTCCTTTTCTCAATATATGGCTCTCCATCTGATTTTGTTAATATAACAACCGTATCTTTTGGCAGATTAGTGCAATTTGCAAATGGAATTGCCTTTTCCTTTGCAAAAGTTTCATTATTAATTGCACCCCTTACATATTTGCTTTGAGCAGCAAAAAAATTCCTTAAATTCTGGTTTGCAACAGCCGCCTTCCCCCCGCATTCCCCCAAATTAACATCTGATGAAATATAAACATTATACTGAAAATCAAGATATGGGACTGCATTAGAAATCATTTGATATCCCTTGCTCCTGTCTATAACTGGAATCTCGTTTTCTCTTGGGTCTGTTCTAAAATAAACATGATATCTTGGGTCTGATGGAGTAAACCTAAATCGAGCATAAAAAAGCTCTAATTTGCCTTCTTTAATCTTATGCCAGTCAATTCCAAGATATTCAAAGTTATTCAGACTCTGAACATAAAAATAAGTTCCTAAAAAAGCGATTATAATAATTCCAATAAAAATCAAAACCCACTTAAGCTGTCCCTCCTGCTTCGCCTTTTCCTTTTCCTCTCTTTCAAGACGTTCTTTTTCAGTTTCCTCGTCTGTTTTCTCACTCATAAAAAATAAACCCCGATATTCTTTTTAAATATTTATATAATCCCAAATAATCTGTAAAGAAATGCATCGCTTCCTTTCACACCGCCCCCGATAAAAACACAATTTTGCACGCTCCTAATAGAATCATCTTCACTGAAAATAATCACATTATCAACAGAGCAATTTTTTACAGGCAAATCTTCACATTCATCTAAACAAGCATCTTGATACCTCTCAACATATCTTCCAAGATTATATATTATCTCATTTCTGTCTCCATCACCAGAAAAATACAGCGGCTTATTTACATAATTTTGAAGATTTAAATTTCCATAAACAGAAATATTTTCAACCTCCCCAGGAAGATATTGAAACAAAAAATCAACTCCGCCAATCTTTGCATACCATCTATCTGATTGTTTCACAAACTCAACCCCATTATACATTGCTTTTTCCAGCTTATTATTCCCTTGATTTAAAAATCCATAACCTGCAATAGAAACAACAAGCAAAACAATCAAAACCCCCCCGACAATCATCTGATTTCTCCTGGATTCTTTTTCAATCTCAATCTTTGTTTTTATCCTTCTCATCGACAATTAAAGAAAATCTAATTTAAAAACTTTTTAGCACTTTCAATAAATTTTATCACAGTATTCTCCGCCTCACAATCTCCTATTCTCAATATATAGCAGTTTGGAAGCGGTTGCCATATATAAGGATAGTCAGATTTTTCCAAAATAATCAATGATTCTCTTTTATTTTTGACAAACGAACAATATCCAGACTCTATAAATTTTGAATCCATTTTTATATCAGATAAAAAATCCTCCAATCTATCAATCGCCTTTTTAATCCCACCGCAGTTAGCTGTTTTGTTATCCGCCCTTAGAGCAATATATGTAAAGTTTCCATTAAAATGAACCTCTCTCAACTCAACATCACTATCAGGAATATTGGATATACTGCTCCCTGTAAAATAAGGTTTAATAAAAAACAATACAGCAATAATTATAATCCCCGCCAAAATAAAATATTTTTTCATAAATGCAAAAATAATTTTATGATTTAAAAATTTTACTATAATAAAAACGCGATGTTCTGAACAGCTTATATTACTCTTTTCTTATTAGTTTAATCTATTAAAAGTTTTAATTTTAAGAAACAGCACATTTTCTCGATTAATTAAATCTTCAAACCGCAGGGTGTAAGGTAATTATAGATTATAATAAAAAAGAAAAAAAGAAAAGGAAAAAATTCCTCTTCTTAAGCCACCTCTTCATTAGTAGAAGTTGAATAAATCTTCTTTACTCCTGAAGTCAGGTCTGGTGCTTCATTTATGAACTTCTTAGCAGCCTTAGTAGTATCTGCAGCTTCATAACCTGCAACAAGTGTTGCTATCTTATCAGAAGAATAAGGGTTATCAAAAGTCTGGATTAAGAACTGCCCAGCTCCAACACCAGTCGCAGCTGTCCAATCATCTTCACACATAGGAGTGTC
>JAFCDU010000037.1 GCA_017609535.1 Candidatus Pacearchaeota archaeon | reverse complement strand
ATTTCTAGCCATTGCCAATTGAACACTCCAAGTTGCTTTGGGGTGAAATGTGCTTAATACCAAAACATCACCGTCGATAATTTGTTTGTAGTATTTTTTAAAACCAGATTTGAATGTTGTGATACCTTGCGGTAAAACAATGATACTATGACCTTTGTATTTTAAAGCAGAATCAAGCGCCTGTTTATCAGCTCCTTTTGCAAATCCACTTACAACAACTTTGTAATTTTCAGATGCGTATTTTGCAATATTATCAGTAAATAAAAGAGAAGTCTCATTTGCTTTTCGAGAACCAACAATCGCAATGGAATCTTCTTTAAGAATTTGTAAATTGCCTTTTGTATATAGAACAGGAGGAGCATAAGACCTACCAAGGTTTTTTTTCAAAACAGGAGAATATTCCGGGGAAGTAATTGGCAATATCCTATATCCTTGTTCTAATAAACTTTCCACAAGAAAAGAATTATTTGGAAGTTCATCAATACCGGATTTAATGATAGAAATATCAGTATCCGACAAATCAAATTTGTTCTTCCATATCTCTTCTGTAAAGTTAAAGAAATCGATAATTGTCTTTTTTTGCTCAAATAAGCGGACAATTATTTCGTTTTTTATTCTTGTTTTAATTTTCGGCAAATGTGCCAGTGTAATCCAATATGATAATTCTTTATTCATAAAAAATTCTTTTATATATCTCCACCAACTGTTCTGGCAATTACTAATGGTGCGATTTTTTCTACTCCATATTTAGTTAATAAACTTCCTATCTCCTTTATTGTTGCACCGCTGTCAAAAATATCATCAAACAAAACTACGGATTTTCCTGCAATTTCTTCCGGATTTTTATATTCAAATTTTCCGGAAACATTATCTTTTTTCAAATAACTATTTTGAAAAACTTTCTGTGGTTTTGTTTCTGATGTTTTTATTAAATTATGTGAAATGGGTATTTTTAAAACTCTTGACAATTTTTCCGCAAAATTTTTCACTAAATCTCCCGATTCTGTTGGTGGCACATAAAGAATGTAATCAAATTTTTCATTTCCATAGTGTTTACGAAATGCTTTTAAAGTTAATCGTAAAAGAAAATCAGGGAAATCTCCACCATTTTCATACTTGCTTCTATGTATTGCTGCACCTACACTTGATACACCATAATAACTTGCCGCAATACCATTTACGATATTTGAGTTTTTACTTTCTACTTTTAAAACAGGGAAAAAAGTTTCTCTAAACTCTTTTAGCTTCTCTAAATATTCATCATTTATGAAAACAGTATATTTTGGTAAATTAGTATTATCGCAATTTAAGTAAGAATGTGGAGTATTGTCTCCAAGATAATCACATAAAAATTTCATTCGGGATGTTGTAAGATTTACATATTCAATCATTGAATCTAATTCTTTCAATTTTTGATTTCTTAACTCCTCAAATGATTTTGTATTTAATTCAGGTGCGTCAAATTGATATTCGTATTTTTTACTTCTTCCATACAACACCTCTTTTATTATACCTTGTTCTATTAAATCCGCTTTAATAACACGAACTTGTGTTTGTTTTAAATTTGTGGCTTTCATTATTTGTCTTTCACCAAGAGGTTCTTGTTTTAAAACATCAATAACCTTTTGGTATTTTTTTAAACTTGGTCTGCCACTGTCAATAAATGCTTTTGGAAGTTTATAATCTTCTTCAATGCCTTTTTCATCTTTTGTGTTATTGTAAAATAAAATAAGTTTGGCGGGTTTGCCATCTCGTCCAGCTCGTCCAATTTCTTGATAATAATGTATAGGTGAAGCTGGAATTTGAGTGTGAATAATAAATCGAATATCCGATTTATCAATACCCATTCCTAATGCGTTTGTTGAAATAACAGCCTTCCATTTATTAGACATTAATCCTTTTTCAATTTCTTTTCTGCTTTCTGCATCTAAACCTGCATTGTATTCTGTTGTATTAATACCTAGAAACTCAAACCACCTTGAATATATTTCAGTATTTACTCTGGTTCCTGTGTAAATAATTCCGGTTCCTTCTAATTTCAGTAAGTTCTCGGACAGCCACAATAATTTTTCATCTTCTGACTTAACTTTAATAACATATAGTTCAAAATTTTCTCTTATCAAGCTACTCCTAATGGTTGTAATATTACCTGAAATCTGTTGTTCAATGTCTTTTTGAACTCTTTCTGTTGCGGTTGCAGTTGTTGCTAATACAGGAAAGTTTTGTGGAAGCAACCTAACCAAATTTATAATTCTTCTAAATGCAGGTCTAAAATCGTGACCCCAAACAGAAATTGTATGAGCTTCGTCAATTACAACCATCGATAAATTAATTTTTCTGGCAGCTTCAATCCATTCTATATTTTCTTGTCTTTCGGGAGCTATGTATAAAATTTTAATTTTACCTTGTAATGCTTCTTGTATTATTTGACTATTTTCTTCTTTTGATTGTTCTGAATTGATATATCTTGCACTTATTCCTTTATCATTTAAAGATTTTACTTGGTCCCGCATTAAAGCAATTAATGGGGAAAATATTACTGTTACACCTTCAAATTGTGTAGCTGGAAATTGATAACATAAGGATTTTCCAAAGCCTGTTTTTTCAATTAGTAAAACCCGTTCACCTGCAAAAAGCCGTTCAATAGTTTCCCATTGTTCATCATAAAATTTTTCAAATCCAAATATTCGTTTTAATTCTTTTTCTGCTTCAAATCTGTTCATAATTCCATTTTTCTTATATGGTGGCTAACGGTGAGTGCAAGTGTAGTGCGGGATTTAGAAGCGGTTTCCTTTCATAACCGCACAGAGTCAAGCCGGCTTTTTGTTAAACATTATTTTTAAAACCGTCATCCGTAAAAGACGGATTGGCGGTGGTTGAACAAGGCGAAAATATTGGAACACCACGCTCGCCCGCATTATATTTGCACTGTGTTAGCATTTCGTTGTTTTTTTTTCGGCAAATAATTACTATGTCACATTAATATTAAATTTAATTAGTAATTGCAAACTAAGTGTTTTAGAAAAAATATCTAAGAAGTCATTTATTAATTAAAAAGACAAAAAGTCCCAAAGGACTTTTTGTCTTACCAAGAGCGAATCAATGTGTTGTTTGGTTCAATCCGTTAAGTTGTCAATTCTCACAAGATTTTCTTTCCAAGATTCAGGGATTTCTGAAATATCGTAGATTCTTAGTTCTTGTTTATTTCCCTTTGAATTTGCGGTTTCTTCTGAAAGTATAGCATCTATAGATGTTTCTTTTATCTGAAACATTGCCCCTGTTGCAGGGTCAACTATCAGCATTCCGATCCAACCACCTATCAATATATTACCCCAGTACCATCCGTCTAATGAAGCGGAGATAGTATAAGTTTTTGGCGTATAGCCATCTTTTGAAATTTTGATGTTGTAAATAGCTTTTTTAAAGAATCCTGCAGATGCCTTTAGGGGTACAACCGCAGGAGTTTCCCCTAGATAAACTTCAACTCCATTTCGGTCTGTGATTTTGACACTTGCTTTGTCTGGTGTACTTTGAAAATGAACTGGATAAGTGCTTGTGCTGAAGATCGAAGCACAACTTTCAACTAAGAAAAATAAAACTGTAGTTGAAATAATTACAATAATTCTTTTCATAATAATTGGTTTTTATTTTGCCCAGTTCCAAGGCAGTTTAACATTTATCTCAATTAAAAGCGTGGAACTATGCTTTTAAAATAAAGCACGCTAATATTTTTATTTATTGTTTCTATCGATTTCACAATGAATGCTAACGTTCCGGGGATATGTGAAGTTTCGCCGTGAGGCGAAATTTGGGCGAGCGTTAGCGAGCCACATATCCACCTGTTAGCAGACCCGAACCCGAAGGGCGAGCCTGCGATAGCAGGCGAAGAGTTCGGGGGCAAGCCATAATGTTGGAAGATTGCATGCTCCATCTTTTCACCTTAGATTTTCTTTGGACAGTATGGATCTAAATAACAATTCTTACAATCGGGTCTCTGTGGTTTACACCAGTTTCTGCCTATTTCCCAACAAGATAAATCAAAAATTCCAGGATATTCTGGATTGAGTTCTCTTGCAGAATAAATTAACTCATCATTACTGGCATTTTTAGATATAAATCCCAATCTTTTGAAAACTCTCTTTACATGCGTATCGGGGGATATATCTATACAAATATAATCACCCATAGGAATTTTAAACTCTCTTGCTAGTATATTTGCTGCCATAGTCGATATTTTCACTCCAACACCCCTAAATTCTAAAAATCTCTTAACTACTGTTGCACTTCTATGTTTTCCTTTCCAGATATTAGATGCATCATCATTGTAATCTCTATGGATTTTCTGAATCCCAAGATAAAAATTCTCTGCCATAGTATCGTTAAATCTGTGGAGGTTTTTTCTATTAAACATTTCTTTAAACTGATTTTGTTTTATTTTTAGAAGCCTTGAAAGTTCAAATCCACCTATCTCTTTAGATATTTCATAAGGAATTAACCAGGCTCTTTCTGCTTTCATTTGCCTATCCATTATACACGCAAGCACAAAAACATGGGGGAAATTCTTAATATCATTAAGCAGAGCATCGGCTTCTGGATTTCCGGTAAATTCTATTTTCTTGTATGGTTGATTTAAAAGTTCTTTTCCTCTTTTAATTAGAATCTTTACTATTTTTTCTTGCATGCTATTCATAAGCGAGACCCCCGAATTTCTGCCAACGGTCTGGGCTATGAGCAGTGGCGGTCGTAAGGCAACGTCACTGATCTGTTCGGAACGAAAGTTACGAAAAAATAATAAATTTTTTTTTGAGAAGCGTCCTGCCATTGCTTATAGCCGCATGTTGTGGGTTAGTTGCATTTTATTGGTGGCTGCCTTTCCGTTATGCTATTTCTCCCTGGCAGGAGCCACCGGCCAAAGGGCGTTGGAAGGGCTGGCCTTGCGGGTGGCTTGCAAATGACGCTCATCGCCCGGTTTTGTAAATTTAAAAAAACAAAACCGCTGAATTATCATGTGCAAGCCAGGCCGGGTTGAGGAGAGCTGTCGGAAACCTGTCGGGAAGAAGGCGGGTAAAATTTTTTATTCATTCATTTTTCCACGAAAAGAGGGAGAAGCCATCCCCTTTTAATCCGGAACTTGTGAGATGCACACAATCAGTTTACTCCAATAAACTTTATAAATAAATATGACTTTTCAATATTCTGCGAATTGCAA
>JAFCDU010000004.1 GCA_017609535.1 Candidatus Pacearchaeota archaeon | reverse complement strand
GGCAGGAGAAAATTATTGTTGATTATGCTGAGAATTTTTTAGAGGAAGGGGGGATTTTGGTTTGTCCTTATGAAGAAGGGCCGTTAATGATTTTGAGGAAAGAGGGAGGGAAGGTTGATAAAAAATATACAGACGAGATTTATAGATTTGTTCCTTTGATTTTGAAATTATAATAATGTTTCTTTTTCGTTATTTGGAGGCAGTTCTTCTTTTGACTCTTCTATTGGCTTCTCTTCTTCGCTTTTAGGTATTGAGTTTGAACCTAGAATTTCCATAGAACCGTATTTTCCTGTTGATAATTGCCTTTCTCCTTG
Organism: Candidatus Pacearchaeota archaeon; assembly: GCA_017609535.1. Taxonomy (GTDB): domain Archaea; phylum Nanobdellota; class Nanobdellia; order Pacearchaeales; family GW2011-AR1; genus JAFCDU01. The sequence goes on along the minus strand of JAFCDU010000004.1, from coordinate 27,395 downwards.
AAATTCTGAGACATAGCCGTTTGTGATTTTTACTTTTTGCCCTGCTTTGACTTTGTCAATGTCTTCGTTCCATAAGGAGAGTTTTATCTGCCCTGAATCATCTTTTGCGAGAGCATTTGCAACTCTTAAAGTTCTTCCATATTTTTCAAATTGTTTTGGCTCATCAATAGAAACTATTTCAATCTCAACATCAACATTTCCTTGTCCTGGCTGTAGTTCAGAAATTTTCATTATCCGCAGGTTGCTGCATTATTTGAACCTGTTCCTTCCCATCCAAATCCAGGTGTTGGTGTTGAACTTGAAAGTGTTTGGGAACATTCTTCTGGTGCTGTATTAAATGCAGAGCAAATTGTATTTAGTAATGATGAAGGGTCTCTTCCGCTTGAAACTTTCTGTCCGTTGATTATGAGCGTTGGGGAACCGCCAACGTCATATTTTTCATTGTCATTTTTGTATATATCAAATAATGGGTATCTTCCATTTAACCAAGATGATTGGTCATTTAGGTTTTTCATTATATTAAATTGTTTGTCTGTTGAATCTGTGCAGGTTTGTAATTTTGCAGTGTCAATTCCTGTTTGTGTCAAGCATGATTGTGAGTCACCTGCTTCTAAAAAGCAAGTTAGGTAATCTAAATATTTATCTGGCTGTTCTTTTTGTATGCAATATTGGTTTAGTTGTTCTTTTACTTCTTGTTCTCCGTGCATTACGTAATATACGAATTTTATTTTGAAATCTATTTTATCTTTTAATAAATTTACAACCGGCAGAATTCCTTTTTCTATTTGAGTTCCGTAAGGACAATAAGACATTACAAATAGTTCTATATTTGGTTTATCTGATTTTGGTATGTTTTGGGGGGTTTCAGTTTTAATCTCTAATGGGATTAATTGAGATGCAATATATTTTCCATCTTTTGTTACGTAAATAGGAACTTGTTCGCCGTCCATTGATAAGATAACTTGGTAAGTGCTTCCTTGGTCCTTTACATCAACTACTTCGATGTTTTCCATTCCTTGAGCATTTGCGAAATCTAATAATTTCTGCCCCGCTTCATTAACTCCTATTGCACCACCTGTAACCCCTCCTTTTGATATTAAAACTATGATAAGAATTATTGCAAGGGCGATTGTTGAGAATACCCAATAATTTTTAATTGGCAATTTTTTTAATAAAGATTTTAGTTTATTGGGCTCTTGAGGAATTTCCTCCGCCTCATTTTTTATTGATTCTTCTTCATTCATATAAAAGGTAAAAACTTATTCTTTATAAATGTTATGCAACTTAAATCTATATGATTAGGAAAGTTAAAGGGATAATTAATAAATATAATTTATTAGATAGAAGGGATAAAATAGTTGTGGCTCTCTCTGGGGGAAAGGACAGCACTTCTGTTTTGTATATTTTGAAGAAGCTTGGCTATAATGTTTCTGGTTTGATGATTGATTTGAAACTTGGGAAATGGAGCGAGATTCATTTGAAAAAAATGAAAAAGTTTTGTTCTGATTTGGGGGTTCATTTGGAGGTTGTTGATTTGAGAGAAGAACTTGGTTCTGGAATTTGTTTTATTAAGCAGGTTGTTAGGGAGAGGAAGGGTTTGACTGGGTGCAGTGTTTGCGGAATTATAAAAAAATATATTTTAAATAAATGGGCGAAGAAGATGGGGGCTGATAAAATTGTTACTGGACATAATTTAGATGATGAGTGCCAAAATGTTTTGATGAATTTTTTAAAAGGAAATGTGAAGATTGGGGCTAATTCAGGTCCAAAGATGAAAGCACAGAAAGGTTTTGTTCAGAGAATCAAGCCGTTATTTTTTATTTCTGAAAATGAAATTAGAAAATTTGCAAAGAAAATGAAATTTGATATTTGTTATGAAAAATGTCCATGTGCTTTTGGAACTTACAGGGTTGAAACGCGTAAATGGATGAAAAATTTTTCTGATAAGGAGAAAAAAAAGATTGTTGAGGGGTGGCTGAGGGTTGCCGAGGGATTAGATTCTGGAGACGTTAGGGTTTGTAATATTTGCGGTGAGCCCTCAAGGAAGGAAGTGTGCAAGGCATGTGAAGTTTTGGGATGTTTAAGATAATCGCAACTTTGAAACGGCAACTGGAATTTTTGAAATAAAAATTTTTTCTAAAAAATAGGTTTGTGAAATATAGAAATATTTAAATAGTTAGATTTTCTGTAATCTCCTGCACTACAAGTAATTGTAGAATTAAATGAGGTGATATACAACATATTGTATATTACTCTTGTATGCTGTGTCCATACTGCAATAACCCCGAAACAAAGGTAACTGACAAGAGAGACAGCCACGGGATTGTTAGGAGGAGGAGAGAGTGCCTGAAGTGCCATAAGAGATTCACCACTTATGAAAGGTTTGAGCTGGATTTGAGAGTTATTAAGAAGGATGGGAGGAGGGAAAAATTTAGCAGAGAAAAATTGATGAGGGGGATTGAGCGGGCATTTGAGAAACGTCCAATAAGCAGTGAGAAGATAGATAAACTGATTGATGACATTGAATCCAGGATTTACAGGAAAGTTAAGGGAAAAGAAATAAAAAGTTCAAATATTGGGAAAATTGTGATGGATAAATTAAAAAGAGTTGATAAAGTGGCTTATATAAGATTCGCATCTGTATATAGACAATTTAAAGATGTGGATGAATTTAAAGAGGAATTGAAAAAGTTAAAATAGAATGGGAAAAAAAGAAATTTATAATCAAGAGGGAAAAAATTTATTTTGGTTAGAATTATTGGCAATTAATTATTTTAAATCAGTCCAAAATACAAGATGATAAATTATATCAAAAAAAGAGATGGGAAGATTGATAGATTTGATTCAGGAAGGATTAGGAGGGCGATTGAAAAAGCTGTAAATAGTGTTTTTGCGAGCGGGGCGCCGGAGATTGTAGAGAATATTTATGAATCTGTTGTTAAGAAATTGAATTCAAGATTTAGTGATAAGAATTATCCAAGCGTATCTGATGTTGAGGATGTTATTATGGATATTGCAATTCAAAATGGCTATGAAATTGTTGCAGAAGCTTATAGGTCCTTTAGAGATAAGAGAGCTGAGGTTAGGAAGGTTTTGTCTGTTGCTGGAAATCAACAAAATTCAGATACAACGGATGCGGCATTATTGATAGAATCAGATTCTAAAGAAATTGTTTGCGTATGGGATAGGAAGAGAATTGAGGTTCAGTTAATGGAGGAGGCTGATTTAGCTTCTGAACTTGCTGCTGAAATCGCTAAAATTGTTGAAAATATTGTTGTTGATTTATATCAGCGAGGGGTGAGGAAGTTAAGCACTACTGATATAAGGGGTTTAGTTGATTTGGTTTTGAGGCAAAAGGGGTTAGATATTCAGAGAAAAAAACAAGCATTATTAGGTTTGCCAAGCATTGATTTGGAGGCGATTATTTTTTCCAGAAGCTTAGAGAACAGCAATATTGCCAGCAATAATCCTGAATCTGTTAATCTGGAGATTGCAGAACGAATTCAGAAGCAGTATGCACTTGACAGGATTTTTTCTTCTGAAGTTGCCGAGGCCCATCTGAATGGGATGATACACATTCATGATTTAGGTTATCCGACCAGGGTTTATTGCTCTTCTCATTCATTAGAATACATTAAGAAGTATGGATTAGGAGATTTGCTTTGTAATTTAGAATCAAAATCAAATCCGCCCAAGTCAGCGGCTGTTTTAAATCAGCATGTCCAGACATTTTTAGCTTCTCTGCAGGCTCATTATGCTGGTGCTTTGGGTTTTGGTTATTTGAATATTTTTTATGCACCTTTAATTAACCGCCCTGTTAGAGTTGTTGTTGTTAATATTGATGGCAAGGAATATGAATTTGAGAAAGCAGATTTTCAAAAACTTGTCAAGCAGAAAGTTTTTAGCGATTACAAGATTGTAGAGGAGAAATTTAAATTGAAAGAATTATCTGAAAAAGATATTTTACAGATTGCGCAAAATTTGATTTTTGCATCTTCGCAAAATGCTTTTTCTAGAGGGGGGCAGACTTTGTTTATTGATTTTAATATTCATACAAATGTTCCAGATTATTTGAAGAATGTTCCTGCAATTGGGCCGGGAGGGAAATATATGATTGAGAAAAACGGCAATATAGAGTTTGTTAATGATGTTCCCAGATTTAATAATCCAGATAATTTAGAAGACCCTCGGAATGGTGATGCTGATAATTCAAAAATTGATGGAAGGATTTTGGTTTATGGGGACTTTGAGGAGACATCCCAGAAATTTGCCAGAGCTTTGTTGGAGATTTGGAGACGCGGAGATAAGTTTGGGCGGCCATTTCATTTTCCCAAGTGCGACTTGCATGTTGAGGAAGAGAGTTTTAGTGATGAGAGGCAGAAAGAATTGATTGATTTTGCATGCCAAGTTTCTGCTGAAAATGGGAGCGTCTATTTTATGTTTGATAGAGGGAATGGGGCTGTTCTTGCCCAGTGTTGTAGATTGAAGGAGAAAATTGAAGATATCTCAAAATTAAAATATCCCGAGAGATTGAGGTTTTGCGGGTTTCAGAATGTTACAATTAATATTGCTCAAGCTGTTTATAGAGGGAAGGACCTTAGAGGATGTTTTCGGGAACTGGATAGGTTTATGGAGCTTGCTTTGAAGGCACATAAACAAAAAGCAAAATTTATGCAGTCATTGCTTGATGAGGATGGGAGTCCGATGAGAGGTTTAGGCAGGACTTCTGATGACGGCACTCCTTATATTGATTTGAGGAATGCCACTTATATTATCGGTGTTATTGGATTGAATGAAGCTGTGCAAGTTTTGACTGGGAAACAACTTCATGAGAGTGAAGAGGCTTATATCACTGGTTTGAAGATTATCGCATTTATGTATCGGAAGGTTCAGGAAATGAAAAAGAGAGAGGGTTTAAAGTTTACATTGGAGGAAACTCCTGCTGAATCTGCTACAAGGAGATTGGCTAAGATTGATTTGAAGAATTTTGAAATTGCACATGAAGTTGTCAAAGGGACTGCGGAGAGTCCTTATTATACGAATTCAATTCATTTTGCTCCTGATGCTGATGTTGGGATTATTGACAGGGTTGTCGGACAGAGCAAGTTTCATGAGATGATTGAGTCTGGGGCGATTGTTCATGCCTATATTGGCGAGCAAAGGCCTGATAAAGACGCATTAAAACATGTTGTTGAGAGAACCTTGAAGGGAACCAGATGTGCGCAGTTAGTTTTTTCTCCAACTTATACTGAATGTGATTTGTGCGGGAATATTATGCGAGGTGATAAGGAGCTGTGCGATAATCTTCAATGCAAAAATCATTTTGAAGAGAGTGTTGACAAGAGGACTTTATTTTCTGTGACAAGGATTGTTGGTTATTACAGCAGGATTGCACATTGGAATGATTCTCAGGTTGCAATTTATCAAGCAAGAAAAAAAGCTGAGAATTTTTATTGGGGGAAGGGGAGGGATATGAATTTTCTATATAATCCCAATCATATTAATAAATTAAAAGTTTTGGAATTTGGAAAAAGAGGATGTGATATCTGCAAGAGTGTTAAGAATGAAATAATGAAAAAAATTTCTGAATTGAAATTAGAGGGCAAAGTTGAATTTAAAGTTTGCAATTTAGACGAGGCAGATGAGGAAGCCCTGAGCGAGGCTGCTATGTATGAAGTGCCTTTTGATAGTGTTCCTACAATTGTTGTTGCAGGAAAGAAAGGATTTTGGAAAAAAACTACTTTGTATGGTGCTGGCTGCACAAACGGGGTGTGCGGGATTGGGTTTGGCGGGAAAAATGATTTTATTCAACCACAAGAGATTGAGGTTCAGATTAAGAATCGGCTTGAAGAGGTTGGGGTTGAAATGAATAAAGAAGATTAAAAGATAAAATAAGATTTGATTAAGTGAATCTTTGTTGTTTGATGTGATTGTATATGAATGTTTATCTTGTATAATTAAATTAATAAATTTGGGATTGGAAATAGAAAGATGATTAAGAGATTTTTGAAAGAAAGCAGTATTGATTTTCCTGGGAGGTTTGGACCTATTGTTTTTACTGCTGGCTGCAATTTCAGATGCGGTTTTTGCCATAATCCTGAACTTGTTGAATTTAGCGATGATTGCATTGATGAGGATGAATTTATTTCTGCGATAAAGGATAAGGTTGAGCAGGGTTGGTATAATGGGGTGTGCATCTCTGGCGGTGAGCCAACCTTGCATTTTGGGCTTGAACGATTTTTGAAGAAATTGAAAAATTTAGGTTTAAGCGTGAAGTTGGATACGAATGGAACAAGGCCAGACGTTTTGAGAAAATTAATTGATGAAGGTTTGGTTGATTATATTGCGATTGATGTGAAAGCCTCTAAAGAAAAATATGAGGAAGTTGCAGGCGTTAAGGTTGATTTAAAAAAAATTGAAGAGAGTATGAGGATTGTTTCTGAAATTGACGGAGAGTTTAGGACAACGGTTTTAAGAAAGTATCATGATAAAAAGGAAATTAGAAAGATTGCCGAGTGGATTAAGAGTTCTGGCGGAAAAAAATTTGTTTTACAAGGTTTTAAGAATCCTGGAGATATTTTGGATAATGAATTAGATGAAGACGATGTTGATAAGGACTTTATCCTTGGTTTGAAAGATTCTGTTATTAATCTTGGGCTTGAGGTAGATGTGAGGGTTTAATGTTATAATTTAGGATATAAATAATTAAATACTTCTTAAGACAGAAATTTGAAATGGTGATTGTGAAGGTAAAGAAAATCGGGGATGTTGAGACACCTAAGTATGCACATCAAGGAGATGCTGCTTTTGATGTTTGTGCTAATGAGGGTTGCATTTTAGCCCCAGGCGAAAGAAGATTGATTGGAACTGGATTATGTTTTGAAATCCCGCAAGGGTATGAATTACAGATTCGGCCAAGATCTGGTTTGGCGATTAAGCATGGGATTTCTATTGTTAATTCTCCGGGAACATTGGATTCAGGTTATAGGGGAGAGCTGGGAGTTATTTTAATTAATCATGGGCATGGGAATTTTGAAGTTAAAAAAGGCGATAGGATTGCGCAGGTTGTTTTGAATAAGGTTGAGATTGCGGAATTTGAAGAAGCCGATGAATTAGGAGAATCAGAGAGGGGTGTCGGGGGATTTGGGAGCACTGGTGTAAGAAGTTTTGGAGCTGGAGAAAATCAAATATCTGAGAAAAGGACTATTCAATTTGGCTTGTAATTAGGTATAAAGTGCTTATAGATTTATTCTGCTATTAATATTAATTGTTAATGATTTCTATTTTTTCTTTTTAATCTTTTAATCATGAAGTTGAGAAGATTTAGTTGATATTTCTTTTGATTTTGCAATTTTTATTATATTAGTTTATAATTAGCAAATCTATTTTTGAGAAAGTTTTTAAATTCAATCTCCTATATTAATTAGGGCTCCTTGCCGAAGCCGCACTTTGTTGTGGTTGGTAAGGTAGTCAAAGCACGGCTCCTCCGTCGCCTTTGATTTGAGTATCATGGTGACAGAGAAGAGCAGATAATAGCAAATCAAAGGCTCCTTACTCGCCTTGTACTGAAGATAGTGCAAGTAAGGAGATAGTCAGCACAAGGCTCCTCCGAAGCCAGCAATTTGAAATATAATCTGGCATAGGGGAAGTCAAACAATAGCAAATTGCTGGCTCCGTAGCTCAGCTTGGTTAGAGCACTGGACTTTTAATATCAACCTTCCCTTGAAGGTGGAAGAAATCCAGGTGTCGGAAGAAATCCAGGTGTCGAGGGTTCAAATCCCTTCGGGGCCATTTAATATGATAACCACAAGTTTTAAAAACCAAATTTTTGTTAGATATTTATCATCTAAAAGTTGTTAATGGTAATTATCTTACATTACCTTAACTTATGATTTGTGCCAATTCCATAAAATGCATATACTCCAGCCAAAATTAACAAAACTGAAACAAGAAGAAGTTGATAAATTACTTTCTAAGTTTAATATTTCTCTATCACAATTACCTAAAATATCCAGAAAAGACCCAAGTCTTCCTGAAGATAGCAAGATTGGTGATGTTTTTAGGTTTGAACGGAAGATTGAAGGCGGTATTGATGAATATTTTAGGGTTGTTGTTTAAATGGAGCATGTATTGGTTAAGGAATATTTGAAGAATCACTCACTTGTAGAGTCAAATATAAGAAGTTTTAATGATTTTGTTGAGAATAAAATGCAGGAAATTGTTGATGAGATTTCTGCGAATGTTTCTGGCGAGGATTTTGAGATTAGATTGGGGAAGGTGAGGGTTGAAAAACCCAACATTGTTGAATCAGATGGAAGCAAGAAATTAGTTACTCCTGCTGAAGCGCGGTTAAGAAATTTGACTTATTCTGCTCCAATTAAAATGGAGATTTCTGTTAAATTTGAGGGACAAGCAGAGACTGCAGAGGTTGAGCTTGGAAGAATTCCCGTGATTGTAAAGAGCAAGGTTTGTAATCTATATGGAAAAAGTGAGGAAGAATTAATTAAGGAATATATTGACCCTAAAGACCCTGGAGGATATTTTATTATTAATGGAAATGAGAGGGTGATTGTTATGGCTGAAGACCTTGCCAGCAATCAGACATTTATTGAACATCCTGCTGGAAAGAAATTGATGCTTAGGATGTTTTCACAAAGGGGGGCATATAAGATTCCTATTTCTATTGTTGAAAACTCTGATGGGATTTTGGAAGTTTCATTTTCCAGATTTAGAGAAATTCCAACTATTATTTTATTGAAGGCATTAGGTTTGACTTCTGATGCTGAAATTTCAAGGTTAATTGGGAAGCAGACAGATAGTTTAATTGTTAATTTATATGAACATGCAGATATTAGGACTGAAGAAGATGCTTTGCTTTGGATTTCAGAAAAGACAAATTTGCAGGGAACTAAGAAAGAGATTTTAGATAGGGTCAAGCAGAGAATTGATTCTTATTTTCTTCCACATATAGGATTGGATAAAAAGTCAAGAATCGAAAAGGCAAAAAGTTTGTGCAAGTTTATTAAACAATATTATATTGCAAAAGAGCACCCTGAAGATTCTTTAACTGATAAGGACCATTATTCGAATAAAAGGGTTAGACTTTCAGGAGATTTGCTTGGTGATTTATTTAGGGTTAATATGAATATTTTACTGAGGGAGATTCAGCATTCTTTGCAGAAGACTGTCAGGAGGAAGAGATTTTATTCTATTAAGACAATTGCTAAATCAACTTTATTTTCGCACAGGATTGAGAGTGCAATTGCAACAGGTTCCTGGATTGGTGAGAGGTCGGGGGTTACACAAAATATGGACAAGACGAATTATCTTGCCATCTTATCTCAGCTGCAAAGAGTTTCATCTACTTTGGCAGAGACTCAAGAGAATTTTGCTGCAAGAACCCTGCATCCAACTCATTATGGAAGATTTGACCCGATTGAAACTCCTGAAGGAACTCAAATTGGTTTAAGGAAAAATCTTGCGATGCTTGCAAAAGTTTCTACAAGACCTAAATTTGATGATGACAAGATTTTAGACATTCTGCTTAATGAGGGGATGGTTAAGGAGATTGAGGCGGAAGGGGCTGATGTTTTTTATAATGGAAGATTTGTTGGCTCTGTAAAGGGGGTTAAAGAATTTATTAATTCTGTTAAGGAAAGGAGAAGGAAGGGAGAACTTCCTCAAGAGTTGAGTGTAAAGTTTGATAAGATTTTGAATACTGTCTTTTTATCTACTGAGATTGGGAGGGTTATGAGGCCGGTTATTATTGTTGATAATGGAAAGCCGAGATTGACTGAAGAACATATAACATTAGTTAAAAATGGAGATTTAAAATGGGAGGATTTAATTAATGAGGGGATTATTGAATATCTTGATGCTGCTGAAGAAGATGACTGTTTGATTGCGATTTATCCTGAGGAACTTACAGAAGAGCATACTCATTTAGAGATTGACCCTATTGATTGTTTGGGGATTATTGTAAGTTTAGTTCCTTATGTTAATCATGACCAGTCTGCTCGTTTATTGAAAGGAAGCAAGACGCAGAAGCAGGCCCTGGGTTTATATGCTGCGAATTTTCCTGTAAGGATTGATACAGATGTTTCTATTTTACATTATCCGCAGAAACCATTAGTTAGGAGTTTTGTTTATGACACTCTGAATATTTATCCTGCTGGACAGAATTTGGTTGTTGCAATTATGCCTTATGAGGGGTATAATATTGAAGATGCTGTTGTTTTGAATCAGGCCTCTGTTGACAGGGGATTTGGACGTTCCACATACTTTAGACCCTATACTTCTGTTGAGCTTAATTATGCTGGAGGATTAAAAGATGAGATTATTATTCCTGAAAAAGATGTTTCTGGTTACAGATTAGAGGAGAGTTATAGACATCTTGAGGATGACGGCATTGTTTATCCTGAGGCAGAGATTGATGCAGGGGAAGTTATAATTGGAAAAGTTTCTCCTCCTAAGTTTTTGTCAGAGGCAAGAGAAATTTCTATTCAGACAAAAAAGGAAAGTAGTGAGGTTATGAGACAGGAAGAAAAAGGAATTGTTGACGGGGTTTTTGTTACTCAGGATAATGAGGGGAATAAAATTGTTCAGGTTAGGATGAGGGATCAGAGGATTCCTGAACTTGGAGATAAGTTTTCAACACCTCATGGACAGAAAGGTGTTCTTGGGTTCTTAGCGCCTGATGAAGATATCCCATTTACCTGCAGGGGGGTTAAGCCGGATTTAATTTTTAATCCTCATGGTATTCCATCAAGGATGACTATGGGTTATTTATTGGAATTACTTGCAGGCAAGGTGGCGGCTTTGTCTGGAAAGATTATGGATGGTTCAAGTTTTTCAGGAGATAGTTTAGATACTTTAGAAAATACTTTGAAAAAGTTAGGATTTAGATATAATGGAAAAGAAACATTATATAATGGAATTACTGGCGAGAAGATGCCTGTTAAAATTTTTATTGGAAATATGTATTATTTAAAATTGAAATATATGGTTTCTAATAAGATGCATGCCCGCGCTTCTGGAAAAATTGCATTGCTGACGAGACAGCCGATTGAAGGACGGGCTCGTGGGGGTGCTTTGAGATTAGGAGAGATGGAGCAGGAAGCTCTTGTTGCACATGGGGCTTCGTTGTTGTTGAATGAAAGGTATTCATCTGACCAGGTTGTAATTCATATTTGTTCCAAATGCGGGGCTATTGCGACCAATGATAGGATTCGCGGGCGATTGGTCTGCCCACTATGTTCTTCAAATCAAATTGAACCTATTCAGGTTAGCTATGCTTTCAAATTGTTGCTGGAAGAATTACAGGGAATGCACTTATTAACTAAATTTGGATTGAAGAATAAATATGAAGCATAATCTTAGCAGAGAGCAAATAAGGAAGTTATTGGAATCTATTGAGATAAAACCTGAAACAGGAGATATATGCAAATATTGGGGGAGATGCTCTGCATTAACTGATTTGGCTGATAATGAAATCAGCAGAACTTTAAAAGAAGTGTGTTTAGGCAATTATGAAAATTGTCTTAAATATATGGATTTGGAGGATAGAAGATGAATAAGCCAATAAAGAAGCAGATTAGTGAATTAACTTTTAGTTTGTTTAGTCCAGAGCAAATTAAGAAAATTTCTGTTGCGAAGATTGTGACTCCTGAATTATATGATGTTGATGGTTATCCTGTTGATGGGGGCTTGATGGATTTGAGATTAGGGGCTATTGATCCGGGGGTTCGATGCAGAACTTGCGGAGGGCGACTTAAAGAATGTTTGGGGCATCCTGGAATGATTGAACTTGCCAGGCCTGTAATCCACATTAAATATATTCAAATTATTGAACAGATTTTGAGGAGCACTTGCGAGGCTTGCGGGAAACTTTTGATTGATGACGATATTAAGAAAAAGCCATTAGCAGTAAGAATTAAGAAATCTAAAGATGTGAAGAAATGTCCTCATTGCGGAATTGTTCAAGAGAAAGTTAAGTTAGAGAAGCCAAGTATTTTTAAGATTGGGAAAAGACGGCTTTTTCCGACTGAGATTCGTGAGAGATTAATTAAAGTTCCTGATGAAGATTTGAAACTTTTGGGGATTAATCCAAATACATTGAGACCTGAGTGGGCAATTTTGACTTTGCTTTTAGTCCCTTCTGTTACTGTCCGCCCTTCCATTACATTGGAATCTGGAGAGAGAAGCGAGGACGATTTAACTCATAAACTTGGAGACATAATCAGAGCAAATCAGAGATTATGGGAGAATCTCAATGCTGGCGCTCCAGAGGTTATTATTGAGGATTTGTGGGATCTGCTTCAGTATCATGTTACGACTTTTTTTGATAATTCAATTGCAAGGGTTCCACCTGCGAGACATAGAAGCGGACAGCCGTTGAAAACAATCACAGAAAGGATTAAGGGAAAAGAGGGGAGAATCAGAAAGAATCTTGCTGGGAAGAGGGTTAATTTTTCTGCACGAAGTGTTATTTCACCAGACCCCTATCTGCAGATTAATGAAGTCGGCGTTCCTTTGGAAATTGCGAAGATTATTACTGTTGCTGAAAGAGTTAATAAATTAAATATTGAACGATTAAAAAAATTGATTTTATCTGATACATATCCAGGGGCTAATTATATTATAAGGCCTGATGGTAAGAGAAAGAAAGTTACAGATGAGCTGAAAAATGATCTGATTGAAGAGTTGGAGCCAGGATACATAGTTGAGAGGCATTTAATTGACGGGGATGTTGTTTTATTCAATAGACATCCTTCACTGCATCGTGCAAGTTTAATGGCTCATTTTGTTAAAGTACTCCCATATAAAACTTTGAGATTGCATCCTGCGGTTGCATTTCCATATAATGCAGATTTTGACGGGGATGAAATGAATATTCATGGACCTCAGACAGAGGAAGCCCGAGCAGAGGCGGAAGTTTTATTGAATGTTGAGAGCAATTTGATTTCTCCTAAGAATAATACTAATTTGATTGGATGTGTTAAGGATCCATTGACAGGAAATTATCTTCTGAATAGTGGATGGGAATTGAGCAGAGAGGACGCATCTCAATTATTGTACGAAGCCGGGATAAGTAATTTTTCTTTGACAAAAAATAATGGCGGCAGAGATGTTTTTATGCAGGTTATGCCTGAGAGTTTGCGGAATGCGAGGATAGATTCTCTTGGCTTTAGAGTTGAGGAGGGGGATGCTATAAAAAGACTTGATAAGGAGATTGGAAGCAGAGATACTTTGAAAATTTTGAAAGATGTTTTTGCATTGGGGACTATCTTTTTGTCTCGAACAGGATTTACAATCTGCATTGGAGATTTAGATGTTCCTGATGAAGTTAAAGAAACTACTGAAAAGATAATTGAAAAGGCTGAAAAGAAAACCCAGGAGATTATTGAAGATTATTATAATAATAGATTACAAGCATTACCTGGTAAGAGTTTAAGCGATACTAGGGAGATTAAAATTTTACAGACCCTTAATGAAGTTAGAACGGAGATTGGGCGAGTTGTTAAGGAGAAATTTCCTAAGGATAGTTTAGTTAATTATATGATTTCAGCCAAGGCGGGTGGAAGTATGCTTAATATTACTCAGATTGCATGTTCTGTTGGGCAGCAGTCATTGGCAGGAAAAAGAATTGATTTTGGTTATACAAATAGGACTCTTAGTTCATTTAAGGAAGGAGATTTATCTCCTAAAGCTAAGGGATTTATTTATAGTTCATATCTTAAGGGGTTGAGACCTGATGAGTTTTTCTTTGGTGCAATTACTGGGAGAGATGGACTTATGGATACGGCGTTGAGAACTCCGAAGTCAGGTTACTTGTATAGAAGATTAGCAAATGCATTACAGGATTTGATTGTTGAATATGACGGGACTGTTAGGGATGCGAGCGAGAATGTTGTGCAGTTTATTTATGGAAGCGATGGTTTGGAAATTTCAAAATTGCATAAGAATGAGAAAGTGGCTCCAGGCGAGGCGATTGGACTTGTTACTGCGCAGTCATTTGGTGAGCCGTCAACACAGATGGCATTGAATGTTTTTCACGCAGCGGGTGTTTCTGAAATGCAGATTACCCAGGGTTTGCCAAGATTAATTGAAATATTGGATGCAAGGAAAAAACCAAGCACACCTGCGATGGAGATTTATTTAGATTCTTCACATAATAATGAAAAGGATGCTAAGGTATTGGCTGAGAAGATTAAGGAAGTAAAGTTGAAGGAAGTTATGTCTGAAATTAATGTTGATTTTGGTGAAAAGAAAATAGAGATTGTTATTGATAATAATGCTTTGAAAAGAGTTCATGTTGGAATTGAAAGGGTTGCAGAGGTTTTGAGTGACAAAAAATTTAAAGTAAGGAGGAGAGAAAATACATTGATTATTGACTTGAAGGAGAAAACTTTTACTGAGATTTACAAGATTAAAGAAAAGATTAAAGAAATTATTTTGTCTGGTGTTAAGAATATCTCTCAGGTTTTAGTTGTAAAGAGAGAGAGGGATTTTGTAATTTTGACTGCTGGGACAAATTTGAAGGAAATTATTGGTTTTAAGGGGGTCAATCCTGACAAAGTTTTTACAAATGATTTTCATGAGATTGCTGCGGTTATTGGGATTGAGGCGGCACGACAGGCAATTATAGAGGAGATTAAAAAAGTTTTGACTGCTCAAGGATTAGATATTGATAAGCGACATTTGATGCTTGTTGCAGATGCCATGACTTATTCAGGAAGTGTTAAAGGAATTACAAGGATGGGGATTATTTCTGATAAATCTTCTGTTTTGGCGAGAGCTTCTTTTGAAACTCCAGTAAGACATTTTGTTAATGCTACTAAATCTGGAAAGAAGGATAAATTAGCATCAGTGATTGAAAATATAATTCTGAATCAGCCGGTTCCTGTTGGCACTGGATTGCCTGGCTTGTTGGTTAAAGTTACTGGGCCATTGGCTGAGCAGAAGAGCAGGAAGGAAATTGATAAAATTAAGAAATAGATTTTTATAAGGGGGTTTTAGATTCATTTTAGTTAATAATATCTTGGAGGAGCGAGTTCAACTTAAAATAAGACGAAGTCCAACTATGAGAGAATATTTTATATGATAGGAAAGATTTAAATAAACACTCTTGGATTTAATATTGACTTTTTAAGAGAAGATGAGCAATACAATTGATATGAAATTAATGAGATATATTAATTTATTTAGCAAGATTTCCCGCGTTAATACAACGAATTGTTTTGTTTATAATAATATTATAATTTTTGCTGTTCCGAGGGAGAAGGTTTCGCAGGCGATTGGAAAGCGCGGGGCTAATATGAAAAAGGTTGGAGAGGCATTTCAGAAGAAAGTTAAGGTAATTCCAATGCCTAAAGGAAGGGAGGAGATGAAGAATTTTATTGAGAATATTGTGAGTCCGGTTGGCTTTAATAAAATTGAAATTAAGGACAATAATGTTACGATTTCTGCCGGAAAGTTGAATAAAGCCGCGTTAATTGGGCGGGGGCGGGCAAGGGAGAAAGAGCTTGGAGAAATTTTGAAGAGAGTTTTTGGTGTCGCTACAGTTAGAGTTGGTTAGATTTGCGAAATGAATTTTATTTATAATACTGCAGATTTTTTATGAGATTATTTTAGATTTATTGTTGAGAATGAAAGTATTGTTTAAAGTAGTTGCCTGGAATATGCAAGAGATTAATTTTAAAAACCTATTTTTTAATAGTATTATTATGGGATTGATGAATGCAAGGAAATTGAAGAATAGGAGAAAGAAAGCAAGAGATAGCGATAAGGTTTATAAGAAGAGAAGGCTTGGAATTACTTTGAAGTTTGATCCGCTCGGGAGAAGTGCACAGGCGAAGGGGATTGTTACTGCGAAGGTTCAGAAAGAAGCAAAACAGCCAAATTCTGCTATGAGAAAATGCTGCAGGGTGCAGTTGGTTAAGAATGGGAAGATGGTTACTGCATTTATCCCTGGGAACTTGGCTCAAAAGTACATTGATGAACATGATGAAGTTATAATTGAGAGGATTGGGGGGAAGCAGGGGAAGACGAAAGGCGATTTATCTGGTGTTAGATTTCAGGTAATCAAAGTAAATGACCAGCCGCTGCATAGATTGTGGCAGGGCAAGATTGAGAAGGGTAGAAGATGAACCGCGATTTTGGATATGTTTATTCACTTGGAGATATTGTTTTTTTGAATTTAAAAAACGATAGAGGCGGGGACCTTATTTGCGGCACTTATGATGGGTTTGTTGATAGAAGAACTTTTGATGGTTCTCGTATAATGCGCATTTCAATTGACGGAAAATTATTTCCTACTAACTTTTTTTTAGAAAGAATAGATATTATTAAAGAGGAGGGCAGGATTGTTTTGTTGTAGAATGGAAATGAAAATATTTGATTTATATGATGTTTCGGAAATTCAGATAAGTGACCCTGGCTTGAAGAGGGTTATTAATTTATCCACTAAACTGCTTTTGAAGAGCCATGGACGGGACAGAAAAGAATTTGATAAAGTTAATGTTAATATAGTTGAAAGATTGATTAGATTTTTACAGGTTCCTGGCTCACGGGGAAAGAAACATAAAATTATAACCGGGTGGATGACAGGGAAATATTCCAAGGCGGCGAGGATTGTGATTGATGCCTTTAAGATTATTGAAAAGAAAACAGGGAAAAATCCTGTTGCTGTTTTTGTCAGGGCCATTGAGAATGCAGCTCCGAGAGATGAGGTTACTTCAATTGAGTATGGCGGTGCAAGATATCCTCAAGCTGTTGATGTTTCTCCGACAAGGCGCGTGAATCTTGTTTTAAGGTTTCTTGTTCATGGTGCCTATGACAAGGCATTCAATAAGAAGACCTCAATAGTTGAAGCTTTGGCTAAGGAGATTATGTTGGCTGCTGAAAATTCGTCTGAGGCCTTTGCAATTCAAAAGAAGACTGATTTGGAGAAGCAAGCTGATTCAGCGAGATAGTTTTTAGGCATGCTTGCTGATAATTTTCTTGCGACATCGCTGAAGTTTACTTAATAAAGCAACAATTTTTATAAATCGTTTTTTGAATTTTTTGTAAGGAAAGAATCAAAACTGCTTCTTGCTTATAATTTTGGAGGATTGAAAGATGTTGGGTAGAAGATTGATTGAAGAGAATAATTGAATAAAGTTTTTTAGTGGAGCCATATTATTTTTATTATTCAAGGGATAGAAGGTTGATTGAAAACTTTTAAAAAGCAACATTTGTATTTTAATTTATTCTAAGATGGCAGAAGATAAAACAGCAAAAGTTAAGGAATTAATGAGAAAACCCGAGCATATTCGAAATATTGCAATTGCTGCACATATTGACCACGGTAAGACAACTTTTTCAGACAATCTTTTGGCGGGTGCTGGGATGATTTCTGAAGAGCTGGCTGGGAAGCAACTGGCTTTGGATTTTCACGAGGATGAGGCAGCGAGGGGAATCACAATTGATTCTGCAAATGTATCTATGATTCATGATTTTGAGGGGGATGATTATTTAATTAATCTGATTGACACTCCGGGGCATGTGGATTTTGGGGGGGATGTTACAAGGGCCATGAGGGCTGTTGATGGAGCAATTGTTTTGGTTTGTGCTTCAGAGGGGATTATGCCTCAAACAGAGACAGTTTTAAGACAAGCATTGAGAGAGAGAGTTAAACCGGTTTTATTTATTAATAAAGTTGATAGGTTAATTAAAGAGGTTAAATTAACACCTGAAGAAATGCAGAAGAGGTTTGTTAAAATTATTAATGATGTTAATAAGCTAATTGTGCAGATTGCGGAAGAGGATTATAAAGATGATTGGCAGGTTAGTGTTAATGATGGTTCAGTAGCTTTTGGTTCTGCTTTTCATAATTGGGCATTATCTGTTCCATATATGCAGAAAAATAAGATTTCATTTAAAGATATAATTGATGCGTATAATGCTGGGGGGGAGGAATACAAGAAGCTGGGGAAGGTTGCTCCGTTGCACAGGGTTGTTTTGAATATGGTTATTCGTCATCATCCGAATCCAAAACAGGCACAAGAATATAGGATTCCTAAAATTTGGCATGGTGATGTTGATTCTGTATTAGGGAAGGATTTAATTGACTGCAATCCAAACGGGGAGCCGGCATTTGTTTGCACAAAAATTGTTATTGATAAACATGCGGGGGAGGTGGCTGCGGGCAGATTATTCTCTGGAAGTTTGAAAGTTGGAGATGAAGTTTATATGAATCTGGCGAAGAGGAGAGTTAAAGTTCAGCAGGTTTCTGTTTATAAGGGTGCTCAAAGAGTTCAGTTAGATGAGGTTGTTGCTGGAAATATCGTAGGCATTGTTGGTTTGAAAGGTGTTGTTGCTGGTGAAACTGTTTCAAAAAGTGAGATTGAACCTTTTGAAGCGATTAAGCATATTTTTGAGCCGGTTGTTACTAAGTCTATTTCAACTAAGAAAACTGCTGATTTGCCGAAGCTGATTGAGGTTTTGAAGCAGGTGGCTAAGGAAGACCCCTCAATCCATGTAGAGGTTAATGAGGACACTGGCGAGAGCTTAATTTCTGGAATGGGCGAGTTGCACTTGGAGATTATTGAGAATAGAATCAAGACGGAGAAAGGTGTTGAGGTTGAGACCTCCCCGCCGATTGTTGTTTTCAGAGAGTCTGTTAGCAAGAAATCTGATGAAGCTGAAGGAAGAAGTCCGAATAAGCATAATAGTTTTTTCTTGACTATTGAACCATTAGAAGATAATGTTGAGAAGGCTATTGAAAATGGGGATATTCCTGACGGACGCATAAAGAAGAAGGATAAAACTATTACTGAAGCATTATTGAGTGCAGGGTTGAGTCATGATGAGATTCGGGAATATAGAGATATTTTTATGGGAAATGTTTTTTTAGATAAGACAAAAGGGGAAGTTCATATCGGCGAGGTTATTGAGATGGTGATGGATGCTTTTGAACAAGTTATGAAGCAAGGGCCGATGGCCAGGGAGCCGTGTTTTAAGTGCAAGGTTAGTTTGGTTGATTTAAAACTGCATGAAGATGCTATTCATAGAGGACCTGCTCAGGTTATTCCTGCTATTCGACATGCTATTAAAGAAGCTTTTGCAAAAGCTGGACCAAGTTTATACGAGCCAATTCAGATTCATCAAATTGAAGCTCCTTCAGAGTTTATGTCTGCTATTACTTCATTAGTTTCACAGAAAAGAGGGATTTTAGTTGATGTTCAGCAAGACGAGCATCATGTTGTAGTAAAGGCAGAATTACCTGTTGCTGAGATGATTGGATGGAGTTCTGATTTGAGGTCGGCTACAGAAGGCAAGGGTGTTTCAAGTTTGGTTGATCAGCATTTCAAGAAGATGCCGAATGAATTACAAGAGAGCACTATCAGGAGGATTAGAGAGAGGAAAGGACTCGCAGAAAACCAATAGTTTGAAAGATTGTTGGGGAAAATTTTGGTCTTGTAAATTCCTCCGACAAAAAATAATAGTCAAAATCAAAATTTTTTGGGTAGGGGGATTGTATCTGTTTTTTGCAAGGAGCTTTTGGGGCTGGTGAGAAGCAGTGATTATTCATAATTTTTGCTGAAATTTTTATCTGCAATTTATTCTTGAATCTTCATAATTTAATCTTTTTAGTAAGGTTTTTAGTTACTTTTTTGATTATTTTTTATCTTAAACTTAAAAGAGCCCTATTTTATGTTCCGACGATAAACTAATTTATTTTTATGAGACACCGCAAAGTTTAAAAAGGAAAATTTGTAAAGATAAATTATGGCACGTGAAAAACCAAACTTGAATGTTGTGTTTGTAGGGCATGTTGACCACGGAAAATCAACTACAATCGGGAGATTATTCTTTGAGAGCGGAGCAGTTAGTGAGCAGGAAATGAAGAAATTGAAGGAGGAAGCTGAGAAGCACGGCAAGGCTGGTTTTGAGTTTGCTTTTATTATGGACCAAATTCGAGAATCAAGAGAGAGGGGAGTTACAATTGATTTGGCTTATAAGAAAATTATGACGCAGAGGTTTCAGGTGACTGTAATTGATGCTCCAGGGCATAAGGATTTTGTTAAGAATATGATTACAGGGGCTTCACAAGCAGATGCTGCTTTTTTGGTTGTTGCTGCTGATGGCGGGGTTCAGCCACAGACAAAAGAGCATGTATGGTTATTGAGGACTATGGGTGTTAAGGATTTGGCAATTATTATCAATAAGATGGATACTGTTGATTATGCTGAGGATAAATATAACAAAGTTAAGGAAGATGTTTCTGAAATCTTGAAGATGGCTGGTTACAGACCAGAAGAAATTGAATTCTTGGCTGTATCTGGTTTGAAGGGCGACAATGTTGTTAAGAAATCTGAAAATATGCCTTGGTATAAAGGACCAACTGTTTTGGAAATGTTTGACAAATTCCCAGAACCTGAAAAGCCACGAGACCTTCCAATGAGAATGCCTGTACAAGATGTTTATGAAATTACTGGTATTGGAACTGTTCCTGTTGGTAAAATTGAGACAGGTGTTATGAAAGTTGGACAGAAGGTTATTGTTTTGCCCGGCAGAAGCGGGACTGGTGTTGAAGGCGAGGTTAAGAGTATTGAAATGCACCATGAGCAGATGCAGGAAGCTGAACCAGGTGATAATGTTGGCGTTAATTTAAGGGGGGTTGGCAAGAAGGACATTGCAAGAGGAGATGTTATTTGCGATGCTTCTGCTCCTGCTAAAGTTGTAGAGGAATTTACAGCTACGATTACAGTTATTAATCATCCGAGTGTTATTGCGAAAGGTTATACACCTGTATTTCATGTTCATACTGCGCAGGTTCCTTGTCAGTTTGTTGAATTAATTTCAAAATTAGACCCAAAGACAGGACAGGAATCTGAAAAGAATCCTGACTTCTTGAAGAATGGAGATACAGCTAATGTAAGAATCAAGCCGATTGGAAATTTAGTTCTTGAAAGTGCTGATGTTAATCCGCACATGGCTCGATTTGCTATTAGAGATGCTGGACAGACAGTAGCAGCAGGGATTTGCAAGAGTTTAGTTGAGAAGAAGAAATAAATTTTTGAGAGATATTTATAAGATGGAAAATAGAGCCCTGCCTTATGGGGGAACTAATGATTTTTGTGGGTGGTATTCTTCTGAGATTAAAAACAATCTTAATGGAATAATGAATTTAGTTAAAACAGCCCCTGAATTAGCTGTTAGAGTATTTTATGCTTTTCATGATAGGGATGTTGGTTTGGCTTTTGTTGCGCGGTATCAGGATTCAGATGAGTATCACGATTCTGCTTATTTTATTGCCAGGGATTTAGGATGTTCTATCCAAAGACAACAGGGACCGAGTGTCAGCCATAAACCTCCTATTAATGGTTTGATTCCATGTCAGGATGATTCATTGGGGGTTGGGGGGCCTGGGATGGATAGGGTAAGAGCTGTTTCAGAGTTAAGACATTATATTCGTACTTATGACAACGACGACCCAAGAGACCGTTGGGTTGAAGGAAATCTTTGGGATGATGTTATTAGGGCGGCAGAGAAATTATCACAATAATCCTTAAAAACTTCTTAACTCTTTTTTCAATATGGTGAGAGTTTTGGAAAAAAGTAGGGAGGAAATTGAGGCGAAATTGAATACTATGCAAACTGATTTTAATAAAATTGTTTATCTTGAGTCTGCCTTGAGGGAGGATTTGACTTATGAAGTTAAAAGGTGGATTTGGGGTGTTTTGGCTGAGTTATGCGAGACACAAGGAATGTTTGAGAAAGCTGCAAGAGCAATGCAGAACAAGGCAGGTATTGATATTTCTTTTAAAGACAAAATTGAAGCTTATTTATCTGCTGGAGAACTTTATGCTCGGGCTGGAAAGGTTGAGGATGCTGAAGGAATGTTTTTGAAAGCTTATAGAAATGCAGATAATGAACAGAAGTTAAGGATTAAGTTAGCGATGAAGAATATTTTTTTGGTTTCTGCGCAAGAACTTGAAAAGAAAGGGAAGCCGTTTGCTGCTGTGAAATATTATGAACATTTAATTAAAATGCCTTTGGATGAAGTAGAAAAAGGCGAGATTAAGGATAAGCTTCTTGAGGGGTATAGAAGATTGGGGAGATTTAAGGATGCTAAGTTGCTTGAAGGGATTTAAGAAATAATAAAATAATAAAAATTAATTTTTAATTATTCTTCATCTTCTGAAGAATCGTCGTCTATATCTTCATCATCATCTTCAATCTCATCATCCGCCTCGTCCTCTTCTTCGTTTTCTTTGTAGTCCTCGTCGTTTGTCATTTCTTCATCATCTTCCATTTTTTCCCTCCTTTTATTTAATTTTTTCCTAATTCTAATTTAGGATTGGTTTATAAATCTTCTTATTATTATGTTGTATATTATAGGGATAACAAAGAAAACATTTATATAGTATAATTTATTTGATATTTTGCAGAAAAAGGTTTGATTAATCATCATTTAATCATCACATTCACTTTCACATTTATTGGATAAAATCCTTTAATTAGAACTTTTTCTGTTAATTAAATTGGGAGAAGAAAAATGGCTAAAATTAGTCCAGTTTCAATTAAATACAACATTAGTGCGGACTTTGAAGCTGAAGGACCATTGGAAAAACCAGATGTAATTGGAGCTTTGTTTGGGCAGACAGAGGGTCTGCTTGGCAGTGATATGGAGCTTCGAGAATTACAGAAGGAAGGGAAGATTGGAAGAATTGATGTTGATTTACATAGTGAAGACGGCAAGACTAAAGGAGAAATCAATATTCCCAGTGCTTTGGATAAGACAGAGACAACTATAATTGCAGCTGCATTAGAGACTATTGATAAGATTGGACCGACAAATGCGAAGATTACAATAAATGAGATTGAAGATGTTCGCGGGAGCAAGAGAGATTACATTATGGAGAGAGCTAAACAATTGCTAGCCAGCATTAAAGGTGCCGGGATGGAATCACAAGAAATTGAGCAGGAATTGAGAGAGGCGACGAGAGTTTCTAAGATTAGTGAGTATGGAGATGAAAAACTTCCTGCAGGAGATTTGTCTGGAAGCGAAATTATTGTTGTTGAAGGACGAGCTGATGTGGTTAATTTACTAAAGCATAATGTAAAAAATGTTATTGGCATGAATGGAACTAAGCTACCGAAGGAGATTTCTAAACTTGGCGAGGAAAAGAAATTGACTTTATTTGTTGATGGAGACAGAGGAGGAAAACTGATTGCAAAGAATGTTAATGATAATGCAGATATTGATTTTATTGCAACAGCTCCTGACGGCAAAGAGGTTGAGGAGCTGACTGGAAAAGAAATTTTTCAAGCTTTGAGAAAAAAAGTTGAGCCGTCTGAATTTTTTAAACAATCAGGCATCAAGACAAGCAGGAAACTGACAAAGCAGGATAAAGAAAAACTTAAAGAGATGGCTGGTGACATTAAAGGCAGGAATGTTTTAGTTTTGAATTCTAATTTAGAAGTAGAGAGAAATATCTCTGCTTCTAAACTTCCTTATTTGAAACTAAAAGATGCCTTTATTTTGATTACCAGAACTGCGGGCACTTCAGTGATTAAGGCAGCAGAGAAATTAGGAATTAGGTATGTTGCTGCGAAGAATTTCGGCAAGATTGAAGATTCTAATGTTGAATTAATTTCTTTATAATTTTTATTAACATTTAAAAAGTTTTAGTTTTTAGTATTTTTATGGAAAAGAAGGTGTTTGGTATAAACCGGATTATTCTGATAATTCTGCTTGGATTGGTGATTTTTTTAGTTTTGTTTTTTATTTGGGCGAATTTTTTTTATTTTAAAACTTGTCCTAATCAAGATTGTTTTAATGATAATCTTGTTAAGTGTTCAAGGGCTCGGTATGTTTTTAGAGGAAATATAACCTTTGAATTTAAGATTATTGGACCTGCTTTTGATGAATGCAAGGTTGATGTCAAATTTCTTCGGGGGGATTTAAATAAGCAGGATTTGTTGGCTTTGAAAGGGAAGACTATGAGGTGCATGTTGCCTATGGGGGTTATCACAGGGCCTCTGGATGACATTTCATTATGCAGTGGAAAATTAAAAGAAGGGCTTCAGGATTTAATTATAAAAAAGATGCATACTTATATTGTTCAGAATTTGGAGAGAATTAATTTTGATATTTTTTAGTTAGAATGATTAAAATAGGGCCTGCGGGAATAGGGAAAATAGAAGATTCTGCGAGAAATTTTGCTTTTTATCATAAACTTGGTTTTAAAGTGGCTGAGATTCTTTTTACATACGGGGTTTATATTAAGGAGAGGAGACATAAGAAGGAGATTCAGAAGATTAGGGAGGATGCTGAAAAATTTGGAATTAAATTGAGCATTCATGCACCTTATTGGATTAATTTGAATTCTGACGATAAAAGGAAGGTTGAGGATTCTAAGAAAAGGATTTTGGATTCATGTAGAATTGGAAATTTGTTAAATGCGAGAAAGATTGTTTTTCATTGCGGTTATTATGGGAAGACAGATAAGGGCTTGAGTTTTGATAATATCAGGAAGAGGATTTTGGAGATGCAGATGGAAGTTGAAAAAAATAAGTGGGATGTTGAGCTGTGTCCTGAAACAATGGGCAGGAAAAATGTTTTTGGAAGTGTTGAAGAAATTGCGAGACTTGTAAAAGAGACTGGATGCAGTTTTTGCATTGATTTTGCCCATGTTCTTGCGAGATATGGAAGATATGAATTTGGATTAATTAAGAAAAGTTTTCCGCAGAGAGAGTGGCATTGTCATTTTTCTGGAATTAGTTATTCTAAGGCAGGGGAAAAGCACCATGAAATGGCGGGTATATCTGAATGGAAGAAAGTTTTGAAGGGTATACCTAAGAATAAAGATATTGAGATTATTTGCGAGAGCCCCGACCCTGTTGGAGATAGTGTGGTTGGTATTAGGGTTTTGAGAGATTAGATTTTGATTTTAGTTTCTCCTGAATTTCATCTATTTTTTTTAAGGTATACTGGGCTTTTTCTGGGTTTGTTTTTATAATATTAAGAATCCACAGCATTTTCCTTAAGATGTCATCATAGGTTTCTCTTTTGTGTTCTTTTAGTTTATCAAGTCGGGATTTTGTTTGTTTTTGTAATTTGATTGTTGTGATTTGTTTTGATTTTGCCATGAAAGTATATTGAGGTATACTATTTAAATTTTTTGTCATTTTAGAATTACTACACTTCCATAAGATTTATAAATAACGTTTTGGTCGTATAATTGGCTCCTCACAGAGCAGGAGTTCTAACTAAATTAAAATGGAAACAAATATGAGAAAAATTGTTTTGATTCCTTTCTTGGCAGTTATAGCGATTTTAGTAGTGACAATGGTTTCTGCATGGAATTCTTGGAATGTGAGTGACCATGCCTGGGACATTGAGACTCAGTTTAATGGCATAACTCTGAATTCTTGGGATATTACAATGGCAGGTTTTACAGGGGAAGTTGTTCCTGTAAGGGTTGCTTTTGAAGCGATAAGAGATGCAGAAGATGTGAGAATCAAGGTTTGGCTTGAAGGAACTCGAGATGATGTTGAAGCTGAGACAGAGAGATTCAACATTGTTGATGGAAGTGTTTATTCCAAACTTTTATCATTGGAATTGCCTGAAGATTTGAAAGATACTACAAAGGATTTTAAGCTTCATGTAAGTATCTCTTCAGCTGAAGGTTATGACCATGTTGAATACAATCTGAGAATGCAAAGAGAATCTTATAACTTTGATATCTTGTCTGTTGATTATGATGATGAAATTTCAGCAGGCGATAGTGTTCCAGTGACTGTTGTTATTAAGAACACCGGAATGGAGGAACTTGAAGATGCCTATATTCAGGTTTCAGTTGATGAATTGGGTGTTTCTGCAAAGAGATACTTGAATGATTTGGCTGCTGAAGATGATGACGACGAAACTGATTCTATTGAGCGGACAGTTTATCTGGAAATTCCTGAAGATGCTGTAAATGGCGTCTATGAGATGACTGTTGAGGCATACAATGATGATGCAAGCACAACAGTGAGAAAGCTCATTAGAGTTGAAGGCGCTGCTACTACACAGGTTTTAGCTGCTGTAAAGAACAAGGAATTAAAAGCTGGCGAAACAATCACATACGATTTAATTGTGGTTAACTCTGGCAGCAAGGTTAGGGTTTACGATATTAACGCAGTTTCAGGTAGCAACTTGCATGTTTCAGTTCCTTCAGTGGTTACTGTTGGACCTGATTCAAGTAAAATTATTCCAGTAACGGTTACAGCATCTGATTCTGCAGAACTTGGCACATATACATTTTCAGTTAATGTAGATGAGCAAGAAGTAGTTTTCGGAGCGAATGTTATTGGCACTGGAGTATCAAGCGGTATTGTTGCATTGACTATTGTTTTGGTTATTGTGTTCGTTGTGCTTTTAATTGTCTTGATTGTTTTATTGACAAGAAAGGAAAAGCCGATGGAAGAAGTGGAAACTTCTTACTATTGATTGTTTTATTGACAAGAAAGGAAAAGCCGATGGAAGAAGTGGAAACTTCTTACTACTAAATTTAATTTTTTTATTCCTCTTTTATTTTTTAGAGGATTTTTCTTTTTTATTTATTAATGGTTATCCCTGCGAAAATTCCAATTTTCACCTTATCATTTTTATTAATGCTTAGAAGTATCAAGGCGATTAAGTGTCTTTGATATAATAAACTTGGATGCGAGAACCAAAGTTTGACGGGGGTTAAATTTATAAGTCTCAATTTTTAAAGATTAAGATGGAGCCAAAAGTAAATTTTGCAACGCATAATGGGCAGATTTATGTGCATATAGATTTTCCTTATTCAGGGGAGAGGGTTTGTGTTCTTGCCCCTATTGTACCTGTTAGGAAAATTGGGGAGAATGTGGTTTATACATGGATTCCTGATTTATCTCATGCAACAGGAGATAGATTTTTAGAGTTAGTGGAGAGTGATAGAAACTTTAGTGAGAGAGTTACTTGTTTTGTCAGTGATTTAGGCAGACAATTAAAAGGAGAGGGAGATTATTCATTAGGAGGAGAAGAATCTTCTGGATATTATAAACCTCCAAGAAGGTTGGGAAATCCACACAAAATGGGCAGAAGTGGTAGGGTATTGAAGAGAGCTCCACGTTCTAATTATTTTTAAATTTTTAAACTTATGACTTTGAAGATATTTTTTACTTTTGTAATCTTTGTGTTATAGTAGTCAAGAGCAAATTGTTCGCCTTATATATTCCTTTTTGATTATTAGATTTTAAGTGATATTACTTTACTTATATTCTCCTGCATAGAAACGCCGTATAAGGTAGATGCCTCTGAAATTAGAGCATCATTATGAGTGATGATTATGTATTGTCCGGAGGTCATGTATTTCTTAATGAGAGCGGCGAGAAGT
>JAFCDU010000003.1 GCA_017609535.1 Candidatus Pacearchaeota archaeon | reverse complement strand
CCTTTAAAAAATTTTCCTGTTAAATCTAATTGAAGTTTTCCTTGTTCGAATTTTTTTCCAATTAAATCTGAATCGCAAATTGCGACTACATATCTTGTGCCTTTATAAATTTTAACTAACATAAATTTAGAAAAAATTTTTGATTAATAAATCTTTAGATAAATAAAAGATTATTTTAGTCCGCCCATTCTACAAACAGTTGTACCGCAATTAGGGCATTTGCCTTTTGCAATTTTTGTGCCTTTCTTTGTCTTGGACTCAACTGGATTCTGGATTTCAACTTTTTTCTTGCATTTTACGCAATATCCTTCTGTCATTTTGCCTCCTTTTAATTTAATTCTCCCATTATTCAATTTCTTGTTTATGCCCGCAAGCCAGACATCTTATATATTTTTTCCCTGATTCATTAATTAATTCTGTATCTGGTTTTTTGCATTTTGGGCAATAGACATATTTTTTAACATATTTTTCAATTTTGTCATTAATATTTTTTGAAGATACTTTTCTTGTCAAGATTAGTCTTTCTCCATTGATTTCCCCGGATGATGCAAGTTCTCTGAGCAGGAATTTAGTCAATTCCTCTGGTTTTCTTCTGATGCATCTGGCAATTTCTCCAAAGTTGCTTATGATTGTTTTATTTCCCTGTATGTGGCCTTCTATTTTTTTAATTTCAAATCTGTCACATTCTTCTGTCGGCTTTATTTTTTCATAAGCTTCTTGTAGCAATTGTTCATAATTTTCCATGAGAATTATAGGTTTTAGGGGAATCATAAAACTTATAAACCCTTTCTTCTTGTAATAATTATAAATTCTTAGAAACTTATGTTTCAGGATATTCTTGAACGTTATAAAATGGATGAAGAATTAAAGAAAAAAATTTTAACAACTGGCACGAGTTTAGTTGGGATTGTGTGTAAGGATGGGGTTGTTATGGCTGGGGACAGAAAGACAACTCTTGGCGGGCAGATTACAATGAGAAAGGATACACAGAAAGTTGTTCCTATAAATGATTATTTAATTATTTCTGGGACAGGAGTTGCTTCTGATGTAGAGATGCTGAAGAAGCTGATTCGGGCTGAATTGAGATTGAAGGAACTAAGAGATAAGAGAAGACCGACAGTTAAGGAGGCAGCCAATCTGCTTGGAATGATAGCTTATAAAAATATCAGACAGCCGGCAATGATAATGTTTACAGCTGGTTTGATGGTTGGGGGGATTAATGAGGACGGGAGTATAGAGCTTTATTCAGTAGCACCGGCAGGCGATGTTGATAAGGTTGTTGAATATGATGCTAATCTTTCTTCAGGAATGCCTTATATCCTTGGTTTATTGGAAAGGCAGTGGAAAAAAAACATGACAATTGACGAGGGTATTGAACTTGCAATTGAAGCGATTAAAGCATCGTCTGAAAGAGATACAGCTTCTGGTTTTGGTATTGATGTTTTTGCAATTACAAAAGATGGCATCAGACAAGTTGCAAAACAAAAAGCAGAGGCAGTTTACACAGAACAAAATTAATCTAAAAATTGGTAAATAAGAAAGCGGTTTTGAATGGCAGATATATTAAAGACAATAGAGGAAGAATTGCCTAAGGGAATTGTTTCTTCTACTAATTTTGAAGGCGCGAATATTGTAGTGTATACTATGAATAAGAAGTTTTTGCTTGGGGGTGATGATGATATCAGGGCGGTTGTTAATAAGATTAAGAAGAGGATTGAGTTGAGGGCTGATACAGAGATTCTGCTTGATGAGGAGAAAACAGAGCAATTTATTCGGGAAACGATTCCTGAAGAAGCGGAGATTACGCAAATTCTTTTTGATACACAGAGAAGCATTGTTGTTATTGAGGCGAAGAAACCGGGAATGGTTATTGGAAAGGCAGGTTCTTTGCTGAGAGCGATAAAGGAAAATACTTGCTGGACTCCGCATGTTCAGAGAAGCCCGGCAATTAAATCAAAGATAACTGATAATATCCGCGCAGTTTTGTATCAAAATTCTGCATACAGAAAGAAATTCTTAAATTCAATTGGAAAGAAAATTTACAAGGAGTGGAATCCGGAGAAAATTGAAGAATGGGTGAGGGTGACTATTTTGGGCGGGGGGAGGCAGGTGGGGAGGAGCTGTGTTTTATTACAAACACCGAATTCTAAAATTATAATTGACTGCGGGATTGATGTTTCTGCACAAGGAGCGGATAGGTTTCCTTATCTTAATGTATCTGAATTTGATATAAGCGAGATTGATGCGATTGTTTTGTCCCACGGGCATCTTGACCACTGCGGCTTGGTTCCTTATTTATATAAGATGGGATATAAAGGGCCGGTTTATATGACTCATCCTACGAGAGATATTGCAGCTTTGATTTCACTTGATTTTATTGGAGTTGCCTACAAACAGGCAGCTGCCCCGATTTTTTCATCTGTTGATGTAAGGAATATGGTTAAGCATTCTATCTGTCTTGATTATAATGAGGTTACTGACATCACGCCTGATGTGAGAATTACATTTTATAATGCAGGGCATACTTTAGGCAGTGCAATGATTCATTTTAATATTGGGAATGGACTACATAATTTTGTTTATACTGGAGATATGAAGTTTGGGAAGTCAAGGTTGTTGGAGCCGGCTTCTACTTATTTTCCGAGACTTGAAACTTTAATGATTGAATCGACTTATGGAGGCAGGGAAAATATTGCACCGACTCGGAGGGATGCTGAACAGGAATTATTGGATTATGTCAATAAAATTATTTCACGAGGAGGTAAATTGCTGATTCCTGAACTTGGACTTGGAAGGGCTCAGGAAACAATGTTGATTTTGGAAGATGCAATGAAGACGGGCAATCTACAGAAGGTTCCAATTTATATTGATGGAATGATTTGGGATATTAATGCGATTCATACTGCGTGGCCAGATTATTTATCCAAGAATGTGCGTTCATTAATTTTTCAGGATAAGAATCCCTTTGTTTCTGATGTATTTAAGCAAGTTGGTTCACCGCAGGAAAGAAAGAAAGTTATTGAGGGGGGACCTTGTATTGTTCTTGCAACTTCTGGTATGTTGGTCGGCGGGGCTTCTGTTGAATATTTGAGAGAATTTGCAGACAACCCTAAGAATGGAATTTGTTTTGTTTGTTATCAGGGTGCAGGTTCATTAGGAAGGCAGATTCAGGAGGGTTTGAAGAAAGTTAGTATGACAAATGAAGGCAAAGAAGAGCAGGTTCAGATTAAACTTGAAGTTAATACTATCAGCGGATTTTCAGGACATTCATACAGGAATCAGTTGCTTGCATTTATCTCAAATTCAAATCCAAAGCCGAAGAAAATTATAATTAATCACGGCGAGCAGTCAAGGAGTTTGGATTTGGCTTCAAGTTTGTATAAGTCGCAGAAGATTGAAACAGCTGTGCCGAAGAATTTGGAGACAATTCGGTTGAGATAACAAACAATTTATAAAGTCATTTCTCCAGAAAATAAAAAGAAGATGAAACATAAACTTACAATTACTCTTGTGCTTTTAACTATGTTTTTAATAACACAAGTTATTGGGCTTTATATTGTGAATTCTTATTCTCCTATTATTGACCCTGAAACTGGGGCGGAGATTCCTCAAGAATTGCCTTATGGTCTGCAACCTCCTGAAGTTGAAGCGGGTCCATCATTGATTTCACTTATAATTGCATTTGTAATCGCTATTAGTTTAGTTATGATTCTTTCAAAATATAAATTCAGGTTTTTGATTAGGGCATGGTTTTTTGTTGTTGTGGTTATGGCTCTGGGGATTTCTCTTAATGCGATTTTTAAGAATGTTATTCCTTATTCTTATTTGGTTGTTCTTGCATTAGCAATCCCTTTTGCTATTTTTAAGATTTACAGGCCGAATATTTTTGTTCATAATTTTACTGAGCTTTTGATTTATCCTGGAATTGCGGCAGTTTTTGTTCCAATTCTTTCTCCTTTGACGATAATTATTTTGTTGATTTTGATTTCATTTTATGACATGTGGGCGGTTTGGCATACGGGTGTTATGCAAAAGATGGCAAAATTTCAGATGGAGGAGCTTAATATTTTCGGCGGTTTTTTGATACCTTATGTATCAAAGAAGGTAAGGTCGCAGATTAAAAAATTGAAAATGCAAAAATCTAAGAAGAAATTAAAGGGAAGGAAGTTTAAAATTTCCCTGGCGATTTTGGGGGGAGGGGATATTGTTTTTCCAATTATAACTGCAGGTGTTTTTTTGAGGGCTTTTGGAATTTATCCTGCTTTGCTGATAATTGCAGGTGCATTTTTAGGATTGGCTTATTTATTCTGGCGTTCTGAAAAAGGAAAATCCTATCCTGCGATGCCTTTTATTACGTCTGGAATACTTATTGCTATAATAATTTCAAGGATTTTTGATAAAATTTCTTATATTATTCCAGGGCTGATTTAATATCGTTAGATTACGATTTAAGAATTTCTTATTGTAAAATATGATAGTTTAGAGGGGTGGTTGGAAAACTTGAAGAGGAGATTTCTTTTTATTATTCATTAAAAGAATCAGCATCCAGTTAATCCGATAACTCCCTATTCTGAAAATTTTTTGATTTTTTATTGTTAGGGATTTTTAAAGCAAGCCTAAGAAATCATAATCGTGTTTTGTTTTAGAGGCTCTTCTTGCAGCATTGGTTTCTCCGAGACGCTCTAATGCTCTTACAATGTCCCTGGAATTTTCCCTTCTTTTTGATTTAACATAAGCTTGGTAAGCAGCCCTCATTGATGGATTGTTTTTTATATGTCTTGTTAATGAGAATCTTACATTATTAAAAGTTCCGCCTAATTTTTTTAAATCTCTGGCTAAGTTCGGTTCTAACATTGCTTCTTTAAAATTTCCTTCGCAATAAGCTGCGTCGAATATTTCATAGATATTTGCCATTTACAATAGTATAAATTTGACTATATAAACTTTACTTTTCATCACTCTTAAAAGACAACAAACAAAAGATTTATAAAGAATTTTTACAGGGATAGAATATGGAATTAAAATTGATTGCTGAAAAATCTTTTGAAAGCGAGCCAAGACTGGGGAGGATTAATGATAGTCTTGATGTGCGCTGGTTAATAGAAGGCAGAGATGATTAATAATTTTTCAGATATAAAATGATAATTAAGAATGAATTAATTAAGAAAATAAAAGGATATTTTGATTTGAATATTTATGAGACGAAAGTTTGGCTGGCTTTGCTGTCAAAAGGAATTTCTTCAGCCGGCGAGATTGCTGAGTTGTCCGGGGTTCCAAGGTCAAGAACTTATGATGTTCTTGAGTCGTTGGAGAAGAGAGGATTTGCAATTCAGAAGCTTGGCAAGCCTGTAAAATATATTGCTGTTAAACCGGAGGTTGTAATAGAAAAATTGAAAAATAACACTATGAAGCATGCTGAAGAGAAGATAGAAACTTTGTCAAATTTGACAGATACAAAAGAATACAATGAATTGAAAGAACTTTATTCTTCTGGGATTGAACCAATCAGGAATCATGAGTTATCGACTTCAATAAAAGGGCGGGATAATTTGTACAGCCAGATGAGGGAAACTATGAATTCTGCTTTTTCATCTCTTTATCTTGCAACTTCTGCATATGAATTAACAACAAAAGAAAAGATGTTTAAGGATGTTTTTTCCAGACTTAAGAAAAAAAAGATTGATATTAAGGTTATTATTCCTGAATCTGAGGAAGAATCTAAAAAACTCTCCAAAAAGTTCGGTGTTGAAATTAAGTCAAAGAAAATTAATGCAAGATTTTTGATAGTTGACAATAAGGAATTAATTTTTACAATCAAGCCGACTTCTGTTCATGAGGATTTTGATTATGCTGTTTGGATAAACTCTGAGTATTTTGCGAATTCTCTTGGATATATGTTTGAGCTGGCTTGGAAGAGTTAGTTTTCTAAAATAAATGTTACATTCATCTCATCACCTACTTTTCTGCTTGATTCAAGAATTTCTTTGATAGAGATTTTTTCTTTTGCCCAAGCGAACTTTCCTTTTTTGAAAATTTTTTTTCTAACTCTTTTGAAATTCTGAACTGCATGTTTATTTTTAAGCTCCGGGCCCTTTATTTCAATTTCTGGTTTTTCTTTTATGATTAGATGGCCCTCTGCTTCCTGTCCTTTGCGATAATAAAATTCTTGTCTTATAATCTTTTGCTGCTTTTTTTCAAATTGATTAATCAGATATTTAAAGAACTTTTTCATTTTAGTTGCTGCAACATCTCCTTCCCGCCGGTCTGTTTTAAGTTTCAGACTGATTAATTCTGCTTTTTTGTTTTTTGCTATTCTCATCAAATTTTCAAAATCCAATTCTTTTTTGACAAAGAATTTTTCACTTGGATTTTTGAGATAAGCTTTTGCGGTTTTTAGAAATCTGTTGAAGGTTTCTTTTGATAATCCGGCACACACATTTCTGAATTTGTAGACAGGGTCTATTAGAATTATCGGGCTTTGTAGCTTTGATTGATTCACTTCGGTTTTTATTTGATTTTCATTTTTAAATTTTTTTTCAATATCAATAACCCTGATTTTTTGTATCTGCTTTAAGAATCTCTTGAATCCTTTGAAATATATTACTAATAGTTCAAGAGCATAACCTGAAAATCCCTGCACATAGGATTCAGCTCCATAGCAATCATTTGCATAACAAAACACCTTCGCTAATTTAATTTCTTCAGCTAATTTTTTGTTTATTTTCTTTTTTATATAATCCACATGTTTTAATGAAAAATCTACGACATTTTTTACATCTTTGGCATCTTTAAATTTTACAATTGGTATGATTTCAATTATGAAGCTATTTTTTTTAATTTGAAAATAATCTCTTGAACCATGGATTTTATTTCCTTTCAGTTTTATTTTTTTTAATATTCTTTCCAGGTTTTTTGTTTCTTCTTCTTTACTGAACTCTACGAAGATATCAATATCTTGGACATTTTTCTTGACCATTGTCCCCTTAGCCAGACTTCCGCCAATTTTTGCCTGATACCCCAATCTCTTAATTTTTTTTATGATTTCTGTCGCAATCTTTTTCATTTCTTCAGTTTCATCCTTGGAAATTGAAATTTGCTCTAAAAATTTTTTTGCTACCATATTAAGGATATGGTTTATGAGTATTTAAATCACACGAAAATTTAAATATCTCTTCTTCCTTTAATTTTTAGCCAATATTTTTTTAATTGGTTAGATGGGTAAATAAAAGATGTCTATGTTATTTCCCAGTTTCGGGATATAGGCAAAAATAGTAAAACTGGAAAATGCCACACCAGTGTGTTCATTGCGGAAGGATTATTGATATTACTAGCAGGGAGATTCTTGATGGATGTAATAACTGCGGAGGAAGATTTTTTTATTATATAAAAGAGGAACAGCTTGAGCGGCTTGAGAAAGAATCTGAAAAACCGCCTTTATTGGAACTGCAAAAAGAGGAGAAAGAGCAGATTGAACAAGATGTCAGGAGCATCCTTGATATTGAGGATGAGGAGGGGCCCATTATTTTAGATTTGGAAAGTGTTAAGGCATTAGAGCCGGGAAAATTTGAAATTGATTTGGTTGGCTTGATTAATAAAAAGCCGATTGTTTTCAAGCTTGAAGAAGGAAAATATATTATTGATTTGGAATCTGGAATTCCGAAGAAGTGACTGAAAAATTAAGACAAATGTTTAAAAAGCCCAGCGAACTATAAGATTATGGCAAAAAAGAAGAGGGTGAAAGTAGATTGGGTTGCTATTCTTCCTGGAATGATTCTTGTGGCTTTGATTATGCTTGTTGTTTCACTTTTTTTAATAAAGATACTTTGGGCATGGACTATCCCTGATTTATTCCCTTCTGCTGTGAGCCAGGGGCTGGTTTCTGGAACAATTTCATGGCTGACTTCTTTTAAGATTGCATTGTTTATTGCTGTTTTAGCGGGGGTGGCTGGTGCAAGGCATCGTTGCTATTATGAAGAATATTGAATTAGAAATTAGAAGTTTTGCGAGAACAGAGCGTGTCTAAAAATAGGTATGTTAAAAAAGTTCTAAAGCTTCTCCTCAAACTCACATTCAGGTCTTGGGATTGTGCGTAAAAGATAGTCAAACTCGCATTCAACTTTCCCTATTCTAAATCCATTTTGTGGAAAGCTAAATGCTCGACCTAAATGTTCGCAATTCACTCTTCTAATATAATCTTTAGATAGTAAGAGCAAATTGTTCTCCTCACAATTCACTCTTCTAATCACTCTTCTAATATAATCTTTAGATAGTAAGAGCAAATTGTTCGCTTAGATAGTTGCCTTTGGCAATTATAATAATTATCATTAATTAACTAAAATACTCTAACTAACTCTACTCCTAACCAAGACCATTTATCAACACCAAATTTATTAATAAATCAAATGAGACCGAGCTTTTTGCCTTTCACTATTTTTAATTCTCAAATCAGAAAAGTGAAAAGCGAGTTAAGTCCTAACTCTCAAAAAATTTTGCTCTTGATTATATAATTGTAATATTAAAAATTACAAGACTAAATTTTTTCCAAAGGAGTTTTCATCAAATTAAAAAATTGTTAGACACGCTCGCGAGAACATTAATCTTTTAATTGTCGGTGAATTGCAGTGATTATTTTTAGACGACTATGAAAGAGGTGGTTGTTATAGTGCTGAATAAGATATGCTATACAATCAAGATGGCTCTTTTGCTCGCTGCTTAATTTTTCAGTAACGAGAAAAGGGGAAAATTAATAATTGCAATGCGATTAATTTTGATACTTTAATTGAAAATTCTTGAATTAGCGGTATTGCGTGCATTATGAAGAACATTGAGAAGATTTATTCTTATTGAAAATTAAGGATTCATGTTGAAGATGCTTCGGCTTTTTGTGATTGGGATATAGCAATTTTTCTTAAAATAAATCTGCTTCCGATTTCATCTGAAACAACAGCATTGATTATAAAATTATCAACAGCGGCTCTGAAAACCCCTTCTATTAATGGAACTCTTGCTTCTTGAGCAATTTTTTCTAGAAATTGTTTTATTTCATCTTTAGTTAGGATTATTTTTGTTCTTTGTTTAATTCCTCTTCGGGTAATATTTAATTGTTTATCTGCACCGGGGCAGTCAATAATTTCTATTGTTGGGTCTTTTAATAACTGCTCAATCTTGAAATTAAATCTTAATATTGGCTGATAATTTTTTGGCATTGGCATTACTCTCGTTTGGGCTGGGGGCCTTGTGCGGAATCTTATTGGTTTTTTTAGTTCTGAAATTCCTCCGACTTTTCCAGGACCCATCATTCTTTCTCTGACATGTTTTGAAACTTTCGGAACTAGTTCTGCATTGATTTTTGGAATTGTTTGCGGGAATTTTTTATATTGAATGCTTTTTAAAACAGAAAGCGTTATCTCTTTTAGTATTGGGGACATTAGAATTTGTTGTTTCATATTTTTGGAAGTTGTTTAGGTTGAGAGCCTTGTTGCGGGGTTCTTTGCCTGACTTTTTCTTCTATCATCACAAGTCCTTTTGCGATTGTTTTGTTTTGGTCAAGCAAGGAATCAATTTTTTTCAACAGGTCTTTATCTGATTCATGGGGTTTTCCAGAGACAAGATTTTTAGCAGATTCTTCAAAAACCTCTAATAATCTATTAATGTTCTCTGATAATTTTTCAAATCTTATTGATAGGGTTGTCATGACTTTCTGAAGCCCAACAAAATTTTCGATTAGAAGCTCCTCCCTTTCACGCGCAGTCATTCTTCTATCTTTATGTTTAGAACTATTCCCCTTTTTTACCATATTATAATTAGGGTGCCTGCGTTTATAAATATTTTGAAGATTTATGAATAAATTTATATAAGTTATTTTCTATTCAATTAAATGAAAGAGGAAGATAATGTTTTGAGAATTTTGAAGGAAGCCAAGCAGGCGATTAGTGAAAATGATTCTTATAAGATTAAGCAATTATCCAATCAGACAATTCATACTGCGACTATTTCTCAAGACCCTGACAATGTGATTGTTGCTGTTCTTGTTTATTCGTTGGCTAAGATTGTAGAGCGAAAGCATTACAGGGCGATGCCGGGCTGGAAAAAGTTTTATTCAGAATTTTTGAAGTATTGGGATGCTAGTATTGAGCATTTGGAAAAAGGTGAATTAGAAAAATACAGGGATGATGTTGGGAAAATTAGGAATGTTATGAACAGGATATCGAGCAATCTTGGGCAATATATCCGCGATGTGTTCAGAAAGGCAAAAATAAACAAGGCATTTAAACTTTATGAGCATGGTTTGTCTGAAGAGCAGACTGCCCATCTTCTCGGAGTTAGTTTGTGGGATTTGGCAGGTTATATTGGACAATCTTCTATTTCAGAGGCGAAAGTGAGCGAGAGTCTGCCTGAAGTGAAAAGAATTAAATTTACAGAAGAGATGTTTAAATGAAATATCTGATTTTTGATTCAGGGCCGATAATCTCCATGACAATGAATGGAATGTTGCCGATATTAGAAAGATTGAAAGAAAAATTTGACGGCAAGTTTATTTTGACACCTCAGGTTAAGAAAGAGGTTGTTGATAAGCCGATGAATATAAACAAGTATAAGTTTGAGGCGATTCGGGTTAAGAATCTTATCAGTAAGGGGATTTTAAAAATGAGTTCTGATTGCATTTCAGATAATAAAATTGAGAAAGAGATGAGGAGTATGATGAGGATTATTAATTCTGCGTTTAAGACACGATTTGAAAAGATTAAACTTGTTCATGAGGGGGAGGTTTCATGTCTTGCGTTTGCTAAATTGTGCGGCGAGGAAAATGCAATTGTGACTGATGAGAGGACTGTGAGGATGTTTATTGAAGCTCCGGAAAAACTTGCTAAATTAATGGAGAGAAAATTGAATTCTAAAATAAATATTGATGATAAAAAATTGTTTGACTTGCCTGATTTTAAATTTATTCGTTCATCTGAACTGATTTATATGGCGTATAAGAAAAATATACTTGGATTTAAACGAAGCAAGGAGATTTTAGAAGCTATGCTCTATGCATTGAAGTTTAAGGGAACTGCGGTTTCTTCAAAGGAAATTCAGGAGATAAAGGCCCTTGCTTAAATTTAAAAATCTTTTTGCCTCTTAATTTTAAGGGGACATAGTTTAACGTTAAAATAGTCGGCTCCAGACCGACAGCTGGGGGTTAGATTCCTCCTGTCCCCATTAAGATGAAAATTATATTAGATACGAATTTTCTTCTGACAACTGCAAAGCAGAAAATTGATTTTGATAGATTTGCGAATGAGATTTTTGATAAAAAAATTGAATGGCTGATTCCTGAAGAAGTATTGCGGGAATTAGAAGAAATTTCTGTTAGTGAAAGGAAAAAAGGAAAGGATAAGGAAGCTGCTAAATTGGCTTTGAAGTTGATTGAGGAGATTCCCCATAAGAAAGTTTCTCTGCCTGTAAAGAATGTTGATGAAGGAATATTGAGGTATGCAAAGAGAAATAATTTAATTATTGCTACAATGGACAGGGGGATTAAACAAAGGTTTAATGGGAAGGTTTTGACTGTGCGAGGGAAGAAGGAGTTGTTAATACAAAAACCTTTATAAAGCAAAATCTATTTTCTAAAATATGTTCTATTTAGTTGAAGTTGAAGACTATGTAAGGGTTGAACCGAGTTTATTTGGTTTGAATACTGACGAGGCTGTAAAGGAACAACTTCAGAAAACCTATGAAAATCTTCAAGATAAGGAGCTTGGAACTGTTGTTTCTGTTCTTGATGTTTTGGAAATCCATGACGGGATAATAATCCCTGGTGATGGTGCTGCTTATTACAAGTCAG
Source organism: Candidatus Pacearchaeota archaeon (assembly GCA_017609535.1). GTDB lineage: Archaea > Nanobdellota > Nanobdellia > Pacearchaeales > GW2011-AR1 > JAFCDU01. The sequence goes on along the minus strand of JAFCDU010000003.1, from coordinate 15,074 downwards.
TTTTTAAATTAATTGTATTTAAACCTGAACTTCAGGAGGTTGTTTATGGTGTTATTGACGAGATAACTAACTTTGGGGCTTTTGTTGATTTGGGGGTTACTCGGGGGATGATTCATATTTCACAAGCAATGGATGATTATGTCTCTTTTTCAAAATCGGGGAGTTTGGCGGGGAGGGATTCTAAGAGAACTTTAAATAATGGCGATGCATGTATTGCGAGAATTGTTGCAATTTCTTATAAAGGGGAAGAGCCAAAGATTGGATTGACAATGAGACAGCCAGGCCTGGGGAAGCTGGATTGGATTGAGAAAGAGAAGGAAAAATCTAAACAAGCTGCCAAGGCTGCATTGAAGGCAGAGGAGAAGGCAGCTAAGAGGAAGAAATGAGCAAGCGAAAAGCATGTTTAGACTGCAGGAGAATATTTGAAGGAGAGAGCTGCCCTGTCTGCGGCAGTTCTGCAGGTTCTGAAACATTCAAGGGGAGGGTTTTTATTTTTAATCCTGAAGAATCTGAAATTGCAAAAAATATGAAAATAAATCATAAAGGCGAATTTGCTATTAAGACAAAATAAAATGGAGTTTGAGATTATTAATCAGAAAAAAAATCCTTTTCTCAACAGGGAGGAGTATCAAATAAAAATTAGTTCAGAGTCCAGTCCGAGTTTTGATGAGATTAAAAAAGAATTAAAAAAAGAACCAGAACTTACTGTTGTGAAGAGGGTTCAGGGGGGGTTTGGCACGAACCAATTTAATGCAGAAGTTTTTGTTTATGACAATAAAGAATCCAAAGATAAGGTGGAGAAGATTCCTAAAAAGATTAGGAAGAAGATGGAGGAAGAAGCAAAGAAAAAATCTGAGGAAGAGAAAAGTGAAAAGGAGGGGGAAGCTAAAAGTGAGGCGGGGGAATCTGAAGATAAATTGAAAGAGAAGACCGACTAATGGCAATAAAATCAAAAATTAAAGGGAAGAAACCACATAAGAACAAGCCCACAAGCAAGAAATATACAAAATATAAAATTGAAGACGGGAAACTTAAAAGAGAGAAATCCTGCCCAAGATGCGGGCCTGGGGTATTTCTTTCTCAAGGGCAGGGGCGTCTTTATTGCGGGAAATGCCATTTAACAGAATTTCAGAAGAAAAAATAAATAAGAATTTTGAAATTTGTGAGGGATTTAGTTGATAGATGAATTGCGACAAATCGGCTGGACATAATCTAAAACATACAAATAACTGAACATATATGCAATAATAAGAGAGGAAGTAAAATTTATGCAGAGCAGTCATAGGGTTAGGCATTTGGTTGTTATAATTCTTGAATAATGTGTTGATTGTAGGTTCCACGATAATGATGTCTGAAAGGGACAATAAATCCTGCAAGATTTGTGGATTATGTCCTGATTTGAGAAAGGACGCCCTCCCCCTTCTGTCTGGAAGGATGTCGCATTATTATAAATTATTCTTTATCAGGAAATTCTAAATAAATTTAAATCAAGAAGATAGGGATACATCTGATTTAGGTTACCTAAATTACTTTGAATATGAGCAATAAGACTACAATTACAACAATACCCGCTCCAATCCAAAGCCAAGGAATTCTTTTCTTATCCGGTTGAACCGGATTGGGTTGCTGTCCTTTTATAGCTTTTTCTTCATTCATTTTTGCATTAGCCATTTCACCTCCTTTTTTATTTTGTTATTGATTAATAACTTTTTCCTGCGTATGCGATCTCATTTGCCTTTTTTCCACAGATTACACATTTTCCAGTTGGTTTTTCTTTTTTATCTGCACGGATTCCCATTACTCTTGCCTGCAATTCTTTTTCAATGAATTCTGCACATTTGCTTCCTGATTCTTCTACAGAACAAAAATGGAATCTTGCTATTTTTTTATCACTTAGTGCTTTCTTTATTTCATTTTTATTTTTGCAATCTTTTATTGATTTTTTGAAATATGCGTCTGCTTTTTTAATCAGGCGGATGTCAAATTCATTTCCGAGCTGTTTTATTTTTTTATGAAGTTGCGGGAATCTGCATTTTACTTTCTCTCTTGTGTCTCTGATGAAAATGCATGCTTCTTTTTTTGACAATTCCTGCTCTCCGAGTTCTATTCTGAATGGAACTCCTTTCATTTCCCAAAAGAAAAATTTTTCTCCAGGGCGCTTGTTTTCTGTGTCTATATCTGCGGCAATTCCTGAGTTTAGGAATTCTTTTTTTAGTTTTTCTGCCTGATTTAGGATTTTTGTCCTATTGTTTTTTTTGAAGATTGGAATTATAATTAATTGGATTGGGGAAATTGCGTATGGGATGATTAGTCCGTTGTCGTCGCCGTGAAATGCGATTACAGATGCAAGGATTCTGGAAATTGCAGGACCATAGCAAGTTTGCCAAACATAATTTTCTTTTTCGTTTTTATCTTTGAATTTTATATCAAATGCTTTTGAGAAATGCTGTCCGAGCAGATGGGTTGATGGCTGTTGGATTATTTTTCCGTCAGGCATGATTGTATCTGAACCTATTGTGTAGTCTGCTCCGGGGAATCTATCCCAGTGAGGCCGCTTCATCGGAAGAAATGGGACCCCGAAGCTTTGGTGCATAACTTTCTCTGTCATTATTATATCTTCCTGAACTTGTTTTTCTGCTTCCTCCTTTGTTGCAAATGCGTTATGCGCCTCAATCCACCAAAATTCTCTCCCTCTGATTAGGGGGCGGGTTGCTTTTGTTTCATATCTGAAGACATTTGCTTTTTGATAAAGTTTTAATGGAAGGTCTCTCCAGCTTCTAATCCAGAGATTATACATTTGATAGAATGCTGTTTCTGAGGTAGGACGAAGAGCAAGTTTTTCGTCGCCGGTTTCTTTTAGCCAAAAAACTTCCGGCTTAAATCCCTTGATATGTCCTGCTTCTTTTTTGAAATTTTCCTCTGGGATAACTGCAGGGAATATACACGGCTTATGCCCTGTTGATTGAAGTGCTTCTTCATATAATTTATACATTCTTTCCATAATCATTGCACCCCAAGGACGAATAACAACAAATCCCTTTACATTGTATCTTAAATCCAGAATCTCTGCTCTTGAAAGAATCTCAGAATACCATTCAGAGAAGCTGTTTTCCTTTGAAATTTTGAATGTAATTTTATCTTCTTTTGCCATATTTAAATTAACTGAAATCAATTTATAAGATTGTCTGATTTAAATTCTGCATTGCTATTTCATTGACTGTATCTTTAGCATAGTTTGATTCTAGAGCGAAGCCAATTCCTTCTGCACCAGCGACTTTGAAATTATTTACTCCTATGACTTCCCCGTCGGTGTTAATTAATGGGCCTCCAGAGTTTCCAGGATTTAATGAGACATCTGTCTGGAAGTAGTAAGGCAGTCCATTTATTCCTTCACGATGGATTGCTGAGATGATTCCTTCTGTTGCTGTGAATGAGAGGCCAAGAGGATTTCCTAATGCCAAAACCTTTTCACCAATTTTGACATTTTCTGAATCTCCAAATTCCAATTCATTAAAGCTTCCATCAATTTTTAGCAGAGCTATGTCCATATCTCCGTTATAGCCGATGAAATCTGCGGTATAAACCTTATTATCATATGTGTAGATTTTTGCTATATGCGCTCCAACTAAAACATGCGCGTTTGTTATTATATACCCGTCATTTGTTATTATAAAACCCGAGCCCTGAGCAACATCAGTTTTAATTGACACAATACCTTTAATTTCTTGTTCAATTATTCCAGAAAAGTCTGCACTTGTTTCTGCTTTTAGACTGCTTAATTCATCTTTTAAACTTGTTTGGGCTGATGAAACAAGATTGACGGCATCTGATAATGTATTAAGATTTGTGTTTAATGCTATAAACTGAGAATTAAAATCTTTTTTTAAACTTTCAACTGAAATATCAATTTTTCTTTCCACATAGATGAAGATGTAAATTTGTCCGACAATAACTACAAGCAAAACAGCGGTTAAGATGTTGAGATGCCATTTATGTCTTTTATGTGTTTTTTTAAAATCTATATCCCTCATTTTTAATATTAAGGTTGGCGTGTATTTAAAATTAACCCCTTGATTAAATTGAATGGGGTATTCGGGAGAATAAAATAATTTATAAATCCATTTTTCCTTTTTTCTATATGAATAAAAAATGGGTGATATCTCTTGGTGGAAGCAGAATAATTGATGGAGGGGAGGTTGATTGGAGGTTTCTTAGTGAATTTGAGAGGATTGTTAATAAACATAGAGGGCAGAAGTTTGTGGTGGTGACTGGCGGTGGGAGTATTGCGAGAAAATATATTTCTGCATTGAGAAAGTTGGGGGAGAGTCGCAAGAAACAATCGCTGGCAGGCATTGCTGTTACTCGTTTGCATGCTGGTTTATTAATGAGGTTATTTGGGAAAAAGGCAAATCATGCTCTTCCGAAAAGTATGGAAAAGGTTAAGAATTTATTGAGGAAAAATCAAATTGTTTTTTGCGGGGCTTTGAGATGGAAAGACAAGAATACTTCTGATGGAACTGCGGCTGATTTGGCTGGTTATTTGAAATGCCCATTTATTAATATTACAAATGTTAGAGGGGTTTATACTGCAAATCCCAAAACTCATAAAAATGCGAGGTTTATAAAAAGGATTTCATGGAAGAAGTTTAATGAGATGACTTCTAAAATTAAATTTAAGGCAGGACAGCATTTTGTTTTAGACCAGTCAGCTGCGAGAGAAATTATGGAGAAGAGAGTTCCAACTTATATTGTCGGTTCATTGGGGGATGTGGAGAAGATAATTGAGGGCAAGAAGTTTAGGGGGAGTTTGGTGTATGGGTAGATTGCTATTTTAGAATTTGTGTGAAATCAGCTGAATAATTTTCTTATAAGTTTTTGGACAGGTATTGATTTGGGTATTATGGAGATGTCTTCTATCCCTCTTCTATTCACTTCACTTGGGGACCCGCAAACCATTATTACAATTGGTTCAGGTCCAGATTCAAAATAATAATTAACTAATCTTTGGTATTCTGAAAAATCGCTAAAATTTGATTGTATAAATTCTTTAACTTTTTCGTCAGTTATGTCCTCTATTTTCATTTTATTTATATCTGCTGTTAAATCTTCTGCATTTGGATACCCTCTTATTACTCTTAAAAATTCATCTCCATCAATGACATCTGCTAAATGGTTATCACATATTATAGCATAAAGACCTCTCCTTCCTTTTTCTTTTTTCATTGAATAAACTGCTGTTTCCAAATTGTAAGCGTGAATTAAACGCGGAATTTTTTCCAAGCGGGAAGTTTGCAGAGCTAGACTAAATAGGTTGTAGCAATCTTGTTCATCGTCTATAAATAAAATTGGCGGATAAGACATAATTTATTGTTCATTTATCTTGATTTAAATATTTATACAAAAGAATAAATATGTTAAATTCTATTGATAATTATGAAACTTAAGGAAGTGAAATCTAAGAAAGAAATTTCTAAGAGTGATGAGGAAGACGGGTATTTGATTGATGCAAATGAGAAGGAAGTGCGGAGAATTGTTGCATCAATGAAGGGTTTGGGGATTGATAAAAAGATTTTTGTTTTGGGAAGGGACGATAATTTTAATCGGCGTGTTTTAGAAACAATTAAAATTGATTATTTGGTTTCTCCTGAGAGAGGGCATTCTGAAGACACGCTGAAGCAGAGAGATTCTGGCTTGAATCATGTTTTGGCAAAAATTGCAAAAGAAAGAGGAGTTGGGATTGTAATTGATTTTGATTCATTGAGAAAGATGGATAGGATTGAGAAAGCGAGGGCAATTGCGAGGATTATTCAGAATGTGAAGATTTGCCGTCGGGCGGGGTGCAGGTTGAAAATTGCTTTATTTTCTGATGAGTATGCAGACAAAGGCGCATTAAAAGCATTTTTATTTTCTTTAGGGGCAAGTTCAGAGCAGGTTAGAGATGCTTGTAATTTCGGCGATGAATAAAATAATTATTGTTTGGCTTTTGCTGATTTTTGTAGTTGGCGGGGTTTCTGCAAAAATTGCAGATGCTTCAGATGAAGGAAAGAGCGTAATGCATGAGGTTGAACCTCCTGTTCATCAATGGATTTCTTATCAGGCAAGCAAGGTTTGGAGCGTGCCGGAAATTACCTCTTTTATAAACAAAAATGATTATTCTGCTGTTTGGGAAAGTGAAGATGACTTTTATTGCGATAGAGATGGATATGATTCTTCAGAGGGCATTTTAGTTGGCAGTTGCGAGGAAGATAGAGAAAGGGTGCCGAATGCTCCTTCTTGGTGCTGGTTTACAGGAACACCTTCATGCTGGCATTTTTGGGAGCCTGACATTGCACAAAATGGTGAATATAACTATGGTTATCAAGGGGTGATGTCCTCTTATGTGCGGGCGCAATATTTATGGGATAATTATGTTATTGAAAACTATCCTTTTGATAAGGCAAGAGCATATTACTGGTTAGGCAGGGTCGCCCACTTGCTTGAAGATTTAACTGTTCCTGCCCATGTTCATGATGACGGCCATCCCTCATGGATAGATGATGATGAATATGAATTATTTTGCCCAAGAATATATCAAGATTTTGATGGGGGGGACTATATAAGAGAATATTATGCTCCTGAATCTCTTGATTTTGACTGGGAAAACATTAAGAAAAATCCGAGCGATTTGTTTAAGTTATTTTGGTATGTTGCTCAAAAGACCCAATATTATGCAAGCGATGATGTTGATGGAAATGAGTATTTTTCTGATAAAAATGGAGAGATATATTCTTTTTCTGAAAATCTCTGGGAAAATGAGATTAATAATGGAATTGAAATAATTTCTGACAAGGATGAGGTAGAAAATTTTTTTGGCGATGGTAATGATGAAAATTTGAAGAAAATTGCACAGGCAAATATTCCTCACGCGATAAAGGCAGTAGCAGGGCTTTATAGATTATTCTGGATAGAAACTCATGACATTAAACCCTGCAATCCTGAATTGAGCCAGTGCTGTGATGGAAATTTAGGCATACCAAAAGAGAGCCCTTGCTGTAATCCTGAAAATGGAATGGAAAAAGATACTGATGAACAGCCGACAGGGTATAATGATATGTATGTTTGTGAAGGCGATAATGTTATTTACCGGGATTTTTATTGTGACGGCCAAACCCCTTTTGCAAACATAAGGGAGAGATTCATTAAAACCTGCAAACCCTGCGGATATTGTTTATATGGTTCATGCTCTTTCTATCCTTCTGGGACATCTTGCGGAGCAAATGCAGAATGCGATGGAAATGGGAGATGCAGGAGAATATTGGAAGGCGATGCAAATGGTGACTGCGTAGTTAATATCCTTGATTTAATCTTCGTCAGAAATAGGGTGGGTGTTCAGGAAAAGGATAACTGGAAGGCAGATGCAAATAACGATGGGAAAATTGATATTGCTGATTTAATCTTTGTCAGAAATCATTTGAATGAGAGATGCTGATTTTTATAAGTGACAAAGAAACATTTTTAGAGCCACTAAATCTTTAATGACGGGAGACACTCTTTTGCTTTTTCCTATGCTTTAAATCTTTACAATTTTAATCAAGCCCTATAATTTTGCTGACTTCTTCTTTGTTTGGCATGACTATGCTCCTTAGAAATATTTATATAGTTAGTATGTTTTTTGTTTTTTAACAAATGAGGAAAAAAATTCCAATTTTCATTTTAGTTTTTTTATTAGTTGCTTCTATCGGGTTTGTTTCTGGTGAGGAATTCGGAAAGATGTCTTCTTGTCCTTGCAAACTAGAAAGTGATGTGAATGGAGATTGTAAAGTTAATCTTCTTGATATGATTGGAATTAGGAATAATTTAAATGGAGATAATTTGAATTATGATGTTAATCGTGATGGTAAGATTAATCTTCTGGATATGATAAAAGTGAGGAATGATTTTAATAAGGTTTGTCCTGAGGGAGGGGGTGGGGAGGATGAAAACTTAGGTTACAAAATAGTTTCAAAAGCAGATGGAAAGTATATTGTTAGGGATGGTGTGGAATATAAATTGTTTGTAGCAGGGGCCAGCCTATTTCCTACAAGTGTTTGTGAAAATGAGAAGATTGATATAACTGTTGAGGTGATAGGGACGAAAAAAGTTGGATGTGCTTCATTGATGGCATATGCTTGTATTAGTATCTGGGAAAGCGATACGGGGTGGGATGATAGTGTAACGCCTACATATTGTCAGCCATGTGTAACTTATGATGGTGTGCATTGTAAGATTAAACATACATTTAAAGATGTTGATTTAACTCCTTTTATTGAAGAAGACCCTGGGTCCTATGGAGAATTTTATTTTAGAATCAAGGATGATAAACAAAATTGTCTCGTTCCTATCGAAAGTGAACCACAAGATGTTAAAGTAGATTATAATTGTGATTGTCTTTCTGGACCTTGCTGTGATACTTCATCAAGGCCATATAAATATAAGTCGTCTGGTACTAAATGTGGAACTTGCAAAACATGCAATAGTATTGGTTCTTGTTCAAGAACACCCTCGGATGATTCTGCTTGTGGAAGAATAGATTGCAGTAGTTGGTATTCTAAGACAGGAACAAAGAGTGCGACATCAACACAAACATGTTGGAATAAGAAAGATATAACATCAAGTAGGTGTGAGGGTTTTGGTAATTGTAAGGATCCTAATAGTGCTGATTGTAACTCTCAACGAAATGATGCAGTGCAATATTCATGTGGAATTTGTAAATACATAGCAGATGGAGATTGTAGCGGGACTAAAAGAGGAGGATGTAGTAATTTTCAAGAGGGAACTTGGTGTGGTCTTGGTAAACACTGCGATGGAAATGGAAATTGTGTACCTGATTGTGAATGCACTTCTGGACCTTGTTGTGATGGATGCCATTATTATAAACCATCAGATAATCATAAATGCTCTGATGCGGATTCCTGTTCAGGAGATGATTTGTGTACATATTATATATGTGATGGTACAGGGGCAGGCTCTTCAGCGTGCACTATAAAGGCTGGATGTTCTGATTGCGGCAATAAAGATTGTAATTGGAAAAATTATTATTTTATAACAGGAGATAATTCTGCTAAAGGAACATCATATTGTACATATAGAGATTATGTAGATTGTAATAGGCCTTGTTTTTCTGCAAGTTGTCAAGATTGTTCTTGTACTAGTTCTTCTGACTTAACTCGAGCTATAGCAGAAAAATGTGAATATATAAGTGGATGTTCTGGTAGCACATCAGGAACTGTAAAAAATTATCCTGCAGGAACACAGATACTTCCTGCGGAATCGGCACTTGCACAAATTGCAATTTAAAGGATGGATGTTATGACAATACTTATAGGAATTATTATTGTGCAAGCAATAGTCAGGGGTGTAAATATACATCAACAAATTGTGGCACATCTGGTTATTGTTCAGATAGCGGCTGCAAATCTTGTTCTTCTGGAAAAGCAAACTGCGATAATGACCCTGCAAATGGATGTGAAGTTAATGTTATGACGGATTCAAAGAATTGCGGTTATTGCGGAAATGTCTGTCCATCCTCAAAGCCAATGTGCAATAATGGTGTATGCTCTCCTAAGGTAGAGTGTTATGGGGACTATAATTGTCCTGCAGATGAATGGAAAAATCTTCAGTGCAAGGACGGTGATGTATGGGGAACTTTTATAGACTATTATTGCTCTAATCCAGGAACAACTCAATCAAAGTGTTTTTTTACCTCTTCATTTAAAAGGAAAAAACCTTGTTATTCAGGCTATTCATGCGATAACTGGAATGATTATTGCGAGTTTGGCAATGTCTGGCAGAAGAGGACTTGCCATGAAAAAGGATGCTCAGGAGGGGCTTGTTTTGACAGGAAAGATATAGAAAAGAAGGAGAAAGAAACATGTGATTATGGATGTCATGAAGGTCTCTGTGATGTAAGGTTTAATTTGAAGAAAGGCGTCAATCTATTCTCTCTTCCACGAGACAGCAGTGTTAGTTTTAATGAATTAAAAACGGATTGTGATGTTGTTTATGAAAACGGGCATTATGATTTAGCTTATTATTCCCCATCTGATAATCTTGATTTGAGCAATTATAGATTTATCAGTTTAAACAGCAAATTAAATCCAGGGCAGGGTTATATGGTCAAAGTTAGAGATGACTGCTATGTTGAGATGGAGGAAGGAGGAGCTGTTGATTCAAATTTCCAATTAGCGAGTGGCTGGAATCTTATAGGGGCACCTTCTTCTTCTGAAACATTTGATAAAGGAACATGTTTATTGTATGACATTAATGGAGAGGATGTTGGAATTTTGAAATATGAGGACTATGTGGAGAGTTGTTCTGAAGTGGAAGGGTGGAATGGATTGTATGAAGACTGTGTCAGTGAGTACGGCACAATAAGATGCAGATGTTCTGTTGATAGTTATGAACCGGGAAAGGGATATTGGATTAGAACTAAAAATTATTGCACATTAGGATGAAAGAAAAGGGCCTGATTAGTAGGTTATTATTGGCAGGAATTATCAGTTTTGGCAGTGGTTGCTCTCATAATCTTGTATATAATCCTGAGGGTTCATCAGTTAGAAGAACAAAATATATAATTGAAGAAGAGCAGAGCAATCCTTTTTATGATTATCAAAACAAAGGTTTTTTTAAGACAACTGGCGAGGCGTGGAGCAATGTTAAATTCTATAATCCATTTTCAATTCTTGGAGCAGGTTTGACAACTATAAATGATGCAGTTGAGTTGCCTGTTGGTGTTGTGACAGGAGGTTTAGAGGTAATTAGTGAGCCAATTCCTATTTTAAAATATGGGGGGAGTTTTGTTAATGGTTTGAGAAAAACAACATTTGATTCTCTGCCTGGAGGAAATGATTTTAATAAGAGTTTTAGTTTTAAAGATGGATATAATCCAATAACAAGCAGTTTTAAATCTGCATCAGAGCATAATGAACAAGATGATTCTAATAATCCCGTTATTTTAGAAGGAATTTATAAAACAATCGTCAGGATTGGTTCTACACTTGCTCCTGCTTTTGGTGGAGGAGGCGGGGGAGGAGGCGGAGGCGGTGGGGTCAGTGGAGGACCAGGTCCAACTCCACCAAGCCCATTTTAGATTTTATGATAGTTATGTTTCAATTAAATTTGTCCTTAATTAGTAAAAGGAATTTTTAGAGAGTTGATAATCTAAACTTAATCTCGCCACTAGACTGGCAATAAAAAGGTAAAAGTTAGTTTTTTAGAAATTATGATAGTCATTATTTAAATGTAAGATTAATTGCCAAAATGGAAAATATAAATTCTAAATTAAGTGAAATTTACTCGGCAAGAGCAAGATTAAGCGAGCTATTAAATGCAGACAGAAGTGGGCCCAATCCTAAAGGGCGAGGATTAAATGCCGAACCAAAACCAGAAATAAGGGGATTGATTGCAAGGTTAAGAAAGCTTGGCGATTATGATTACATTGAGGAATTGGCGAGAGAATATATGGTTTAGTGCTTCGCACAATTGGAACTTTGTTCCATTATATAAGATTAAGAATTAAATCATAATCCTCGCGGTTTGGTTAGTTAATAATAATTTTTATTTAATTATATCTTTTGCGAAGCAAGAATCTAAGAAAGACAACAAAAACCTATAAAAAGCTTTTATTCTTTTAATTTAAAAGTAAATTTCAGGTTCAGAGGTTTACAATTTGTAACAAATTATAAAAAGATGGTGATGGAATTTTTTGCAGGTGTTGTTGGAGTGATTTCTGAATTTATTGCAAATATTCCTGCTGAGCAAGCTTTGATTTTTGATATTGCGTTTATTTTGATTATTTCTGCTGTGCTTGCTTTTATTGCGAGGATTTTCCGGCAGCCATTGATTCCTGCTTATGTTATTGCTGGTTTGATTATTGGACCGCTGGTTTTAGGTTTGGTGCAGAATACTGAAGTGATAAAAACTTTTTCAGAGATGGGGATAGCCTTTTTGCTTTTCGCAGCAGGACTTGAGATTAGTTTTAAGAAAATCAAAGAAGTGGGGATTGGCAAGATTATTTTAATTGGATTTTTTCAGGTTGCTGTTGTTTTCTTTTTGACTCTTTTATTTAGGGAGATTTTAGCTTTAAGTTTGATACAGGCAATTTATATTGGGATTATTCTTGCCTTTGGCTCTACTATGGTTGTGATTAAATTACTTGACGATAAAGAGGAATTGGTGACCATGCATGGCAGGTTGGTATTGGGAATTTTGCTTTTACAGGACTTGATTGCTATTCTTGCGATTGTTGTTTTTATGTCAGGTGATGGGTTTAGTTTGAGTCCGATTTTGATTGCAATGACAGGGCTAGTCGGTATTTTGGCATTTGCATTTTTACTTCAGAGATTTGTTTTAAATAGATTATTTAGATTTGCTGCAACTTCAACTGAGATGCTTTTATTATCTGCATTGGGCGTCTTATTTTTGTTTATTGTTTTGACTTTTGCTATGAAGTTATCAATTGTTATTGGGGCTTTTATCGCGGGAGTTTCCCTGGCTAACAGCCCATTTAAATTAGAATTAGAATCAAGAATTACTCCATTAAGGGATTTCTTTGCTATTTTATTTTTTGTTGCATTGGGTATGCAGATTATTTTTTCAGGAATTTCTTGGACTTTGTTTATATTTTTGCTTGGGGGGGCGTGGATTGTGAAGCCGATTGTTACTTTCTTTCTTTTGAGGGTTGGAGGGTATAGGCCTAAGACAAGCTTTATGTCTGCAGTTTCACTTGCACAATTGTCTGAGTTTTCCTTGATAATTGGTATGCTGGGGCTTGGTTTGGGGGTTTTGACTTCGGGTATTTTTTCAACTATTGTTTTATCAACTATAATTACAATGGGATTGACTACATATATTATAGATTATAAATCAATATTGTATAGAATTTTCAAGAGGCCTTTGAGTTTGTTTAAGTTTTTGCCGATGCATGAAAAACTTGAATATGGTCTTTTGAGTGAAAAGACGATTTTACTTGTTGGATGCCATAGGATGGGAAGCATTTTAATGAAAAACCTTTGGAAGAAGAAGGATAAGATTCTGGTTATTGATTATAATCCAGAGATTATTAATGCGTTGATTGAGAAAAAGATTTCCTGTATTTATGGAGAAATTGGAAGTCCGGAGATTTTGGAGAAAGTTGATTTATCTAAGGTGAAATTAGTTTTATCTACTGTTCCTAATGCAGAAGATAATAGGTTTTTGTTGAGGACTGTTCGAGAAAAGAATCCTAAAGCAAAAGTTGTTTTAACTGCAAGTAGGATTGATGATGCATTGGATTTGTATGATTTAGGGGCGGATTATGTCATTCTTCCGAAAGTTTTAGCAGGAGAGGATTTACTGAAGATGCTGCATAAGGGGGATTTATCCCGGGAGAGGGGAAGGCATATAAAAGAGCTGAAAAAGATTCATAGGATTTTGTATTAGATTAAGATACAAGGACTTTGAGATTTTTTAATGGAATTTTATCAAGTCTGCTGGGATTATCTTCTTCTTGTATGACATAACCTACTTCTCCAAACTTCCTTACTTGTGCAAGTTTTCCATAGATATTTAGGAGTTGTTTTCCTTCTTGTTCAATTGTTATTTTATAATGTCCATTTGGAAGGTTTCCCTCAACATTACATATTTGTTGATATGGAAAGTAGAGCACCCGGTTACCTTTGGGGTTGATTTCATTAATAGAAGCGAATAATGATGGGCTTCTTCTTAGTGCGTTTCCTTCTATTATCATCATTTTTTACACCCATTATTATTTTTAAGTTTTTATACGCTTTGTTATATAGTTAAACTTTAAATATCTGAAATTCTAAACTTCTTTATGGATGAAAGGAAAATTATTGAATCGCTTTCTCCTATTGAGCGGAAGGTTTTGCCTATCCTTGAAGATGGGATGAAGTTAGATGAGATTAGTGAGAAATCTGGATGTGATAAGACGACTGTTTTGAGAGCATTGGATTTTTTGAAGAAGAAGAGACTTGTTGAGGCAAAAGGAAAATTAAGGAAAATTATTATTGCAGGTGTTAATGGAATTTATTACTTGAAGAAAGGGCTTCCTGAGAGAAGATTGTTGAATGCATTAGCCAGAGAAAGGGCGATTGCAATTTCTCGGATTAAAGAGATTGGGCTGAATTGAGCAGGAAGTTAAGATTGGGATAGGGGTTTTAAGGAGGAAGGTGCTTGTAAAAATTTCTAATGGAAAGGTTTTGTTGACTGCTAAAAAAGATGAAATTACTAAAAAAATGTTGGAAGAGAAATTTTTGGAGAGTTTGCCGAGGGATATTGAATCTCTTGAGCCACAAGAAAAGCTGGCTTTGCAGAATCTTAAGGCGAGGAAGAATTTGATTGAGATTAAAGATGAGAAGGATGTAAAGATTAAATTGACAGAGATTGGAAAAAGAATTTCTAAGATGGATTTAGACGAGGGTTTAATTGAGCAACTAACTCCGAAAATTATAAAATCAGGGGTTTGGAAGGGGAAGAAATTCAGGAGATATGATATTGTCTCTGATGTTAAGAGGATTTATGGAGGCAAGAGGCATTTTGTTAATCAGGCAATGGATTATGCAAGGAAGATTTGGCTTGAAATGGGGTTTAAGGAAATGACTGGGGGTTTGACTCAAACTGGTTTTTGGAATTTTGATGTTTTGTTTACTGCACAGGACCATCCTGTTAGGGAGGAGCACGATACTTTTTATATTAAAGATAAAGTTGGAAAATTACCTGAACAAAAATTTGTTAGTGAAGTTAAGAAATCTCATGAGGAGGGGGTTGGTGGAAGCAGGGGGTGGGAGGGTGAGTGGAGTGAAGAGGAATCTAAAAAAGTTTTATTGAGGACTCATACAACTTGTTTGTCAGGACAGACCTTGAAAAAAATTTCAGAAGAATTATCTAAAAATGAAAATGCAATTCCTGCGAAATATTTTGCACTTGGAAAATGTTTTAGAAATGAGACTGTTGACTGGAGCCATGGTTTTGAATTCAATCAGACAGAGGGGATTGTTGTTGATGAGAATGCGACATTCAGGCAGTTGTTGGGATATTTAAGAGAGTTCTTCAGAAAG
>JAFCDU010000036.1 GCA_017609535.1 Candidatus Pacearchaeota archaeon | reverse complement strand
AATCTTTTCATCCTCTATTAAAAGTAAATATTTCTTCATCTCTCAACAATAAGATAAATTACTGCTATTTAAATATTTCTTATTTAGTTACTTAGTAAGTAAGTTAGTAAGTATTATACTCCCTTAGCATAATGATATATCATATGTAAAATGGACCTGCCAAGAATCGAACTTGGGATCTCATCCACGTCAAGGATGCGTCATTTGTGGGGTTTTGAAAACCTAACCACTAGACTACAGGTCCATCTTAAATGTAAGTCCCGTTCTTATATAAAGATTTCTTACAACGGGCTCTCTGATAATAACCTTATTTTCTTACACCTTAAACCAGAATATTAACTTTAGAATATTTAAAACATCCTATCTCTTGGCTTCAAGACTTAAATGATTAACTTTATAAATTAAATCCCCACCCTATCATTATGAAACTACCCAAGAAAACACGAAGATATTGTCCATTCTGCAAAAAAAGGACAGAACAAAAAATAAAGTTGCTTAGCGCAGGCCATAAAAGAGGAACCTTAAAACGAGGTTCAAAAGATAGGGCAAAACTAAGAGGAAGCAATCGCGGGATTGGAAACAAAGGAAAATATTCAAAACCTGCTGTAACAAAATTCAAGCGAAAAACAAAAACAACAACTAAAAAAGTCCTTGTTTACACATGTCAAGAATGTAAAAAATCAAAAAATTCTAAAAAAGGAAAAAGAATATCTAAAATAATTCAAGAATAATGGCAGCAAGAAAAAAATTCCAGCAGATAGAAATTCCAATATTAGATGAAACAATTCAGGTTCTCGGAACTCCAGAGTCTTTAGATAAAAAAACAATCAAACTTGATTTAACACGAAAATTAAAAGGCAAATCTCTTGAAATAATCCTCAAAATTTTCAATAATGAAGCACTTATAGCCCATCCAAAAAAACTTCACTTAATGAAATTCTATGTGAAAAGAATGATGAGAAAAAGAGCCTCTTATGTTGAAGATTCATTCCAGGCCCAATGCAAGGATATCAGAGCAACAATAAAGCCATTCCTAATAACAAGAAAAAAGGTCTCCCGTGCAATTAAAAATCATTTAAGAAAAGAGGCAAGAAACATTCTTTTAAATTATCTAAAAGAAAAAGAATATTTCAATGTTTGCAGTGAAATCTTATCAGGAGAAGTGCAAAAAGCCCTCCTTCCAAAATTAAAAAAAATCTACCCGCTGTCGCTCTGTGAAATTCGCGTTTTTGAAACAAAAGAATTAGAAAAAGCAGAGCTTCCAGGGCTTGCAAAAAAATCTAAGGAAACCCCCTCAAAGAAAACAAAAAAGAAAAAAGAAGTAAAAGAAACTAAGGAGAAAAATGATTGAGCAAACACTCGTACTAGTAAAACCAGACGGACTAATTAAATCACTAACTGGAAACATAATCAGCGTCCTTTCTGAAACAAAATTAAAAATCGTCGCTGCAAAAATGGTTTCTGTTAGTAAAGAATTAGCAGAAGCACACTATTCAGAATTAAGACAATCATTGGTGAAAAAACATGGTGAAAAAAAAGGTAACGCAATCTTTGAAAGTGTTTTAAAATATATTCAAGGAGAATATCATACTAATAGGGTGATGGCCCTTGTTTATGAAGGAGAAAATGCAATTGAAAAAATCAGAAAATTGGCAGGAAGCACAAACCCCGAAGACGCAAATCCAATTTCAATTCGTGGAAAATATGGAAGAATAAATTCTAAAACAAATGTCTTTGAAAACGTCGTCCATGTTTCAGATTCAAAAGAAAACGCAAAAAAAGAAATACAACTATGGTTTGAACCCGAAGAACTAACAAATGTAATTTATCCAACAAAAAAAAGAAAAGTCACAATGGACAAAATTGTCTGGGAATAAAAATTATTACCTGTCCAAGAGATTAAAATAAAAGCCTGCAGAGGGATTCTAACCCCCGACCTACTGCTTTCTTAAACAAAATGTCTACAAGGCAGTTGCTCTAACACTGAGCTATGCAGGCATAGAAT
Organism: Candidatus Pacearchaeota archaeon; assembly: GCA_017609535.1. Taxonomy (GTDB): domain Archaea; phylum Nanobdellota; class Nanobdellia; order Pacearchaeales; family GW2011-AR1; genus JAFCDU01. Next base: position 2,183 of record JAFCDU010000036.1, on the reverse strand, counting down.
AATCAAATAAAAACACTTTTTAAGATTTGTTGTAAAAGAATTTTGAATACATATTCAAAACGAAACATTTAAATAGTTATGAATACACATTCAATTAACTAAATAAGGAGAAAATCAAAATGCCACGAGGAGATGGAACAGGTCCAAATGGTGCAGGACCAATGACAGGACGTGCAATGGGATTTTGTGCAGGCTTTAATAGCCCAGGCTTCATGAATCCAGGATTCGGAAGAGGCATGGGGCTTAGACGGGGATTTGGCAGAGGATTTGCATGGAGGGCAATCCAGCCCCAGTTCATACAACCTCAAGTAATAACAGAAAAGCAGGAAAAGGAAATCCTCGAACAAGAGCTTGACGCCTTAAAGCAAGAAATGCAAGAAATCCAAGCACGACTTAAAGAGCTTAAATAAGCGTCCTATTTTAATGATATGGAAACAAAAGAAAGAGTATCAATCCTATCAGTCCTCGCTAATTTATTTTTAGCAATAGGAAAAACCGCAGTAGGGATTATATCAAAATCAGCATCTATCTTAGCAGATGGTATAAATTCCGGAACAGATGTTGTTTCTTCTGCAATTAGTTATATCGGGATAAAAGTTGCAAAAAAACCAGCAGACATTAAGCATCCCTATGGACACGAAAAAGCAGAAGTTATTGCTGGATTTGTCATAACAATAATAATTCTCGCATCTGCAATCTTTATTATTTACGACGCTATAATGGGCTTTACTTCAATACAACCAATCAAACTAACAACTCTCTCATTTATAGTAATGGGCTCGTCAGCATTCATAAATTTCATAATGTCCCAGCTCAAACTCCACTATGGAAAAAAATATGAAAGTTTCAGTTTAATTTCTGACGGCTTGCACTCGCGGATTGACTTGTTAGTCTCATTAGCAATTTTCACTGGATTATTTTTTATAAAATACTATCAGCACATAGATTCAATCATGGCATTGCTTGTTGGAATTTATATCTTAAAAGAATCTCTAAGTTTAGGAAAACAAACAACAGATTCTTTGCTCGGAGTTTCAGCAGGAAAGGAAATAGAATCTCAAATCAAAAAAATTGCAAAACAGCAAAAAGTAGAAATAACAAAATTAAAAACTCAAAAACTTGGAAGCAAAATTTTCGCAGAGCTTGAAATAAAACTTCCATCAAAATTAAAAGTTGAACAAGCAACTTATGTAACAAAAAGATTAGAGCAAACTCTTAGTGAAAAAATTAAAGGTTTAGAATACATTTCAATACAAATTGCATCACATGATGTTGGCATTGGCTATTATCACACGCCTCTTGGAAGAGGATTCGGATGGCAAAGAAGAGGCAAATTCAGAAAATCTCCTAAAACAAAAGGAGCAGGACCTGGAGGATTTTGCATATGTCAAAAATGCGGATACAAAATTAAACATGAACGTGGCACACCCTGCTCAACAATTAAATGCCCCAAATGCAACCTGCCTTTAACAAGAGAATAAAATGCCCCGCCCAAGAATCCCCCGTAGAATTTTCTTCCAGCCGCGCATAACTCACTTCAAACCAGCAGGAGTTTTAATGAGAAATTTGCAAGAAACAATTCTCACAAAAGAAGAATTAGAATCAATAAGATTAATTGATTATGAAAACATCTCTCAAACAAAAGCATGCAAAAAAATGAAGATTTCCCAGCCAACACTCTCAAGACTATTAAGCTCCGCAAGAAAAAAAATTGCAAATGCACTAATTAATGGACAAGCAATTAAAATTCAAGGAGGTAATTTTGAAATGGCACAGCCAAGAGGACGAGGTTTAGGGCGTGGCATGGGTAGAGGGGCTGGCGGAGGTGGGAGTGGAAGAATGAGCGGTTTCTCAGCAGGACCTGGTGGAAATTGTGTATGCCCTAAATGCGGTGCAAAAGTTCCGCATCAAATTGGAGTTCCATGCTATCAAATGAAATGCCCGAAATGCGGCTCTCAAATGACTCGCGGATAAATAAGGAGGTAAAAAATGCCATGGGTAGATAAAGACAGATGTATTGGCTGCGGTCTATGTGCAAGAGAATGTCCAGCAGGAGCCATAACCATGAAAAATGGAAAAGCAGAAATCAACATGGACAAATGCACAAGATGCAAAAAATGCCATGAAATCTGTCCGCAAAATGCAATAAGACACGATAGTGAAAAGATTTCAAAATAAGACTG
>JAFCDU010000035.1 GCA_017609535.1 Candidatus Pacearchaeota archaeon | reverse complement strand
TGTGTTAATTGTTTTGATAACTATTGCAGCTGTGACTATTCTATGGCAGGTGATAATCCCGATGGTGCGACAGAGTTCTGATGTTGGATTTGCTTGCGAGAAGGCGAGGATGGACTTGGAGTTGATTAGTGCGAAATATTTTGATTCTCCCAGTCCAACAGCCGGGTCTTTTGAATTTCAGGTAAAGAGAGGGGATAGGAATGCAGATATAGATGACTTGAGAATTTATCTTTATAATGATGAAGGGAAGATTATAAGTGGTGAGGATGTTGTTGTTACTCTTGAGAAGTTTTCACCAAGCGAACTTCCGAGTTCAAATAATGTAAGGACATTTAGCATCTCAAAAGAGGGAGACTGGGGAGCGGTTATGGGGTGGGTTACACCGAAGACTATTTCAATTGCACCTGTGGTTAATGGAGAGGTTTGCGACAAATTAGAGCCAATTGATGTTGAAGTGATACCATATACACCCTAAAAACTAATTTCATTTTTTAATTTAATTTAAATAAATGCAGACCGATGAATTGGGATGAAGCAGATGATTTATTTGGAATTTTTTAGAAAAGTTAATAAACTGATTTTGTTTGTTAATGGAGGTTTCATAAATGCTTGGCTTTGGTTTCTGGGCTGATTGCTCAGCAGTTCCGAATAATTTATTAATGATAAATGTTTGGTTGTTGAAGGAAGGATTGATATGAAGAGGAAAAATAAAAGAGGACAGATTTGGGTTGAAACTGTTATTTATACTTTGATTGGATTGTCTATAATTGGGATTCTTCTTGCAGTTATTCAGCCGAAGATAAACGCTCAGAAAGATAAATTGGTTATTGAGCAGATGATTGAGATTATGAATCAGATTGATGAGAGGATGGATATCACTCCTGGAAATGTTAGAACATTGGATTTGAAATTGACTCGCGGGAGTTTGTTTATTGATGGAGACAAGGATGAGATTTATTGGGTATTAGATGATAGCAGGCATAAATTTAGCGAGTTAGGAGAGGAAATTAGGCTTGGAACGGTTGGGGTTTTGACTGAGGGGGTGGGTCCTTGGAAGGTTACATTAACATTAAATTATACTGGTTTGGATATTAAATATAATGGGCAGGATATTAATAGGGAGATTGAACCTACGGCTTCTTTGTATGAGATGAGTATTGAAAATCTTGGTGTTAAGGATGAAGAGGATGGTGAAGGGGAGCAGATTATTAATGTGAAGGTTGAGTGAGATTTTATGGGCTCTGGCTTTATTAATTGGGGATGCGATTCTTCGCGACAACAAAACAAAGAACATCAGGCGATGAGTTGAAGGGGTTTTATTTGAAAGGGTTTTTTGAGAGATAAATTCAAAAACATATTTAAAGCAGTGAATTTTATTAAACGTGGAGGAAAAAGTGGTGAATCTTAATCTTAATCCGAGTGTGCCGACGTTGCAGAGAACTGAGAAGATGTTAACTGATATTAGATATCCTTTGATTGCTCCTTTTGCAACAGCCCATATTTATTGGGATGATAAGATTAAGGAAGTTGTTTATGAACTGGAGGAGCCGATTTTGTCTAGTGAGGAGAAGACAAATCTTGAAAAAATTGAGTCGGCAATGCTGGATATGGTTAATATTAATATGGTTGTTGAGAGGGATGAAAAAAGCTTGGAGGAGTATGTTGATAGAACTTTAAAATTGATTATTTCTGAATTGGGGATTGAGGTTGCGGAAGAAAGTTATGAGAAGCTATTTTATTATATTTACAGGGATTTTATCGGGCTTAATGAAATTGAGGCATTGATGCATGATTATTATATTGAGGATATTGAGTGCAATGGGGTCAATCAGCCAATTTATGTTATTCACAGAATTTTTAGAAATTTAAAAACAAATATTAAATTTACAAATATTGATAAGCTTGCGAGTTTTGTTGAGAAACTTGCACAAAAAACCGGACGATATATTTCATATGCATCGCCTTTACTTGATGGAACTTTGCCTGATGGCAGCAGGGTTAATGCAACTTATACGACAGATGTTACTTCAAAGGGGCCGACATTTACAATTAGAAAATTTACAAAAGTTCCATGGACTCCGATTCAGCTTTTGAGCTTTAATTCTCTCTCGCCTGAAATGCTTGCGTATTTTTGGATTTTACTTCAGCATAAATCAAATATTCTGATTACTGGCGGAACTGCGTCTGGCAAAACCACCCTGCTTAATGCTATTGCATTTTTTATTCCGCCTGAAGCAAGGGTTGTTTCAATTGAAGATACAAGGGAGTTGAATCTGCCAAGGCAGAATTGGCTGCCGAGTGTTGCGAGAACAGGAATTGGGGGAGGAGGTGTGGGGGAGGTTGATATGTTTAGATTGCTGAAAAATTCATTTAGGCAAAATCCAGATTATGTCATTGTTGGAGAGGTTAGAGGAAAAGAAGCTTATGTGTTATTCCAGGGGATGGCTTCTGGACATGCTTCTATTTCAACTATGCATGCTGATTCTGTTGATTCTGTTATAAGGAGATTAGAGACACCGCCAATAAGTTTGAATCCTGGTTTGGTTAATTCATTAGATGCAATTGCTATTATGACTCATGCGATTGTTAGAGGAAAGGAGACCAGAAAACTGCGGGAGATAGTTGAAGTTGTTGATGTTGATAAAGACGGAGTTGCTATGACAAATACGCCTTTTATTTGGAATCCTGGTGATGATAGATTTTATTTTAAGAAAGAAAGCAAAGTTTTTGAGAGAATTGAAATGAAACATGGCATTCAAAAACAGGAATTGGAGAAGGAATTTGAGATGAGGACAAGATTATTGTATGAATTATTTAGGAGAAGAATTATGGGTTTTGATGAAGTTGAAAGCATTGTTAATGAATATTATAAAAATCCTGATGCAGTTTTGGGGCGATTCGGGATAAAGTAAAAAGTTTAATAAAGAATCCTTTTTTTAATAGAGCATGACAGATGTGGAAGTTTTATCGCAATTGATTGATTCTATGGGTGATGCAGTTGATAAGCTTGAGGAAGCAAAAAGTAAGGGGAGAATTTCTGAATTTAATAGATTAAAAGAATTTATTTTGAAGATTCAGAAGAAAATTGATGATGAGGTGAGCAAATGAGATTTAATTCCTTAATTTTGCAGGAAAATTTTTGTAATTTTCTTTATCTTTCATCTAGTTTAGGAATGAGCAGAATACAAAATTTTCTTTTGGGGGTTAAGAGATGTTAGAAGACCTGAAAAAAAATATAGAGCAAGAGAAAAAAATAATCAGGGAAATGGAGGCGATAGATGAAGATTTGAAAATCGCTACTGATAATGGAAAGAAGATTTATCTTAATTCTTTTGAGGCATTAAAAAAGCAACTTAAGATTTTGAATGATTCTGTCCCGACTTTACTGAATCAAGTAAAAGGCATAAAAAAACTAAAACCTGATGCAAAAGAGGAAACTTCCAAAGATGTTGTGAAAATGAAATATGTCTCTCCGTCTAAAAAAGAGCAGAGGAGTGTTGTTATCAATAAGAATCAAAAGAATGAATTTATCAAAGGCGTTGGGATTTTTGAGCAGAATTTCAAAAAGATAAAGGATGAGAAGAATGTTTTGATTCAGAAGCCGAGTTATATTGCACATATTTCAAGTCGCTTATTCAGGGGGTTGAGTGAAAAAATTTCCGGGAATTTTGGTAGTGTCAAGGATGACTTGGGGAAAGCCAATATAAGATTTACGATTATCACCTATCTTTCAATTGCTTTATTTTTTTCTGCATTGACATTTTTTGCCAGCTTAATTGCTATTATTGTGCTTATAATCCTTGATTTTGGTTATATTGTCTGGGTGTGGGTTCCATTTGTTTTGACGGGTTTATGTTTTGTTTTATTTTATGTTTATCCTTCTTTGGAAAAGGCAAGTGTTGAGAAGAAGATAAATTCTGAACTTCCTTTTGCTGCAATTTATATGGCGGCCATTGCTGGAAGCGATATTGAACCGACAAAAATCTTTAAGATAATCGCAAAGAGCCCTGAATATAAGAATGTTGGATTTGAAATGAAGAAAGTTATTAATCAGGTTGAGATTTATGGTTATGATTTGGTTACTGCTTTAAAGAACGCCTCTAAATTGACATCTAATAAAGAGCTTGCTGAATTATTTTCTGGTTTGGCTACGAATGTGATGTCTGGAGGGAGTTTAAAGAGTTATTTGGAAAAAAAGGCGGAAAATTTTTTAGTTGATTACAAACTTGA
>JAFCDU010000034.1 GCA_017609535.1 Candidatus Pacearchaeota archaeon | reverse complement strand
GAGTCTATGCCTTGTTTTACTAAAAATTCAACGATTTTCTTGTTAGTCCCCGCCTGTCCGCAGATTGAGGTTTCAACACCTTTGTTCTTGCATTCCCTAATAACCCTGGATAATTGTTTCAAAACAGCCCAATTTGCCTCATCATAAAGATACTGCACATCTTCATTTCCTCTATCCACCGCCAGAGTATATTGAGTTAAATCATTCGTTCCAAAAGAGATAAAATCAATCCCAGTTTCACAAATATCTCTAATCATAACAACTGATGCAGGAGTTTCAATCATAACTCCAATTCGTATATTCATATTTAATGTTTGAATTATCTCTTTTGCTTGTATAACTTCTTCAGGAGATATGATTTGCGGGAACATAACACCAAATTTATTCCCCTTTTCCGCCAATTCTTTTATAGCCATTAATTCTGCCTTGAAAATTTCAGGATGCTTTAAAGAAAATCTAATTCCATGAAATCCAAGCATAGGGTTTTTCTCTAATTTAGGAACCCCCTCTAAAGTTGAAAATTCATCAGTTCTAATATCCGATGTTCTAACCCAAATTTCTTTTCCAATAAATGCCTGTGCAATCTTAGCCAACCCATCTTTTAATAACTCAGTATAATCATCTAATTTTTTATTCCTTTCATACCACAAAGGATGTTTCTTTTGTGAAGAAATAATTCCCTCTAATCTAACTAAACCGATTCCTTCTGCTTGTGTTTTCGCAGCTCTTTCTGCAAAATCAGGCAGGTCAACAATAGTCTTAATCTTAGTTCTTGTTTCAACAATAGGAAGAACTTCAACAGACTTGCTTTCTGTCCTCCCTCGATAAACCCTCCCATGAAATCCATCAACAGTAACCTCCATTCCGTCTTCTAATTCTGAAGTTGCATTATCTGTCCCAACAATACATGGAATCCCCATTTCCCTTGATACAATAGCCGCATGAGCCGTAACTCCCCCCTCATCAGTTACAATCGCAGCAGATTTTGCCATTGTCACAACCATATCAGGATTAGTCATTGTAGTAACTAAAATATCTCCTTGTTTAATTTTTTCTAAATCATCTACAGAGTGTATTATTTTTACAACCCCCGATGCAACCCCCGGAGAAGCAGGAATTCCACTAACAATTGCCTGTCCTTCAAGTTCATCAGGAGTTTCTTCTTTCTTTAATGTAGTTATTGGTCTTGTTTGAAGGATATAAATTTCATCATTATCAATTGCGAATTCTATGTCTTGTGGTTTTTGATAATGTTCTTCAAGTTTCAGTGCATATTCTGCAAGTTTCTTAATTTCATAATTTTTCAGAACTTTTTGTTTGCTGATTTCCTCTGTTAGTTTAATCGTCTTTGTTATTCCAGATGCATCCCTAACAATAGCAATCTTTTTATTTGAAACAATTTCATCTAAAATTTCAAGGTCCTCTCTGGAAACAATATATCTGTCTGGTTTTATTTTTCCTGAAACAATCCCCTCGCCCTGCCCAAAAACCGCCTCAATTAAAATATTTTCTTGAGATACAGGGTCAATAGAAAACATAACTCCTGACTTATCAGAATCAATCATCTTTTGAACAATCACAGCAATCCCAACATGTGCCTCAAATCCCTTTTTCTTCCGATAAAAAATTGCCCGTGCAGTAAAAGTTGATGCAAAAACCTTCTTCACAGCTTCAACAACTTCATCATTTCCTTTAATATTAATAAATGTCTGTTGTTGCCCTGCAAATGAAGCTCCAGATAAATCTTCAGCAGTTGCAGAGCTTCTAACTGAAACAAAAATTGGCTCTCTTGCAGATTTCATAATCGCCAAAGCATCTGGAGATTGTTTAATTGCATCTAAATCAATATTGAATTGATCATAGGCCTCTAAAATGTCATCTTTTAAATCATCAGGCATTTTTTCAGACAGCATCAGTTCTCGAATTTGTTTTGCAGTTTTTTCAAGTTGTTCCGTGTTATCAACGTCAATTGTCTTTAACATATCATCAATTTTATCTCTGATGCCGGTTTTTTCTAAAAAATGATTATAAGCATTCGTCGTTACAACAAAAGCCGGTGGAACAGGAAAGCCCGCATTATACATCTCACCAAGATTTGCACCCTTCCCCCCCGCGAGATTCCCATCACCTTTTGATAGTTCAGAAAGCCAAACAATATTTCCCTCTTTCATAGAGAGATAGGGATTGAGGATTATTTAAAGTTTTATATTATATTCATCATATTTAATAAATTAGGATTATTAATGATTTGTCGTCGGAGAGTTACTTCAAACAGCGTTGAACCCTTCGCTGTATTTATAAATCCCTTTTTTCTGAAATAAATATGAATGATAAATTTATTATGATTGAATTGGAAGACAGCAAATCAAAGAAAGTTGCAGAAATATTAAAAAATAAAACTGCGAAGAAAATCCTAAACTATCTTAGTGATGTAAAGGATGCCAGTGAAACAGATATGGCTACAGAATTAAAAATTCCATTAAATACATTGGAATATAATTTGAAAAAATTAATAGATGCAGGATTAGTTAAAAAAACAAAAAAGTTTTTCTGGAGCAAAAGAGGTAAAAAGATTCCGATGTATGCTTTAGCAAAAAAACATATAATAATCTCACCAAAAGGTTCAAGACCTTCAGCAAATGCCTTGCGGGCAGTTCTGCCTGTTCTCGGAATCCTTGCAATTGGAGCAATCTTAGCCTTATTGGCATTGCATACTGGGAATCAGCACACTGCAGTTAATGGAAGTTTAAGACAATTTAATTCTTATAATGAAATGGAGGATTTCTTAAAAACAAACAGATTAGATTATGATTACTATTATGTAGAAAGAACCACTGAAGATTCGCAAGCAGTAGAAGCTGGAGATAAATCATTTTCAGACTCATCTGAGGATTATTCAACAACAAATATTCAGGTTGAAGGTGTTGATGAACCCGACTTTATTAAAAATGATGGAAAGTATATTTATGCTGTCTCTGCAGGCAAGGTTTATATCATAGATGCTTATCCTGCTGAAAATATGAAAAAGATTTCAGAAATTGATATAAATGGAAGCATTAGAAGAATTTTTATTAATAAGAACAAATTAATTGCCTTTGTTAATGAGTTTAATACAATTTACCCAAAATTTGAAAATTATGAAATAAAGAATTCAGTTAATATCTATGATATTTCAGATAGGAAGAATCCTGTTTTAGAACATAAAATTGGTTTTGATGGATATTATAGTGATGCAAGAATGATTGGAGATTATGTTTATGTTATTTCAACCAAATATATTGATGTAGAAAATCCCATTCCGCCAATTTATCTGTATGAAGAAGAGCTTTTAGAGACAAAAGCTACAGACATCTATTACTATCCTGGTAAAGACACGGGCTTTATTTTCACATCTGTTTTAGCTCTTGCTCTTGATAATGCATCTTTTGAAACTGAAACATACCTGCTCGGAAATTCAAATAAGATGTATTTTTCAAAAGACAATATATATTTAACTAATACTAAGACTATTGACTACGAGGAAAAGTTTGAAAAACGCGTTAAAGATGTTTACAGCGTTATCATGCCTGAACTTAAAGAAGAATTTGAGAAGATTCTTGACTCTAACGAGAATCTTTATGAAAAGTTCAGGAAAATTAAAAAATTAATTATGGATTATGTGAATTCCCTTGACTCATCTGATAAAGATGATTTCAGCGAGTTGCTTAAAGAGAAGCTCAATGAATTTGAATTTGCTATCTCCAAAGAATATGAAACGACAATCATAAATAGGATTAATGTTGATAAATTGAATATCAAACACACTGGAACAGGAGAAGTTCCAGGACATATTTTAAATCAATTCTCAATGGATGAATTTAATGGCTCTTTTAGAATTGCGACTACAACAGGAAATTCATGGAGCAATACGAGTTTAAATCATGTTTTTATCTTGGATAAAGACCTTAATATTGCAGGAAGTGTTGATGATTTGGCGAGAGGCGAGAGAATTTATTCAGCCAGATTTATAAAAGATAAATTATATATGGTTACATTTAGACAGATAGACCCTTTCTATGTGATTGACCTGTCTAATCCAAGCTCTCCAGAAGTTCTTGGATATCTTAAAATACCAGGTTATTCAACCTATCTTCATCCTTTTGAGAATAAAATAATAGGAATTGGAAAAGATGAAAATTCTAATATAAAAATTTCATTGTTTGATGTAAGTAATTTTGAAAATCCTATTGAGCTTGATAAATATGTC
>JAFCDU010000033.1 GCA_017609535.1 Candidatus Pacearchaeota archaeon | reverse complement strand
TATGCCCCTTTTTCTTAAAAAACTCAATATATTTCTTTATTAATTCTTTCCTGTTCATGTTTAATCAATGATAGGTAGATTTTTAAAAATTTGGATTAAATAATAAAGTGCGAGAAGAGCATCTTAAGTCTTACTATTAATTAAATAAATAAATAAATAAATCAAAAGAGTTAAGTGCCTAACGCACGCAACTTCTCGTGAATCTCTTTCAACTCAGCATCAATTTCATTATATCTTGTAGAATGCTTCTCTCCATCTTCTTCAAGTTCAATATTTGCAGACTTTTCTTTCAGATTTTTAGGGATGCTTGGATTTGGAAGTTGGTCGCCTAATTAATATTTGCAGACTTTTCTTTCAGATTTTTAGGGATGCTTGGATTTGGAAGTTGGTCGCCTAATTTTTCCAAACAAATTGCAACCTCCTCAAAAAGTTGCCGAAGTTTAATTTTCAATCGCTTCTCCTCAATTCTAAACATTTTAAAATTCTCTAAATATTTCATTACTTTAAGCAGCTCTGCTTGACTCTGCAAAACATCTGTCTTTCCATTCTTATATTCATCTGATTCAAAAGAAACATAGAGTTCATTGGTTTTTGCCATTATATCTTGCCAAAAATATTTTCATCAATCTTATTTAATCTTGATTTTATCATCTCCAAATCACTGCTCCATGAAGCAATCTCATCATCCTCTTTTGATTTTACATCCTTAATTTTATTTAAGACAGAGTCTATTTCTTTTATTTTCTTTTTAATTTGTTCAAAATCTTTCTGTGCCTTTTGAAATTTATCAATTCTTACAAAAATCGGTTCATTCTCCTTCGTTGCCTTTTTAATTTCAATTGAAGGAGAAATCTCTCTTGTCCTTCTATGATCCTGTCCAAAGTTAAAATCCTTTGGGAGCTCCTCAACCTCAACCTCTTTTTCCCCCTCAGGATTATCAACAGCAGACTTTACCATTTCTTGATTAATATCTTCTTTAATATGTGAAGGAAAAGCAGGAAGCTCATGAGTTTTTTGAGATTTTGGCGGTTCAGGTAATGGAGGCAGTTCTTTCGAAGAAGGAAGTTCAGGAATCTTTTCCTTTTTACTAAACAATCCCATAACAACTTTTATTGCAGTCTCTTTTTATAGATTTATATTAATTTCAAAATGACAACAGAAAAAAACGAAAAGTATTTAATAAGAACATAATTTTCAAGTAAATGCAGATTAACCTTCTTAAAAACCTAACTGAAGAACTAGCCGGTGCAAACTCTGGAAAAATAATTGAAATCCTGTATAATAAAAAAGACGTTAATGAATTTTTAATAGCTAAAAAAATGAATATAACAATAAATCAGGTGAGAAACATACTTTACAAACTATCAGCAGAAGGGCTTGTTTCATTCATAAGAAAAAAGGATAAACGAAAAGGATGGTATATTTACTACTGGACACTGGATATTGAAAAGGCATTGGAAAAAATCAGGCAATCACTAATCAAAAAAATTCAGCAATATCAGCATGAATTAGAAATAAGGCAATCAAAAAGATTTTACACTTGTAAAACATGCAACATCGAAGTAAGTGAAGAAACAGCTCTTGAACAAGGATTTACATGCGATGAATGTGCAGAAGTATATGAATTAGCAGAAAAAGAAAGCCAGATAAAAGAAATAAAAGCAAAAATAACAAAAAATGAAAAACAATTAAAACTTATTGATAGCGAGTTAGAGAAAATTAAAGAAAAAAAGAAAAAAAGAAAAGCAAGAAAAGAAAAAAAGAAGACAAAACCAAGGCCAAAAACAAAGAAGAAGGTAAAGAAAACTAAAAAGAAGGTAAAGAAAAAATCCAAAAAATGATAAAAAGAAAACTATTTTCAGATTATACAATATCAATAATTATAGCAAATACTATAGCATTTATCGTTTTTTATATTTTAGTTCAACTAAAACCTGACGAAACAATTTCTATGCTTGCACTTCAGCCGGCAGCAATTATTGCAGGAAAACATCTTTGGACTTTTTTAACAAGCATGTTTATGCACGCAAATCTTACACACCTCATCGTGAATATGATATCTCTTTTATTTATCGGAAGCTTCGTCGAAAAATTAATAGGAAAAAAAAGGTTTATTATATTTTATTTTATAGCAGGAATCTTTGCAGGATTATTTTTTGTGTCAATCTCCTATTTTTTTAATTCAGATATGCATACATTTGCTGTAGGTGCATCAGGAGCAATTTTCGGACTTGGGGGCTTGTTAATGATTTTAACGCCAAAAATAAAGGTCTATGTAATGTTCCTAATTCCAATGCAGTTGTGGATAGGCATTCTCGTGCTTTTATTCGGAATGTGGATAATTTCAACAGCCACAGGGCTCCCAATAGGAAACACTGCACATCTCGGAGGCCTTGTAATGGGAGTCTGCTACGGCTTTTATCTTCGCAGGAAATTCCCAAGAAAAACAGCAATGATTGAAAAATATTTTTCACAATGAAAATAAAAAAAATTTACAAAGAGAATTGGATTTTTTTGAAAAAATCTAAGAACTTCATTTTTCTCGCTGTCGGAATTTTTCTTGTTGTTGCTTCAATCGGATTTTTTCTTCCAATTTTTTTTCACGATACGATTTTAAATATTATTCAAAAGCTTATTTCAAGATTTGAAGGAAAAACATTGCTTGAAACAATTGGATTGATTTTTCTCAACAACCTCTGGACAAGTTTTATTGCAATAATTTTTGGATTGTTTTTTGGCGTGGCTCCACTGATAATTGCAATATCAAACGGATACATCCTCGGATTTATTTCAAATATAGCAGTAAAAAAACAGGGGATTATCTCGCTATGGCGTCTCTTTCCTCATGGAATCTTTGAGCTCCCCGCAGTTCTTCTTTCAATAGGAATCGGACTCAAATTAGGATTTTTAGTAATTAAAAATAAGGATAAATTAAAAAATGAAATTGTAAGGTCATTAATTTTTTTCTTGACAATTATCATGCCGTTGCTTATGATTGCCGCAATTATTGAAGCCATTCTTATTTTTTCTTTTTAAAACCAATCATCCAACCTTCTCTGCTTCCCATAATTATTCAAAATCCAGCTCTTCTTCTTATAAACTTCAATAGGTGCTTGCAGTCTTTTTCCCATAACAGATAAAGCCTCATCAACACTATTAAAAGTTTCAAAGCTGTTTTTCATTGCCTGCCTAACACTCTCCCTAAGAATCCCCACCCCCAGCGGAGCATAATACTCCTCCCTCTCCTCATGCAAAATCAAAACACTTGCCTGCCTCTTTATTTTATCAAGATATTCAGCAACACCCAATCTATCTGTATAATAAGCACCAACAACCTCCTTTGCATAAGTTTTCCTCCCGAAAAATCTTTCATAATCCTGCGAATAATAAATTTTGCCATAGCCCCCCCAGACATTCCCAGGCATCGCAACCTCAATAACCTCAAATGCAAATTTATCAGGCAATAATAAAATCTCAAAATGATTTCCATTATAATAATGATGAAACAGCCGAATCTCGCAAATTTCAGGATAATATCGAATCTTCTTCAATAATGCTTTTCCAAGAACATCATCAACAGCAGTAATCGCCCATCGAGTAGGAACCATTTTTCTCTGAATCTTCTTCCCAAGAAGGCCGGCAGACAAAAGTTTCTGCAAATGAGAAGTCAAAATCCCAGATTTATTCAGCTCCTGCAAAGCATCAGCAGCCAAAGCATCAGAATCATTGACAAGATAATCAACTTTCTTCTCAATTTTTGGATTCTCTTCAAGATTAACTTTCTTAACTAATGCAGGTGAGGGCATAATAGAAAAAATCTTGTCAGCAGAAAAATTTTGAACAGGTTTTTTCTTCAAAAAAAATTCAGTTGAAACAGATTTTGAAGCCATCGCAATTTCCTGCATTACTGACTTAAACCTCTCTTTAGAGCGGATATTCCCGATATTTCTTCCATAAACCAACTGAGCCCTGTGTTCTAAAATTTGTTCAATAGAGAGATTATTTTCAAACCACGCTTCAGGAGAACTCATAATGCCTGTATCTCCTTTATCAGTTGGAGCCAGGATACCAGAATAAACATTCGGATAGCCAACCCTCCCAACAAAAATTTCCGGCGGTGATGAGCCGGAAAAATGCATCTTAATCTTAGGAGATTTATCGATAAACCTGGACAAAATTTCACACTGCTGTCCGCACCACCCCCTGCCTTTGCACCTAATACACAATGGATTCATAACACCTCCGAAATTTATGTTTTAAAAAATAAATCATTCCTTCCATGAAATGTCAAAAAAGAAAATAAATTAAATAAATTATTTCAAGTCGCTTATTCCAAGCACGAGGAATAAAAGACCGATCATAACCAAAAAAATAACCACGCCGCCTTTAAGAACTTCAACAGCCGCAATTCCCCAAGAAGCAAAGAACTGCCCTGGAAGAACCAAAACAACCGGCACGATTACCAAGATCAGTCCAAGTAAAATTTCAATCCACTTATTCATAACAAACAAATAAAAATCAAATTTAAAAACATTTCTATACTTTATTGATAATTTGACTACTAATAAAATTTATAAAGAGTGTTCAACTCAAAAAATAAAGAAAATGGTGAACAAAAAGCTTATTGGTTTGGCTGCATTTTTTTTAATATTATATATATTAATTACCTTCACTGCTGGTCCAACAGGAATAGAGGAAGTAATACAGCCATGGACAGGGATTGTCATTGGAATCCTGTTCTTATTAATAGGTTTTTTATCATTAATTAATATCCTAAAAATATCACCACTCAATGGATTCCTGTTAGTTATTGTCGGAATAATCTTTATTTTGTTTGGCTATAGATATAATCGAACCGCTGCTTGAATTTTTAAGAATTCTCTCAGGAATTCCCCTTTTAATTCCTATTTTAATTTTATTATCTGGAATTTTAGCAATAAAGGGGGGAAATTTCGTGACAAAAATCGCGGCAATCGCTGTTTTAGTATATGGAATTGCAAATTTTATATTTTATATAAGTCTTAATTTATTTTCCATTCCAGAAGCAATCATGTCTGTTGTTGATTCTGTATTAAGTTACGAATGGTGGAATTTAATTTTAACAATTTGTGTTATAATATTTCTTTATAACTCTTCTCAAACAGCAAAAA
>JAFCDU010000032.1 GCA_017609535.1 Candidatus Pacearchaeota archaeon | reverse complement strand
TGTTGCCCATTTTAATTGAAACCTGGCAAAATCCATACTTAAATTATTTAGGTGTTGTTTTAATTTTTCTAAATCTTCGGGTTTATCAAAAAACATTTCAGCATCAATGTTTATTCCGTAAAAATAGGGTTCGGAGAGCTTGACAAAATTTAAGGTTTCTAATAAATTATTATTAAGTTCAGCTTTTGAAAAGGAATCTGCTCTTATGCTTTGCCCTTTTGCAGGTGTATTACTATCTGTTGAAAATAATGGGATAATTGATACACTTTGTGGTTCGCCTATACCTGCTAAATTAAACCAGTAATTTTTCGCACCATTTATATCTGGAATATCTGCAGTTGTAAAAGTATATTTTTGATTATTTATAGTAAATACAAAATCTATCATCAACAAATCGGCATCATCGACACCGCGGGAGATTTGAATAGAGGCAAGCCCTTTCTCTGGATAATAGAGTGTCTTGGTTCCAGAATCTGAGATATAAATTTTGGGATTTTGTGGTGGTTTGAGATTAATGAATGTATTAATTCCGACATAAACGAGGATTATTGCAGCAAGAGTTAATAGAATTGTCAGTGCAATTGCAATTACAGATACCACCGCTTTTTTCATATTAAATCTATTTGTTTCAAGTTTAAAAATTGTTTGTTTCAATAGAAAAGAATTTAAAGGCAGGAAGATTTTTTGATTAATGGGATTGGAAAAATCTGTTCAGAAGATTTTGGCTGTAATTTTTTTAAGTTTGTTTGGAAAGGGATTGGAGGGAAATGAATATCTTCTTGAGCCAGATTACGGAGGTTATTCTAAGTCAGATAAAAAATTTTATGTAATTCCTGAATATTCTTCAATGAAGATTGAGATGGATAATGATTCGCTTTTTATGGGATTAAGAGATGGCTGGACTTGGATTCCAATAAATTCAGGGGAAGAAGTTGATGCGGTTTCTGGAAAAACTTATGAAGTAATTGTGAAAAATTCTGGGGAATCTTCTGAGAGATTTGATATTAATGAAAGAGATTCTACTTTTTATGTACAAATGCCGTTATTGATTGGGGGCGAGTTTAATAGATTTTGGATTAAGAAACAAGAAGGAGATTTGAAATTTTCTTCAAAATCTTATGGGGCAGAATATAATATTCAGGTGTATGATGGAGATAATAAGAAGGTCTTTGATAAAGATTTTCCTTATTCTTCTTCGTGGATTGAGACAACAATTCCTTGCAGTTTAGAGGAACAGGATTTCCGAATAGAGATTCGGACAGATTCAGAGGATTCGTCTTTGGAGTTTGTTGCGGGTTCTGGGAATGATTACTCTTGGGACTATAGGATGGGTGTATGGTATTATAACGGCGATGGAGAAACTCCGAGATTATATATAAACAGACCTTTTTTAACAGGAGATGTAAATCGTGATGGGAAAGTTAATATTTTAGATTTAATTAAAGTTAGAAATGCATTAAATCAAGATGTTGGTTCAGGGGAGAATTGGAAAGCAGATGTAAATGAAGATGGGAAAATTGATATTCTTGATTTAATTAAAGTTAGAAATAATCTTAGAAGATAAATGGCCCCGAAGGGATTTGAACCCTCGACACCCAGATTTCTTCTTCTCCTGATTGCAGGAGTTTGCAAAACCTGCAAGCGGTTTTTTTAAGAGTCTGGTGCTCTAACCAAGCTGAGCTACGGAGCCATGGTCTGACTATCTTACCTATAACCACAACAAAGTGCGGCTTTTGGCAAGGAGTTGTATTTATTTAATGCAGAAATAGTTTTTAAGATTATTGCATGATAATTATTATCCAACAACTCTTTTGATATTTTCTATGCTGTCAGCTACCTCTCTTCCCTTTTTTGTCAATTTTATTATTTTTATTCTGCCTTTTTTTTCAAAAGTAACAAGTCCGAGTTCTTCTAATGTTTGCAAAATCTTAACTGCATGGCTATATGTGCAATCTACTTCTTTTGCAAGAACAGAGCCGTATTTTGCTCTGGAAACTTTTTTCAGAGCAATCAGCATTAAAGCCGGCTTTCTTCTAAAAAACAGGTCGAAATTATCTGCCATTTTATATTTTGTTTTGTATATGTTTTAACCTATATATTAGAGTTCGAACTAACTTAAAAATCTTTCTTAAAAAAATCGTCCATATGCAGTAGATACAAAAAAGAGAAGGATTTTAAGGAGAGAAACTTGATAGTGGTATCAGAAGAATTATATATATTTATTTTTTGATTATGTTATGTCTAAATCAAGGGCTTATGAAGACCAAACAACTTTTGGCAATCCTACTCCAGAGGATAACAGAAGGATGAAGAGGTTTTTAACGAGAAGGAGGGAAAGAGCAGAACCTGATTATGAGGGACCTGATTATGAGGGGTTTGTCCGAGATGTGAGGGCTATGGGGATTAATGTTCAGGATTTTAATGCAGATTCAGCAATAAAGGACGAACTCTTGAGATGTTATTTTCCAGGGAGATATCAATTTCAGGGGTGGGGGGAGTGGGAAGACGGAAAAAGAGGGGCGTTGTTTAAGAAAATGTATGAGGATTCTCAAAAACGTTTTTAACCCAATAAATTTATTAATTTCTATGCCCTATAAAACTTATGGGAATTCAGATTTCGGAGATTGTTTCAAAGAAGGAGATTGAGTTGAGTGATTTGAGAGGGAAGACAATCGCTATTGATGCGTTTAATGCCATTTATCAGTTTTTATCTACTATCAGGCAATTAGATGGGACGCCGTTACAGGATAGAGAGGGGAGGATAACTTCTCATTTGTCTGGTTTGTTTTATAGAAATATTAATCTGCTTTTAGAGGGGATAAAACTTGTTTATGTATTTGATGGGAAAGCACCTGAAATGAAATTTAAAGAGAGGAAACGGCGGGAGGAATTAAAAGAAATTGCGAGGGAAAAATATGAAAAAGCAAAATCCAGAGAGGACATAGCAGGTATGAGAAAGTATTCACAGCAATTTGTCAAGATTGATGACGAGATTGTTAATGAGAGCAAAGAACTTTTAGAAGCAATGGGCATTCCAGTAGTGCAGGCGGTTGGGGAGGGGGAGGCAGAGGCGACTGCATTGGCGCGGGCAGACAAGGTTTGGGCAGCCGCTTCTCAGGATTATGACGTATTGATGTATGGGGCTCCTAAATTAATACGAAATCTGACTTTGGCAAAGAGGAGAAGGACTTCATCTGGGCAGTATATTGATATTCATATTGAATTGATTGAATTTGAGGATGTGCTGAATAAACTTGGAATTAATCAAGACCAGTTGATTTGTCTTGGAATTTTGGTTGGAACTGATTATAATCCGGGCGGGGTGAAGGGAATTGGACAAAAAAATGCCCTGAAAATTGTTCAAAAATATCAATATCCTGTCAGGATTTTTGAATATATAGAAAAGTCAGAAAAATATGAGTTAGATTTTGACTGGCAGATGATTTATGAGCATTTTAAAAAATATAAATGCTGTTCTAATGAGGAGATTAAATTTAAGAAGGTTGATGAGGAAAGGGTGAAGGAGATTTTGTTGGGGCGGGATTTTTCTGAGTCGCGGATTGATTCTGGATTAGGCAGATTGAGAGAGGCGGAGGAGAAGGGGAAGCAGAGGGGGTTGGGGGATTTTACTTAAATATATAAATCCATTCTTCATTATAAAAACATGATAAAAGGAATTTTTCTTGGAGTAAGCATTGCTTTAATTGTGGTTTCTCTTATTCTTATTTTTTCTGGAATTTCCGGCAATCTTGGGCCAAACTTAATTACAGGACAGGTTATTGGAGAGGCGGAATTGGTGGGGTGGGGTTTTGCTGGTTTGGCTGTTGGGATTTTGGTTGGGCTGATTGTTGTTTTTAGGTTTTTTTCTTAACCATGTATGTTTCCCCTTCATCTTTTTTTCTTATTGTACGAATCCACCAAATTAGGAGAGCCACGCCGATAATGAGGATTGGAATTTTTCCTTTATTCAACCATTCAGGGAGATAATATGGGGAAAAGATAAAGGTGGAAATTCCGGTAAGGATTACTAATCCAGCGATTGCAAAAAGAAATCCCTTTGATTTCAGAGTAGAACTCCTTGAAAGAATAGAGCTTATTAACAAGCCAAGCAAAAGAAGGGCAATTATTCCAAATGCAAGCATCCAAGGCGAGAACTCGACTGCAGAGAATTCAAAATTAAGATAATCTGTTTGAGTTGCAAGGGCCCAAACAATCAGGGCAGATGCAGATAAAGATGCGATTGCATTTATTGCTTTGTTTCCTGCAAAAATAGTTTTTTTAAATGCAAAAAAGATGAATGCAAAAAATAGTAGGAATATAAAAATATATGGAAGGATTGCTGTTGGGTTTAGGATTGGGAGTGTCATTTTATTTATGGTTTGGATAGTTCTGCCTTGTGGCTTCAATATTTTTTTCTGATTTTAGCTTTCATTTTTTAGTCTTTTTTTGCTGTTTGAGAAGAGTTATAAAGAAATATTATAACACAAATTGTTAAAATTAAATTCCACCATTCGTAACTTAATACAGAATCAACAACAGACATGATTGCTTCTGGAAGGGAAAATAAATCAAGATTTATATAAAATATAAAATTTGCAATTCCATATGCTAAAACAGCGATTGCTGCGATTTTTGTCACAAGATTTCCCCCCTTTATTGCTAAAATTCCAGATAATAAAATTAAAATAGGAATTAAAAGGGGAATTCCTGAGAGAATTCTTAAAAATTCAAGCAGCGGTTCGATTATATCTATAGC
>JAFCDU010000031.1 GCA_017609535.1 Candidatus Pacearchaeota archaeon | reverse complement strand
TGCTATGATTTTTCTGAATCCGCGATTTTTTTCTTATTCTTTGAGTATTTTTCAGTAGAGCGTATCATTGTCTTGAAAGATTATTATTGAATAAATACCGCAATATTCGCGCGGAATTTGACTTTTTTAATGATAAGTTATTTTAATCTGGTTAACATTTTTTTAATTTCTTGGATTTCCTTCTCTGCTTTTCTATTAATTGCATAATCATATTCAGCTTTTATTCTGTCTTTTTCTGCTTGTCTATTTTGCGACATTAAAATTACAGGGGCTTGGATTGCGGCAAGACAGGATAGTGCGAGATTTAGGAGGATGAATGGGTATGGGTCAAATGGATTGCCCTGTTTATATTTTACAAGAAAATATCCGTTAATAAAAATCCACATAAACAGGAAAAGAATAAATAATATGATAAAAAGCCATGAACCTGCCCATTTTGTAAGTTTATCAGCTGCTTTTTGGCCGAATGTTCTTTCCTTATGAAGGAGAGAGCTTATGGTTTTTTCAATTGGCTCCTTTTCCACCTTTTTTTTCATACTAATTAATCTAAATAGAGGTTTATATAATTTTTTAATTTATACCTATTGGAGTATCCTTATGATTATCCCAATTCTCATGAATTTTTTTCATAATTTTTTCGAGTTCTGGTCTGAATTCATCTGTCCAAAATTTATATGAATTATCTATGAAAAGCGCCTCATTTGATTTATTCTTAGCGAGCGTGTTTAGAGTATTTTGACTTACGATTCCCATTGATTTTGTTATTAAATTTATGATGTTTTTTCTTTCTTCTTTATTGAATGCTTTGCTTTCATGCATATTTATCATTGATTGTGGGTTTGGCATTAGCAATGAATGCAAGTAATTATTCCAACTCATTAGTTTGTCCACTATAATTGCTGAAAGTTGGCGGGAAAATCTATCTGATACAAATCCGGTGTTGAGCACTGCATCTTGAATTGAAAATGCTGAATCGAGCTCCTCGAATGTTGTTTGAATGCCCAATTCCTGTTTTATCTTGTTAAATTGATATTTTGTCTGCTCTACTAAATCCCATTTTTCTGCCATAAAGTTTTATATTTTCAAGGTTTTTAGGTTTTATTGTTGCTAATCTTCTTATGGGTGCTCTGCCAAAATTGAGAAAATATATATGCATATCTCTCTACCCAAGCACTGCAAATCTTTATAAGAATTTGTGTATCCTTAATCCTGTCTAAATCAACACCTTGTTCTAAGGCATACCTTTTCATCTCACTTATTTGCAATTCAGAATGAGCTTTTTCAGCAGAATTAATACTATCATAAATCCTCCTTCCATGATTATCTATTGAAAAATAAGAAGAAAACATTTCTTCCTCTATTTGAAATAATCTTTCATATGATGGAAACTGATACATTTAAATAATAAACAAGGAGAATTAATAATTTTATTCCAAATAAATCGCCGGCCTACCTGGGCGGGCTTTTTTTGCTTTGCCTTCTGGGTCATGTTTTTTAGAATCATTAACAGCAAAAACTTCCGCTTCCTTGAAATCTTTATATAATTCAAGTTCGTTCGGGAGGACATAAACATACACTTTCCCTGATTTTTTTCCAGTTATCCTGCGAATATTTGCAATATCATCCTTTAATTTTTCAAGCAGTTCTTCTTGTTTTTCAAATTTCTCGCATATTTTGCTCTCTTCAACATCTGGCCATTTCTCCAATGAAATAAAACCCTTCCCCCCAATCCTCTCCCACAATTCTTCTGTAATAAATGGACAATAGATATGCAACATCTTTAAAAAACTTTCAGCAGTTTTCTTGTCAATCTCGTCAAAAGAATTAAACAATTCCCTTATTTTAATCACTGCAAGATTATGCTTGAAATTCTCAACATATTCTGCAACTTCTTTTATTGTTTTATTCAGCTTGCTTAAAGTTCTATCATCTGATTTACCTTCCTTCCAATTATCAAAATAATCATAAACTTTTTTCAAAAATTTATGGCTTCCCAAAACAATTTTTTCATCCCAGTTTGAATCCTTGTCTGGAGATGCAAATGAAACCAACGCCATTCTTAATGTGTCTGCACCAAATTTATTTATCATATTCAGCGGCTCAATGACATTCCCTTTTGACTTTGACATTTTTTCTCCGTCTGCAGCATGAATAATTCCCTGGGTAAAATATCTCAACGCAGGTTCATCAAAATCAATCAAACCTAAATCTCTCAAAAATTTTGTATAGAATCTAATATAAATCAAATGCATAGTTATATGTTCAGGGCCGCCGATATACTGGTCAATAGGGCACCAATAATTCGCTTTTTTAGAATCAAAAATTTTTTTATCATTATGAGGGTCTGTATAACGAAGATAATACCAAGATGAATTTACAAATGTGTCCATTGTATCTGTCTCCCTCCTTGCCTTTCCGCCACATGAGGGGCACTTAACATTAATCCAATCTTCAGCACTCTCCAAGGGATTGCCTTTTCCAAATTCAACTTTTTTAGGAAGTTTCACTGGCAAGTCCTTTTCAGGAACTTTCTGGATGCCGCATTTTTCACAATAAACAACAGGAATCGGGGTGCCCCAGTACCTCTGACGCTTTGCCTTCTCATTTTCAAGCCCATTGAATTCACTGGAATTAATTAACTTTCCAGAACCTGTGTAAGCCCTTGTGTTTGTTATTTTACCTTCTATTACCTGCTTTATGGGGATATTGTATTTTTTAGCAAACTCAAAATCTCTCTGGTCATGAGCAGGAACCGCCATCACCATACCTGAGCCGTAATCAGCGACAACAAAATTTCCAGCATAGACAGGAACCTTTTCTTTTGTAACAGGATTTATTGCGTAACTGCCGGTGAATACGCCTTCCTTTTCCATATCTGCAAGTTCTTTTTCAGAAACTGATTTTAATTTTTTTAGAAATTTCTCAACTTCTGGCTTTTGCTCTTTTGCGACCAACTCCATTAATTTTTCATGTTGTGCAGATATGACCATAAATGTTACTCCATAAATTGTGTCTGGGCGAGTTGTGAAGATGGGCCATTTTTTGCTGTTGATTTCAAAATCAATCTCTACCCCCTCACTGCGTCCAATCCAATTTCTCTGCCTCTTTTTCGCAGTTTCAGGCCAGTCCAATTTATCTAATCCAGAAATCAATTCTTCAGCATAATCTGTAATTTTTAGATACCACTGCTTCAAGTGTCTTATTTCAACTTTTGTGTCTTCATGCCTCCAACATCTGCCATCTATAACCTGTTCATTGGCTAAGACTGTTTTACATTTAGGACACCAATTTACAGCGGCAATTTTCTGATATGCAATTCCTTTCTCAAGCATTTTAAGGAAAATCCACTGGTCCCAATGATAAAACTCTGGGTCTGATGTTTTTATCATGCGGCTCCAATCATAACTCCACCCCATTGCCTTTTGCTGTTTCATGAAATTCTTAATTGCATTTTTTGTATATTCCTCAGGGGGCATTCCAGCCTTAATTGCAGCATTTTCAGCAGGCAATCCGAAGGAGTCATAACCAATTGGATAGAGAACATTAAATCCCTGCATTCTTTTGAAACGAGCAAAAATATCTCCAAGAGAAAAAACAAAAGCATGCCCCATATGAAGCCCAGCCCCAGAGGGATAAGGGAACATATCAAGAACATAATATTTTTTCTTTTTTGACTTTTTCACTTCAAAAATTTTTTCCTTCTCCCATTTTTTCTGCCATTTTTTTTCTATTTTTTGAAAGTTCATATTTTGTTAAAGCAATTTAGTTATTTAAATTATTCGAATCAAATTCTGTAAAATTTTTAAGCAAGAAAAATTGAATGGGGGAAATTTTTAGTGAGATGTCTGGCAGTTTCTTACTTATCTTCAATATTTTACTTCAATAAGTCGCAAATCTTTGAATCAAAAAACTTAAATATGCTTTTTACCTTAATTAAATATGGCAAATGAAACCCTTATTGGAGAAGTTTCTAACTATTTTGACCATGTTGGTGTTGCCGCAATTAAACTTTCTGCTCCATTGAAAGTTGGAGATAAGATTCACATCAAGGGAGGAGAAAATACTGATTTTGAACAGGAAGTTGAAAGCATGCAAATACAGCATGAAAAAATCCAAGAAGCGAAAGAGGGAGATGAGATTGGATTGAAGGTGAAAGAAAAAGTTAGAAAGGGATACAAGGTTTTCAAAGTTTAAGATAGAATCTTAAAATAAAAAGATTTATTTTTAAAAATGAAAAAACAAACTCGGCCTAAAATCTACTTAATTAAAAATGCCAAAGAAGGTTTAAGTGAAATTCCTCAAAATGGCAAGAAGAATTTAGCAAAAGCTGTTGGGACGACAATTACTCTTGCAGGTGGCGCTATTGGAGGTGTTGCTTCATATTTCGCAACACAAAGTTTAGATTTTGCAAATTATGTAAATGACCAAATAAACAGGATCGGGCCTGAGATAATTAATACAAGTATTGCAAATACATCAAATATATCATTAGGAAATTGGCCTTCATATGTAGCAACTGCTCTTGGTGTTATTGGTGCAGGAATTTATACCAGATTAAGGATTTCTGAAAGAATTGAAGATAGATTGACAAAATTATCATAACTCTTTTAAACTATTTTTATTTATAATTTCTAAGCTCTCGTAGTCTAGAGGCCAAGGATTCCACCCTCTCAACATTGTATTAACAATGTGCGATGAGTTTTTAATCGGTGAGATAAAAAACTCTGTCTGCTCTCAGACAATCGCAATCTCCAGGAAACTACCAATCGGTAATTTCTTAGAAATTTGGAGAACGGTGGCGACCCGAGTTCGAATCTCGGCGAGAGCATTTCTATAATTTAATTAAATAAAAGATTTAATTTTTCTAAAACCCAAACTCTTAAAAAAGCTTCTTACATAAAATTTTTATGGAAGAAACAGAAAAGACTGAAGAGACTCAGTCAGAGGAAAACGCTCCTGCTGAAGCTGAGGAAGCTTCTTCAGAAGCATCAGTAGAAGAAACTTCTGAATCTACAGAAGAAACTGCTGAAGAGTCTGCACCTGCAGAAAGTTCTGATGCAGAATAAACTTCTACTGAATTTTTATTTTTTAATTTGCCCCCCTTCATCGGGGGTTTTTGGTTTTTTGTTAATTTTATTTGATAAAATTATCTTCCCAGTTTCTCATTGTTAGTTCATCTAAAATAATTCTTCTTGGTTTTTTTGGGATTGGTTTTCTGCAGATAATTCCAAAAATTAATCCGATTGCTATTCCTGATAAATGTGCAATATGTCCAATGTTATCCGTGAGATAGAATAATCCAACTAAATCTCCTAAAATCCAAAGTATTCCTGCGACGAACATTGGCATTGGAATTCCGTACGTCCAAATCATCATTAGTGGACGAATTATGATAAGAGCTCCGAGAATACCGAAGATTGCTCCTGATGCTCCAAGAGATGAGGAATAGAAATTTACTGCAATTATGTTTGCAAGAATCCCTGCTGTAAAGAACACAATTAAAAATTTTTTACTTCCAATTAATTTTTCTAAGATTGAACCAAATAAGGCAAGTGCAAAGATATTGTATAAGAGATGCCCTGTGCTTCCATGAAGGAAAATTGCTGTCACAAATCTCCAGATTTGAGTTATGTTTTGATTTAATATGAAAAAACTTGTAAAATTTTGAATTAGGTTCTGGATTATGAAAATTAAAATGCAGATTAGGGAGAGCCATAGAGCGAAAAATTTGAATTTTTCCATACCTGTTTAATAATCTCTTATTTAATAATTTTTTCACTATAAGAATTTGAAAATAGATTATTCTGAATCAGCATTTAACATCAGGCAGATGTCCTCAAAAGGCTGTGGTTGGTGGAGGCAAAGTTTGTTGTCATTGGTGAGATGGAGAACAGGGAGAAAACAAGCACGTTTTTCTTCTTTTGAAGGTGCGAGCTCTGAGTACATCATTTTTTGTTTTGTTTTTATGTGACTCTTTATTCTTGCGAAAATATCCTTTATTCTTATTTTTAGTGGGATTGTTTTTTTTGGAAGGACAATTAAAGCAGATTTTTCTGCATATTTTTGTTTTATTTCTTTTTTAATTCTGCGATTTTCAGTTTCAATTGCCTTGTTTAAAGCTGACATTAATTCATTTAATGTAACTTTCCTGTATCTTGGCATTGGTGTTTTCGGAACAAGAATAGGCAGTTCATCTTCCTCAATTTCAATTCTTTCTAATTCATATGGTTTTTGAGGTTTTTTCCCATATAGTGCATCATTTAAATCCTGTATATGTTTATTTACAAGTAGCTCGGATTTTATTCTAAGCAATAAAGAACAGGCGAGGAGAACTTTTGATGAAATAAAGAAGTCCGCTTCTTCTAATTTCTGAATTATTTGAAGGTATCTATCTGCGAGAACCCCAATATCTATGTTCCATGGGTCAAGCTGTTCAGTTTTAACAAGGTCGTATATAATTATCTGCCAGCTTAATTCATCTTTTGTGATTAAATCAAAAACTTGGTCTTGATTTAACTTCTCTTTTTCATCCATGTTTTGATTATGAGAAGAATATTAATAAAGATTATTCTTTTACTCTAATAGGTAATGTGATAGTGACTTCAGGTTTCCTTTTCATAAATGCATTTAAAATTTCTTGTTCAATAGCACCAACATTTTCTGGTTCCCTCATTCCAGATACATATTGGGGTTGTACAGCTACTAAATCAACACGATAGTTGGAACCATCATAATCATTAGGATGACGCAAAGAAATTATATAAAAAGTATTATTATCTACAATACCTGTTGCTTTGTCTGTATCTTCACCTCTAACACTTAAAGCAACAACAATTTTTCCATTATATTGAAAAATCTCTTCTGATTTCATCAAGTTTTTTAATCCTTATTTAAGTATTTATATAATCAGTATAGTTATTCAATGCTAATTTTATTTTCTCACATCTATCATATAATCCAGAAATTGTTCCATCAGAGATAGTTTGTGCTGATATTGTTGAATTATCTATTGTATCTAATGTTAATCGCGCCGCACTAGCAAGATTTCGTGAAATAGTCTCTATTACTAGCTTTTTCATTTGAGGACTTGCTTCTGTTTGTGTTGCTCTTCTTAATACAGCCAGACCTCTCTCTAACTCTGCAACTTCTTTTTCTAATAAACTGTATGCTATAACCATAAAACTCCCAAGAATTTACTACTTTTAAATTTATCTTGATGTCATTACCCAGTCACAACAACACCGAAAAGTTTAAATAGGACCTTGGATTATAATTATTATCACCTCTTTTTCCCCAGAAGAGGCAGATAGGGCATACTATTTAGGATCGCCTTATAGGCCTCTTCCAGGGTTTAATAAAAGTTATGCAGGGTTTT
>JAFCDU010000030.1 GCA_017609535.1 Candidatus Pacearchaeota archaeon | reverse complement strand
AAGTTCTTATCAGGGGGAGAGGATTAAGAAGATTTGCGATGAGATTGATTTGAAATTTGTTGCTCCTTTATGGAATTATGCTCCTGAAGAAATTTGGGAGATGTTATTGGGAGATGGTTTTGAAGTTGTTTTGACAAAAATTAGTTGCGAGGGGCTTGGGAGGGAGTGGATTGGGAAAAAGATTGGAAAAAGGGAGGTTGAAGAACTGAAAAAACTTAGCAAGCGGTTTGGGTTTAGGATGGATTTTGAGGGCGGGGAGGCGGAGTCAGCTGTTTTATGGATGCCGGGTTTTAAGAAACATATAAATATTGACTATGATATTGTTAGCGAGGGAAAGTATAGGCATTTTATGAGGATTAATTCATTAAGATGAGCAGTAAAAGATATCGTATCGGCATTATTTTGGATGGAAATAGAAGATTTGCAAGAAAAAAAGGATTACAGGCCTGGAAAGGGCATGAGTTTGGTGCTGAAAAAGTTGAAAATCTTTTGGATTGGGCAAAAGAATTGGATATTTGTGAGATGACTCTATATTGTTTTTCTGCTGAGAATTTTAATCGCGATAAGAGGGAAGTGGAATATCTGATGAAGCTATTTAAGAGATTTTTTAGAAAATTTAAAGACGATAAGAGAATTCATGAGAATCAAGTTAAGATTATTTTTGCAGGGGATTTAAAAAAATTTGATGAAGAACTGCAGGAACTAATGATAGATATTATGGAGAAAACAAAAAATTATACAAATTATAAGATTAATTTTTTGGTTGGTTATGGCGGAAGGTGGGAGATTGTTAATAGTGTGAAGAAAATTCTTGAAAATGGCGAGGAGATTAATGAAGAAAAGTTAGGGAAGAATTTGGTTGTTAGGGAGGAGCCTGATTTTGTGATTAGAACTGGAGGAGAGATTAGGTCCAGCGGATTTTTGCCATGGCAGACTGTTTATAGCGAGTGGTTTTATTTAGATAAGTTATGGCCTGAATTTGAAAAAGAAGATTTAAGGAGGTGCATTGATGAATTTGAAAAACGAGATAGGAGATTTGGAAAATAAAATTTTGGAAGTTAAAAGAAAAAGGCAATTTTCACAACTTCCGAATTCTATTATTAAGAGGGCCCTTGAAAAAACCGACGGAGATATAAAAGGTGCCAGAATGATTTTAAGAAAATATTTTGGTGTTTTTTTGACAAATAGAGTTTTGAAAAGCAGAGATGTTTTGAAAAGCCATTTATCAACGAAGAAGAGAGACTATGATTTCTTATATAGGAGACTTGCTGATAATGTCAAGAGGGTTCGAAGCGTGATTGATATTGGAGCCGGAGGGAATGGATTTTCTTATGGATTTTTAAGAAAATATTTTGGAAATGTTAGATATGTAGGTATTGAGGCTGTAGGGCAGTTGGTTAAAAATATGACAAGATTTTTTGAAGCCAAGGGATTTAATGGAGTTGGAATTTGGCTTGATATTTTTGATTTAGAGAAGATTAAAAAAATTGTTAGTGAAACTGAAAAAAAGAGGATGGTTTTTTTATTTCAGGTTGTTGATGCATTAGAAGGATTTGAAAGGGATTATAGTTTAAAATTGATTAAGGAACTTGATGCTGATTTTTTTGCTGTTAGTGTTCCATTGAAAAGCTTGTCAGGAGGGCTGAAGAAAGCATCTGGAAAGTGGATTTTTGATTTTATTAATACTAATTTTTTTGTAATTGATAGATTTGCTGAATTTGGGGAAGATTTTATCTTGTTTAGTAAAGAATAAAAAGGGGATTATTAATCTATTGGTATGGAATTTAGGAAAACTAAACTGAAGAATGGATTGACTATTTTGCATGAGAAGAGGGATGTTCCTGTAACGAGTGTTATGCTTGCTGTTAAATACGGGAGCGGGTATGAAAAAGAAGAAGAAAAAGGAACTGCACATTTTATTGAGCATTTATGCTTTAAGGGGACAGAGAGAAGGAGTGCTAAAGAAATTGCTTCTTCAATTGAAAAAGTTGGGGGGGTTTTGAATGCATTTACAGGGGAGGAGGAGACTGCCTATTTTGTTAAGATTCCCTCTGATTATTTAGAATTGGCTATGGATGTTTTGTTTGATGTTTTTTTTAATCCAGTTTTTCCTGAAAATGAAATTGAAAAAGAACGAAACGTTATCCGAGAGGAGATTAGAATGTATAGGGATAATCCATGTTTGTATTCTTTATTGAGAATTAAGCAACTTTTATATGGTGGGGCTTTTGGAATGTTTGGGGCAGGCAGTGAAGAAAATATTATGAAAATAAAGAGGGAGGATTTAGCAAGGCATCATAAAAACATTTATGTTTCTGAAAA
The DNA here is from genome assembly GCA_017609535.1 of Candidatus Pacearchaeota archaeon. GTDB lineage: Archaea > Nanobdellota > Nanobdellia > Pacearchaeales > GW2011-AR1 > JAFCDU01. The sequence goes on along the minus strand of JAFCDU010000030.1, from coordinate 2,502 downwards.
TGCAATTTTATGTGTTGTTGGAAATAATAAATTTGAAGATGTTGTGAGATTTGCTGAAAAGTTTTGTATTGAGGGCAGAAGTGAGAAAAGAAGATTTCCGAAGTTGCAGTTAGTGAATAAGGAAGCTAAAGAGGTAAGGAAAGATTTACAACAGGCTCATTTTGTTTTGGGTTTTCATTTTCCATATGAAGATGTTTATTCTATTGAAGTTTTTAATGCGATTTATGGCAGGGGTATGTCAAGCCGATTATTTGAAGAGGTGAGGGAGAAGCTGGGACTTGTTTATGCAATTAAAACTGAGTTAGATATTGGAAGACATTTTGGATATTTAGTTGTCTATGCGGGGACTAATAAGCTCAATGTTGGCGAGGTTAAGAAGATTTGTTTGAGCGAGTTTAGGAAGATGGGACAGTTGAGTGAAAGAGAGTTAGAGGAAGGAAAGAAACAGGTTATTGGGAATTATAACATTGAGAAGGAAGATTCATCCACGGTTGCATTGAACTTAGTTTTTGAGGAAATCAGGGGAAATGCTGAGGATTATTATAATTTTGAAAAGAGGATTAATGAAGTGGGATTGGATGATATAAAGAAAATTTCCGAGATAAAGAAATTCTCAAGTTTTGTTTTGTCTTCTTAAAATGGAAAAGATGCGCTGTTTTGTTGGGATTAATTTTCCTGATAATGTTGTGAATGAAATTCGGAGAGTTCAGGGGGAGTTAGATAAAAAGAAAGGTTGGAGAGGAAAGTTTGTTGAGGGGAGGAATTTGCATTTGACTTTGAAGTTTTTGGGCGAGATTTCACAAGAAGGGGTTGCAATTGTTAAAAATAAATTGAAGAGAATTGAGCAACAAAAATTTAAGGCAGAGCTTGGAGAGCTTGGTGTTTTCTCTCCTAATTTTATTAGGATTGTGTGGATTAAGATTTTTGGGGAAGGTATTTTTGATTTGCAGAAAGAGGTTGATGGAGTTTTAGAAGGCATGTTTAAGCCGGAGGAGAGATTTATGAGCCACCTGACTATTGCAAGAGTTAAGAATGTTGAGAATAGAAAACTATTTTTAGAGGAATTAAAGAAAATAAAGGTTGAGAGGATTGGATTTGATGTGAAGGAGTTTTTGCTTGTGAAAAGCACATTAAAGTCAGAAGGGCCTGATTATGAGGTTTTGGGCAGATATAGATTAGATTTATGAAAAATATAGTTTAGAAAGACAGCAGGGTTTTATATAATTATTTGTTATGGATATATATTTTTGAGAATAAATCTTTTATTAAAGGGCGTGTTTGTTTTAAGTTTTTAATGAAGCATTTGAATTTTTCATTAGAGGAGTTTGTTGAAGTTTATGTTTCTGAATCATTTAAAATTGTTGAAGAGCCGATTGATGAGGACAGATTTTATGAGAGATTATTTTATTCATTGAGCAAGAGGTTTGGAATTGACAAGAGGTCATTGCTGATGGTTCATCATTCGCTTCATTGGGTTTTGTTTTGCGAAAAAAACGCCCCTTTTGAGCTTGTTTATGATGGAGGGTATGGTGATGGCAGGGGGAGGGTTAGGGTTAAGGAGGGTTTTGCAGGTGAGCTGTGCAAAGTATGCCAAGATGTTTTGGAGAGATATGGATATTATTTAAGAAAGAGATTTGAAAGATTTATTCAGTGAGAAGTTGCTGGAATGTTTTAATTTTGTTTTCATTGAATTTTGGAATTTGTTTAAGTTTTTCTTCTGATGCTTGGAAGATGTTGTTGAGGGTCTTGAATTTCTTGATGAGTTGTTTTGCAAGGGTTGGGCCTATTCCCGGGAATCCTTCGAGAATGAATTGTTTTTGTTCCTCTTTTGTTAATTGTGAGCGGGATTGTCTTAGTGAGATATTTTGTTTTGGTTTTTCAAATTTTTTTGCCAGTAATAGAAGAAAGTTTGCAGTGTCTTCTTCATCCTGCGTAAAGAGGATTGGAATTTCGTAGTCAGTGATGATTGAGAGAATCATGCCTCTTGCGGGATTTTGAAGATTATGGTTTTCTAAAAATTTTGGACTTGTAATCCCCCCTAAACTCGCATTTAGGTTCAGTGATTTTTTGTTTAATTTGTCTGAACCTAAACTGCTCGCCCACCCTAAATGCCTTTGGTGTTTAGAATTATTGTCAAGTCCAAAATTTTTTCTTCCAGCTCTTTCTACTCCCAATTCACTCCTCATTATTTTTGATTTTGATAGTGTCGGAGCGAATCGCTCTAACTCACAATTTGCTCCATTCATTTTGCGTTTTAATTTGTATGGAGCGAATTGCTCGCCTTCTATTATTAAAAAATATCGAGGGTATTTTTTTATTTCAGTTAGCTGTTTTATCAATCTTTTATTTAACATACTTGACAAAAAATCGCTGAATGCTTTTCTTTCAATTGCAATGTCTCCTATTAGATAATCGGCTATTTCAAGATGTTCGAATTTGTAATTGGCTTTTAGTTTTGAAAGAATGGAGGGGACAAGAGAGTTTTTTTCTCGGATATCGACA
>JAFCDU010000029.1 GCA_017609535.1 Candidatus Pacearchaeota archaeon | reverse complement strand
TGCGGAAAAAATGACTTCAATATTTGAAAATTACGATGAATCCTTAATAGTCACAAGGAATGCGAAAAAGATAGCAAAGACGCATTTTGATTATATTGGGCAGACAAAAAAAATTATTGAATTTATGAATAAAAATGTTGGCAGGTGAAGAAAAAAATGAATTTAAGTATTAAAAAAATTATAAAACGGCTACTCTATTTCTTGAGAATACGTATGGGACGTTTCATAATTATCGATGATGATGATCCGCTTTTTCGTAAAGCAGGAGATTTTATTGCTGCGGATAAAATTGAGGGTGATTATTTAGAATTTGGTGTTTACTATGGCAAAAGTTTTGTGTCAGCTTTTTTCTCCATTCAAAATGCATACAGATTTTCATTTTCACCTTCTGAGTGGAATACTACGCAAGATTGTATTGAAAGGAGAAAACTATGGAAAAAAATGAGGTTCTTTGCATTTGATTCATTTCGAGGTTTGCCAAAACCGACTGGTATAGACTTGTTATCAAAGGATTTTGTCGAAGGGAAATTTTCTAACTCGGAAAACAACTTTAAGAAATACATTACGTCAGCTGGCGTTCCCTTAAATAGGGTAAGAATTATTTCTGGGTGGTTTAACGAAACTCTAAATAGAGATACAATTAATAAATATAATCTCAAACATGCTGCTATCGTTCATATAGATTCTGATTTGTACGAGTCTGCAAAAACGGTATTAGAGTTTATCAAACCACTATTAGTTGATGGGACAGTCATAATTTTTGATGATTGGTTTAGTTTTAAAGGGAATCCAAATCTAGGAGAGCAGAGAGCTTTTAGAGAATGGTTAGACGAAAATCCAAATTGGATTGCAACACAATACCAAAAAGCTAATACATGGCGAAATAGTTTTATTATGAACAAAAATATCGCAATGGATTAGTTTTTGTCTAATGAGAATGTCGGAGATTTTATAATATGGCTAACTTCCTTGAGTTACATAAACAAAGGGGAGTTTCATATGTGAACAGAAAGCCTAGAATTTAAACTTAATTATAAGAGGAGATTCTATGAAAAGAGCATTGGTTTGTGGTGCAGGAGGTTTTATTGGCAGTCACCTTGTCAAAAAGTTAAAGCATGAAGGTTTCTGGGTTCGTGGGGTTGACTTGAAATACCCTGAATTTTCTCCGACAGAAGCTGATGATTTTATTATCGGGGACCTGAGGAATAAATCTGTATGCTACCGAGCTGTTGATCAATACTTTGATGAGGTATATCAATTTGCTGCAGACATGGGGGGAGCAGGATTTGTTTTTACAGGGGAGAATGATGCTGATATTATGCATAATTCGGCTCAGATAAATCTGAATATTCTGGATACATGTTATAAGAGGAATATTAAAAGAATTTTCTATTCATCATCGGCCTGCATATACCCAGAATACAATCAGCTTGATCCTGATAACCCTAATTGTGCTGAAGACAGTGCTTATCCTGCAAACCCTGATAGTGATTATGGATGGGAAAAGTTATTTAGCGAACGCCTTTATCTGGCATTTCACAGAAATTATGGAATGGATGTAAGAATCGCTCGGTATCATAATATATTCGGGCCGGAAGGTTGCTGGCGGGGTGGAAGGGAAAAAGCACCTGCTGCAATTTGTAGGAAGGTTGCGGAAGCATGTGATGGTGGAGAGATCGAAATTTGGGGAGATGGGAAGCAAACTAGATCCTTTTTGTTCATTGATGAATGTCTTGAAGGAACACTGCGCTTGATGCGTTCCGATTGGACTGGCCCTGTAAATATTGGTTCAGTTGAAATGGTTTCTATTAATCGACTAGCGGATATGGTTATGAAAATAGCTAATAAAAAATTGAATAAACGTCATATTCCAGGACCGATGGGAGTTCGCGGCAGGAATTCTGATAATAAGTTAATTTTTGAGAAACTTGGCTGGAAGCCAAAACAATCACTAGAAACTGGCTTGCAAAAGACATACATCTGGATTGAAAAACAAATCCAAGAATTGCGATAAAAGAAGCTTTTTAGAAATTATTTTAATCTCCAACACAGGTAAATAATAATGTGTGGCATTGCCGGCTATCTTCATTTCGATAAAGACCGCCCTGCTTCCAAAGAAATCTTAAAGAAAATGACAGATGTAATTTCTCATCGCGGGCCTGATGATGAAGGAAGATTTATAGATCACAATCTGGCGTTAGGACATCGTAGGTTGTCAATAATTGATTTACAAACCGGGCAGCAACCCATGCAATATTCTGATGATTCACTAATTATAACTTATAATGGAGAAATATATAATTACATTGAATTACGAGTGGAACTAAGAAAAAAAGGTTACCATTTTTCTACAGACTCAGATACTGAAGTGATTCTCGCAGCCTATAAAGAATGGGATACAGACTGTGTTGAAAAATTCAATGGTGTGTGGGCGTTTGCACTGTGGGATAAATCAAGAAGACGCTTGTTTTGTTCGAGAGACCGCATTGGGGAAAAACCTTTTTTTTATTGTATACATAAAGGCACTTTTGTTTTTGGATCGGAGATTAAGTCATTATTTGCATACAATGTTCCTCGAGTGATTAATTGGGATGTCTTGGATTTTTATCTCTGTTTTTCATTTATTCCCGCTCCTTATACCTTTTTCAACAATATTCACAAATTGAAGCCAGGCCATTCCCTTATTTTAGAAAATGGACAAATTCAAACACTTCAATATTGGGACGTGCAGTTTCCTTTAGAATCGGATATGAGAACGGATGAAGATAATATCCTGCAAGAGTTTGAGGATCTTTTTTATGATGCAGTAAGAATTCGTATGCGCAGCGATGTTGCGTTTGGTGCGTTTTTGAGCGGAGGATTGGATTCTAGCTCTGTTGTAGCAGCTATGACGAAGTATTCCAAAGAACCTATCACAACTTTTACAATTGGATTTAATGATAAAGAGTATGATGAACGAGATTTAGCAAGATTAGTTGCAGTAAAATTTCATACCAATCATTTAGAGCGACTTGTTTCGCCAGAAAATAGCGACAGTTTAATAAAGAAACTTTCCTGGCATTATGATGAGCCATTCGGGGATTCATCTGCTCTTCCGACTTATATTATCAGTAAAGTTGCAAGAGAGAATGTTAAAATGACATTGACAGGCGACGGTGGAGATGAAGTGTTGAGTGGTTATACAATACATCAGGGAGAAAAGTTCAGCAAACAATTTTCTCATCTTCCCTATTTGCTACGCAGACAAGTTATTCCAGTAAGTTTAGACCTTTTAAAATTTGCAGGCAGGGGGAATTTTAGAAGAAAAATACTGCGTGCTGAAAGAGTTGTTAAAAGTGCAAATCTTGACTTTATTGATCGTTTAGAAGCTAAAGGATTTGGATTTACTCACTTTGAAAGAAAAAAGCTTATTACAAATCAAAAAAGGATTCGTCCAACAAGGGAATTTATTGAAGATGCAATAAAGCCCGTAGCAACTCAATCGAATTTCACAAAATTGAACTACTGGTTATTAAAAGTCTCACTGCCTGACAATATGCTTTGTAAAGTAGATCGCGCTTCAATGGCTAACAGCCTAGAAACTCGTATTCCCTTCTTGGATTATCGGATTATTGAATTACTTTCTGCAGTGAGTATGAAAATTAAATTAAAGGGGTATAAACGCAAATACATTTTGCGAAAAACACTAGGAAAGCTGCTACCAAAGAAATTACTTTCTGCCAGGAAAAAAGGATTTGCTTTACCTATAGAAGAATGGCTTAAGGGCGGAGAATATTCTAAGCTTAAACAGAGAGCTTTAAATAATATTGCTCATTCTGAATTAATCTCAAAAAAAGCAGCACAAAAAATCCTACATTCCCATCAGACTGGAAAAAGTTATGCAAGCAATGCTATTTGGACATTATTAATGTTAGGCAGTGTGCTATAGATTTAATCCTCAGAAGAAGACTCTTTGTATATAAGAGAATTTATTGTTAAATAGTCAAATTTGAAAACAATATTGGTTAGGAAATCTGAAGTGAAAAAACAAGAAGAGAATATTAAGGGAAAAACGAAAATACTTCTTATCTATTTGTATCATGGGCTTAATGACGGCGTTACTCCTTCGGGGGGAGTTGGATATTATCTTAAATCACTATTTAAGCACTTTAGTAGCGATTCTTTTAAATTAGAACGTTTTATGACAGGAAGACGACCTGGAAAAAAGTCAAATATATATTATGTTTTTTCAATATTAAGTGATTATGTCAGATTTTTTTTGACCTTATTTAAAAACGATTATGTTTTGGTGCACTTTAATACTTCGTTTCTGTTCGCTGGGGTTATAAGAGACAGCATTTTTTTTTTGATCGCCAAGTTGTATTCGAAAAAAATTATAGTTTTCTGGCGGGGTTGGTCACAAGAATTAGAGAGATGGATTGATAACAATGTCATTTTATTACGAATTTTTAGAAGTGTTTTTAATAAAGCGGATGCTTTTATAGTATTAGGTTTATCGTTCAAGAAAAAACTGCAGGGTTGGGGATTTAATAAGGAGATTTTCGTTGAAACAACTACCGTCGATGACAGATTGCTGGAGGATTTTTCTCTGGATAATAAATTGAATGAAATTAACGGTTGTGCCAAATTGCAGTTACTTTACCTTTCAAGGATAGAAGTTGCCAAAGGAATAATAGAAACTGTTGATGCTTTCTCTGCACTTAAGTTGAATGATAGGGAATTAGCGATTACAATCGCAGGTGATGGACCTGATTATGAACTAATGCGAGAACATATCAAGAAAGTAGGAGATAGTAGGATAAAAGTTGTTGGTAATGTTATGGGAGAAGAAAAAAGAAAAATCTTGCGAAGCTCACATTTATTTTGTCTTCCAACTTATTATTGTGAAGGACTACCAAATGCTATTATTGAGGCGATGGCATTCGGAATGACCATAATAACAAGACCGGTTGGAGGGATTCCAGATATCTTCATAGAAGGCGAGAATGGGTTTTATGCTGATTCACTTGATAAAGATTATTTATCAAACCTCTTAAAAAATATAATAACTGATAGAGAAGCAATGTGCAAAATAGCCAAAAACAATTACTACTTGGCACAAAAACAATTTCTTGCTTCTATTGTTGCAAAAAGGATTGAAAATATCTACAAAAAAGTTGTAAATGGATGAATAAATGGAAGCACCCACCATAATTTTAACTTTGGATTATGAAATCTTTGGAGATGGCTCAGGCGATGTGAAAAAATTGGTTATTGAACCGACTGATAGACTTCTGAGAATATTAAATAACAGAAATATAAGAATGACGGTTTTTTTTGAGCTTGAGGAATTTTTAGTGTTTA
>JAFCDU010000028.1 GCA_017609535.1 Candidatus Pacearchaeota archaeon | reverse complement strand
ATTATGATAAAATAAAAAAGGGTGATGTTGTATTTATAAATTGCAAGACCGACATCTCTTTGATTTTAAAAATTCCGCTTATTAAAGCCTTGATAGTTCGTGGTGGGATTCTTTCCCATTTTGCCGTAATAGCAAGAGAATTCAATATCCCCTGTCTCACCGAGCCGACGATAAATAATAAAAAGATGGAAATATATGAAAACAAAAAAATTATTGTCGATGCAGTAAAAGGAAAAATATTAGTTAATTAAAAATATGGAACTACAACTTTTTATTTATAAAAATATAGCCCTTCATTTTTATTATTCTAAAGATAACGTTAAGGGTGGAGTAATAAATAGCAAAAACATTTTTGTCTATTTTCCCGGATTGCCTCAAATGATTGATGAGAATTTTTTTGTTAATAAAGTTAACAAAGATACAGCTTTTTTTAGCGTTTATTATCTTGGAAGCTGGTTAAGCGGTGATAATTTCACTTATAAAAATTGCAGAAAAACAGTAGAATTGGCAATTGAATTTATAAAAAACAAGAGAGGAATAAAAACTTTTGATAACAAAGAAATAGCCTGGGAATATAATAATTTGCATATAATGGGTTACAGTTTTTCAGGTAATGTAGTTGCCTCCACTAAAATATCAAAAAATGACGTAAAAAGTGTCATCTTATTTGCTCCATTGCTCTTTTTGTATAAAGAAGAAGTTTCGGAATATTTAAAAGACGAAAAGGCCATAGATAATTTTTATGGTTTTAGTTTATTTTATTTAGAATTTCTTAGGCGAGGCTATAAATTTGCATTTAGAGGGATAGAGGAGAAAAGCTGGAATAAGTATTTTTCCGGTAGAGAACCAAAATCTTTTATCAAAATAGATAAAAATTATCCAAAGATTGCTATATTTCATGGGAAATCCGATGAAAAGATTAATTATAGAAGTTCATTATTTTTTCAAAAAGAAAAAAATCCCGGGACTGAAATTATTTTAATGGATGGTATTGGGCATGATTTAGAAAAACTTTTTGATATAAATCAAATTAATAAATTAATTTAATTATTTATGAAAAAGCGAATAGTTTTTATAACTGATTGTGTTGATCTCGCATATAACGAACTAAGGGGAGTGATTTTAAATAACATTAAGAGTGATAAAATAATAATTGAACCGGTTGCGCCAGTTGCACCATTTTCAATTATTAATGGTAATTTTGTTTTGCGTTTAATGGCCGAGACTTACCCCAAGGGCACTGTTTTTTCTGTAATCTTAAACCCCTCTAAAGAAAGACCTGCTCGTTTAATTGGAAAAACAAAGAAAAAAGATATTTATTTCATGGGAGCAAATACCGGTGTTTTTACCTGGCTTTTTAGAGATTTTGGCGTAGAGGAATTATACGAATTAAACGATCCCGGATTTTTTCCATTTGGCGGGAAATATGTTCACGCTCCTGCGGTAGCACAGATAGCGATGGGAAAACCTTTGAAAAATATGGGACATCCATTTGATATCAAAAAAGTCGTTAAAAACGATATTCCATGCGGCACAATTTTCCATATTGATAATTTCGGACTAATGAAATTTACTGGGGAATTAACAGGATTAAATGAAGGGGATAAATTAAAAGTTAATGTCAGTGGAAAAATATTAATGGCAGTTTATGCCAAAAGAATGATGAGCCGAGAAACTGGAGAATGGATAATCTATTCCGGAAGCTCTCTTGGCTTACTGGAATTAGGCAAAGTGCGAGAAAATGGGGCAAAAAAGTTAAATGTAGAAATTGGGGATATAATTACATTCAAAAAGATTTAAATTAGATTTCAACTTCTAAAAAGAAAAGGCCCCTCGAAGATTTTAATCTCAAGGGGCTATTGTTAGTTGGCAAAATTTTCGGATCCTAACGGGAACAAAATTGCCGTAATGTATTGACCGACTACTTTACGAAAGAGCTGGAAGTGTCTTTTGTTGTTAATCCCTCCCAAATGAGCACCTCTCAGCCGATACAGAAGGTAGCAGTTCCAAGCAAAGTGGACAATATCCAATGTTTTTACAAACATTGGATTTCTCAAGTGAAATGGTAATGCGGAAAGAAATTCCTTTGTCGTTATTGCTGAAAATTTTTCAGCAAAACTTTGAGGAATGCCCACCGGAGCGATCTCACTGCTAAGCATTATCTGACACCCAGGAAACTCCCTATTAAAAAAAGTCTTATATGCCTCAACAGAATCTCTTGTTGTTGAGACGCTCCAGCCGTTTTTCAGAGTTGTTAGAACATCCTCAAGCCAGACAACAAACCCTAATCCACTCGAGGACTTGCAAAGGATTTTTGCCACCTCAATGTATTGCCTAAGGTACGCCTTTGGTTTTGTCCCGAGGAAAGTCGAGAAACAGATGGATGCGTCCTTGGAGATTTTTGTTGGGCCGATTACATCAGCAACTTTCTTATCCTCGCGAAGCCACTGAATACTCTCCGACAGATTGATTTTTCCTAAGCATTGCTGGATAGGAAAACTTTCCTCTGTCGGCCGGTCTGAACCTAATCGTAGCTGCTCTACAAGGGTTAAGAATGGCAAATTACCAAAATCTACCATTCCCATTTCGCCCATATTCATGTCTAGACGTTGGCAATCCAATTTTTGGAAGTCAATGATTTGCATCATTTTCCTCCTTTCATTAAAAGTTGCGGAAAGGAGATTTTCATCGCTTCCCGAACTTCTGCCAGTGTTTCAGCCGCAACCACTCGAGCTCGTCTAGTACCGGTAGCGAGAATATCCCACACAAGATCCGGTTGTGAGGCATACTGCTGCCTTCGCTCTCGAATCTCAACGAGATAATCATTCAGCTTTATGGCAAGTTGTGTCTTGCACTCTTTGCACCCTCGCGTTGCCGACTCACACTCCCTGCACACAAGTGGCGTGTCACTAGGAGAGAAAATCGACCAGTACCTGAACGTAAAGCATTCATCGGGATGACCAGGATCCTTGCGGTACGCCCGTTTGTGATCAGTGACCATGTTGAGAATGCGACGTTCGGTTTCTTGGGGAGAATGAGCAAAAGCGATGAAGTTGTCGAGGCTTTTACTCATCTTATTATCCCCATCAGTACCAACAAGAATTGGCACTTCTCCGACTAATGGCTGAGGAAGCACAAATACCTCCTTGTCAAATATTCTGTTGAACGAACGCACGATTTCCCGGGTCTGCTCAACGTGTGGTAACTGATCTTGGCCGATTGGAATTAAGTCAGCCTTAAAGGCTAGAATATCAGCTGCTTGAGAAACCGGATAGCCCAGGAACCCGTAACTCATACTCGTGACTCCATAGGTTTTTGCCTCATCTTTGACGGTCGGATTGCGCTGAAGGCGTGCGAGCGTAACCAGAAAAGAAAAGTACATAGTTAACTCTGCGAGTTCAGGCACTTGCGACTGAACAAAGAAGGTGTTTTCCGGTCTGAGGCCTACACCAAGGTAGTCACACATCACCTCGAAAACATTACCTTCAATAGAAGCATATTCTTCGAGGTGATCGGTGAGCATCTGAAGATCGGCAATAATGAAGAAACAATCGTAATCGTCTTGAAGACGAACACGATTTTTCAATGTTCCGACATAGTGCCCAAGATGTAGTTGACCGGTTGGCCTATCACCTGTTAAGATTCTCTTTTTATGTTGCATGATCTTTTCTCCTTTTCTGTCTGTGCCGTGTCGTTACCGACGTGGCTGGGTTTGGTTAGAATGAGTTTGCGATACTCCGTCAGATAGTCTCGACGCAATACCGCAAGCCACCTGCCAGCTTTTGCCCTTGAGATATCCTTAGTTTTCGCAAAGACCATCTCGTAGGCAGCCGATAGGCTACTGCTTGCTTCCACAAGAGTAACAATACTCTTGTTACCGAGGATGCAGGCGCACCGTGCTTTGATCTCGTCAGCAGATCGTTGCATAGCTTGTTACCTCCTTCTGTTGTTAAGGTGCTGTTTCTAACAAGAAACTATTTTTTCTGTTAATATGTCAACTTACATCTTTCTACTTATTTTGTCAAACTATTGACAAAAAATCAACTTTTATTTATAAAAAAGCCCATTCTCTGATAATGCAAAAATGGGCTATGTTTTTAATGGTTTATTTCACCTCGATTACCGGCTCCGCATTCACAGGATAACAATAGCTGAATTCAATTTCTACATATTCGCCTTCAAGGTTTTTCGCTTTCGCTGTAACTACTGTTATGCTACTGCTAACCCCCATATCTTGATCACGGCTGTTTTTTGTTTTTTTATTAATAACTTTTATGTCAGTATATCCTTTTTCTTGAAGAGCTTTTACTACATTGGGCTCGTCTGAAGCGTTAACTATAAAAGAAACAACAAAAAGCACACAGACAACCAAAATAATCACACCAAACAATACCTTACTCATAATCATTCCTTTCAATTATTAAATTGTTAAAATTGAGAGTATCCTCAACGCCACTTTAATAATATACTCGTATTTGTTAGAAATCAAGTTATGGAGTCAGTCTTTTTTCTTATTATATTTTGAGGTTATTCTCTAAAAGCCTATTTGATTATTGTTTATTTTTTATATTCTCTCCTAAATGATTAATATCATTGAATGTCCATAAATCCCAACGGCCATCCTTATGTCTTTCGCACATAGTTATTCCAGTATTAGTTATTCTAAATAATTCATTAAATTTGTAATAAATCTCAGGATCAATATCTTTTCCTGAAAACATAATATTTAATATTGTCATTCTAATGGGGCCTCCATGGCCTACGACTAACACATTTTCTTCTTTTAAGCTGTTTAAATATTTAAAAAACTTATCAATTCTCTTTTTAAATTCTGAATAATTCTCTTCATTAGAATAATGCCAAGAAGGATTTTTAGCGTTTTTTCTCATTAAATCTTTAATTTTTATTAACTCATCAGAATAGGCATATTTTCCTATAGTTTCTTTTGGCATTTTTCTTTCACCGATTAATTCAGAAAATATAATTTTCTTCTTAATTTTCTTATTTATAATTTCCGCTGTTTTCTTAGCTCTCGGATATGGGCTGGATATTATAATATCTATAGGAATATTTAAAAACCTTTCAGCTAAAACCTGAGCTTGCTGCTTTCCTTTTTCAGAAAGCAAAACCTTGCCGTCTTGAAATAAACTTTTTGCATTATATTCACTTTCTCCGTGTCTAACAAAATATACTTTCATTGTTTTTTAATCTTTAAAAATGGATTTTCTATATCAAAAGTTATTTCTTTAATTTCATTATCTATAACTTCTGGTGGTATATTATATTTCTTGCTATATATTAGACCTACTGCGCAGAACCAAGCATTAGAATAATCAAAACCTAATTTTTCAGAAACTGCTTTTACTTCTTTTTCTGATTTGCCTTCTACTTCTACAAAAGGTTCTAAAAAGGGCCATTCATCTATACATATTTCTACATTGTCTAAATTCCACAACTCTCTTTTATTTTCTTGATAGGCCTTTTTCTTACAACCAATTGTTTCTAAAAAATCTATCGCTTTATCAAAATCGCTAACTATTAATTCTATTTCTTTTTGATTTTCTATTTTATCTCCTTCAATAGCTTTATAACTCATGGTTATTTTATCACCTTCATCTCTAACTCTTATCCAGCTGTATTTTTCTATTTCTTTTTGATTTTCTATTTTATCTCCTTCAATAGCTTTATAACTCATGGTTATTTTATCACCTTCATCTCTAACTCTTATCCAGCTGTATTTAGTTAAAATCTTAGGCGGAATAAAATTAAACCTTTTCTGCAAAAATTCAGGCTTAACTAATTTAGCTCCTAAATCTTTCAATCTCTTTCTTATTTCTTTTTTATTTATATCTAAAAATGTTGCTTCGTATTCTATATTCATAATATTTTATCTTAACACAAAACTGCCCCTATGGGCAGTTTCTGATGCGGCTCGGTCTCTTGAACCGAACACAAGCCTGCTCTAAAACTAAACGAGTTCAAACTTTCTCTCTAATTTTACCAAACCTGATTCATCAGAGCAAGAAAAGAGACCTGAAAAACTGAAAGCTGGGGACCCCCGACTATACCCTACCTACACGGACAAACACACATCACAATTTCTCTTACTTTTCTTATCCCTTGGTCGGTCGCAGATTGGCTCGGTCGCTCGCTCTTTCGCTCGCGACCTCGCCTCTGTTTGTTGTTCAAAAATGGGTTGAAAAAGATTAAAATCCTCTAATTTTCAGAGGATTTTTTACGGGAAAAGTTTGCGTCCACCTTGCATTCCGTAATGCAAACTTTTTGAGAAGTCGTCATTTACTCGTCATCCCCAAATGACGAGTTATTTCAAAGTTGATATTTACTTGACACTCCTGAATGTCAACTTTTTTCAAGACTTGTCGTCCACTTGTCGTTCTTTAACGACAAGTTTTTTGGCAAAATTTTCTACAAAAAAATCACTTTCTCGGCGATTTTTTATTGGCTCCGCCAGATGGACACCGTTAGAACCTTGTATCATCAACCTAATGAAATATAATAAGCATCAAGACAGACATCTTATATGAGAAAAGAGGTTTACACCTTAGATATACAAAAAACAGCTACCAAAATAGCAGCTGCTTGACTTATGATAACAGGTCTGTTTGCTGAAGAATCAATTTTTCTAAAATTAATCCTAAAAATAAAAAATAAAATAACTGAAATG
>JAFCDU010000027.1 GCA_017609535.1 Candidatus Pacearchaeota archaeon | reverse complement strand
AACAAAGCACCCTCAATTTTCTTGTTATCCTTTTCATCAATCAGCAAATACCTTCTTTTATCTCTATGAGCAGGTTTCAATTTTAGTTTTTTCATAAAATAAACAGCAAAGAATAATATAAAAACCCTTTTGTCTTTCAAAAAATATGAAGCGCTTATTCAAATTCAAGTATCCAAAAATAGCGTTGTTAATTGTCGCAATAATCCTTGCCTATTATATTTTTAGACAGCCGGCAGTTGCACAATTTCTTTCAAGTCTCGGGACGCTGAAATATCTCGGGGTTTATTTAGCAGGGATGCTGATTTCTTTTGGATTTACCGCCCCTTTTTCAGTAGGATTTTTTATAGCATTAACACCTGAAAATATCTGGATTGCGACAATTATTGGAGGGCTTGGGGCGATGACTTCTGATGTCTTGATATTAAAATTCATAAGATTTTCTTTCCAGGATGAATTTGACCGAATAAGAAAGACAAAGACCTTCAATAAAATAAATTTTTTCTTTAATCAAACACTCGGCAAAATGTCAGTTTATTTAATGTATGTTTTTGCAGGAATTCTCATCGCCTCACCCCTCCCAGATGAAGCAGGCGTAACAATTCTCGCAGGCATTACAAAAATAAAAGTCTATACTTTGGCAATTATCGGCTTTGTTCTTAATTCATTAGGAATATTCATCCTCCTTAATCTCTAATAGATAAAATATAAAAATTAGATAAATTTAAGAATAAAAAAGAGGATATAATAAAATGAAGATTCACACAATAGGCGGATTCTCTGAAGTAGGCAAAAACATGCTCGCTCTGGAATTAGATGAAGATGCTTTTATATTTGATGAGGGTTTTTTCCTTCCCCCAATAGTTGAAATGCAGGAAAAGGAAAAAGATGAATTTTTTTATTCTGAAAAAAAATTAAAATCAATAAGGGCGATTCCAAATGATAATGTGATAAATAAAATCCGCCACAAGGTTCGGGCTCAATTTGTCGGGCATGCACACCTTGACCATATCGGTGCAATCCCATTTTTGTCAGACCGATACAACGCACCAATTTACGGAACACCATTCACAACAGAAGTGCTAAATTCTCTTTTAATGGATAATGACATTTATTTAAGAAATAAAGTTAAAACAATTCAGCCGAATACTTCCTTCAAGATAAAAGGAAAAAATAAATCCTATAAA
Organism: Candidatus Pacearchaeota archaeon; assembly: GCA_017609535.1. Lineage (GTDB taxonomy): Archaea > Nanobdellota > Nanobdellia > Pacearchaeales > GW2011-AR1 > JAFCDU01. Next base: position 4,596 of record JAFCDU010000027.1, on the reverse strand, counting down.
GTAGAATTCATAAACATAACTCATTCAACCCCGCAAACTTCCTTTATCGCAGTTCATACACCAAAAGGGGTTGTTTTATATGCAAATGATTTCAAACTTGATGACAATCCTGTTCTCGGTTCAATGCCGAACTACAAGCGATTAAGACAACTTGCAAAACAAGGAATTTATGCATTCATAGTAGATTCTCTATATGCAGGCTCAGACCGAAAAACACCTTCAGAAAAGATAGCAAGAACATTATTAGAAGAAGTCCTCCTGACAATTCAAAATAGAAATGCTGGAATTATTGTAACAACTTTCTCTTCTCACATAGCAAGATTAAAATCAATAGTTGAATTCGGGAGAAAACTAAATAGGGAGATTGTTTTCTTAGGAAGGTCTTTGTCAAAATATTCAATAGCCGCCCAAAACTGCAATTTAGCCCCATTTCTTAGAAATATAAAAATTGCAAAATACCGTCGTCATGTAGAAAAAACATTAAAACAAGTTGATAAAAACCCGCGAAAATACCTTCTTGTCTGCACAGGCCATCAGGGAGAACCTGGCTCAATTTTAGAGAGAATATCAAGAAACCAGCTTCCATTAAAATTAAACCAAGATGACAACATAATTTTTTCATCAAGCGTGATTCCAACATCAGTAAATAAAGAAACATTTTTAAAAATGGAAAATAATTTGAAAAAAAAGAAAGTTCGGATTTTTAGGGATGTTCATGTTTCAGGTCATGGGGGCAGGGAAGATTTGAGAGATATAATTAATCTTCTCCAGCCGCAGCACATCATACCAGCTCATGGAGGTCCTGACAAAACCCTCCCAATGGTTGAGCTCGCAAAGGAGTTAGGATATCGAAGAGGAAAACAATGCCATCTTATGAGAAATGGGGGTGTCTTAAGATTATGATGGAAAATGATAATATAGAAGAGCTTCGTGGAGCAATAAAAAATGCACTTGAGCATGGCCACAATCTTGAAAAAATAAAACAAAGCTTTATCAATGCAGGATATCCCCCTGAAAAAGTTGAACAAGCAGCACAAAATCTCTCCCAACCATCCACCCAGCCCCAACCTAAACCTTCCTTAAGAAAAATGCATCCTTCTGAATTAAAATCAAAAACAACCCCCCCTCAACCCCCACCATCTCCTCAGCCAAAAAAAATTGAACAGCCAAAAACCCCACCCTCAAAAGTTAAACCTAAAAAATCAAAATTAATTATAATATTAATAATTCTCTCTGTAATAATCCTCATAGGGTCTGCCCTGCTTGGATTATTTTGGGATAGAATTTTTTAAAATGTACCCACCATCCGATGATTCTTATTTCTTCGCAGAATTTTTAAAAAAATATTTCTCAAATCTAAAAGATAAAAATATTTCTTATTTGGATATGGGTTCTGGTTCCGGCATTTTAGCAGAAACAGCAAAAAAAGCTGGAATAAGAGATATCCTCGCAACCGATATTAATTCCCACTCAGTAAAACATGTAAAAGCCCTTGGAATCAAGGCAATAACTTCTAATCTCTTTTCCAAAATCCCAAAATCAAAAAAATTTGACTTAATAACATTTAATGCCCCTTATCTTCCAGAATCAAAATATGACAAACTTCCAGATACTTCTGGAGGAAAAGAGGGAGATGAGGTTTCTCTGAAATTTTTAAAACAAGCAAAAAAACATCTTAACCCAAATGGAAAAATTTTCCTCCTTATTTCATCACAAACACCAATAAAAAAAATAAAAAAATTTAATCCAAGTATTGTTGCAAAGAAGAAGCTTTTTTTTGAACAGATTTTGATTTTGAAATTTTCTTATTAGATTTTTTCTTTTCAATTTTTTCCTCATTTTCTTTATAAGATTCATGAGCATTTAATTTAGATTCTTCTTCACTTTTCTTAATCTTGCTGATTTTCTTTTTAATTTTCTCTTGTTTCTTTTCCTTGAATTTAACTGTACTAAGATAAAGATACTTTGCAATTTCTCTCAATACATTTGTTTTTGCAACATTTCCAATTCTATAAACACTTGGACTTAAATTAACTTCAATGACAGATGGCCTGTCTGAATGAAAAATATCAATCCCGCAAAGTTCTGCTCCAATTGCCTTGGCAGATTTAACAGCAAGTTTTTCCTCACTTTTGTTTAATTGATACGGCTTTCTCTTTCCTCCAGAATGAATATTCGTTCTTATTTCTCCTTCCTTAGCAACCCTCTTATAAGCCGCAATAACCTTATTTCCAGCAACAATCGCTCGAATATCCGATGTCTCTTTTGTCTTTACAAATTCCTGAATCAGATAAGGTTTTTTAAACTCTTCAAGAATATCCAAAATAGTTCTTGCAGATTTTAAACTATCTGCAATCATAACCCCCTTTCCATGAGTGCCCTCCTGAACCTTCATAATAATAGGATAATTAACTTCTTCAAGAATTTTTTTAGCCAAATCTGTATTTGAAGCATAATACGTCTTTGGAATAGCCACCCCCGCATGCTGTAATTCCAGCAACGTCAAAAATTTATCATGAGCAAGACTAAATGATTTCGGTTCAATCGGCATATAGACCTTCTTAAATAATGCTTTTGCAATCGCCCTCTGCAATAAAGCATATTTGTAACTGCCGCGAATATACAAACAATCATATTCATCGAAATCTTTTCCATTATAATTAATTCCAATTCCATCATCAGTCAGATGAACCTTAAACTGCTTCAAATCTAATTCATCAACACTATCAAAAAATTCCTTGCAGGCTTCAGCCAATGCTTTACTGCTCTTTCCGCCCAAACTAATTATTCCAATCTTCATTTTTTCTCCCTTGGGTCAACTAAAAAATGCCCGTTTAATATGGTCCTTCCAATTAATATTGGATACTTCATATGGTCGCGACTAATAAGATTAAATTTTCCTTTTATTTTCTTACCAGCAATCTCAATTTCTTCTTCAACAACAGGCCTCCTGCTTTTTCCATGAGAAGAGATTACCTTTACAGATTCAATAACAGGGCCAATCCCTAATTTTTCTGCAAGTTTTTTGCATATTGAACCCTTTTTTGCTCCAGTATCAACTCTCGCTAAGAATTCTTCACCTCTTATCTTTACAGGTTCGACGCTCCTCAAAATAATCTTCCCATTAATAACCTGATGGGAATCGTTATTATTCATATTTAACCGACTTTGAATAACTTTTAAAACATTACGAAATATTTAAAAATCAATAATTTTCTCAATCCTTTTTAAATCTTAATAAATTATATAAAGCAACAATATAAATCATCAATATGAAAAAAGTAGTAATTCTTTATGACGAAGATGATTGGAATCAGAAAAAACCTTATAAAAAAAACAATCCTTACGGCCATTGTTATGAATATCTTTATACTTTAGCAGAAAAAAAAGGAATAAAATTTTTTAGAGCTTATATAAGATGGTATGCGGGGAATAAAATTTTTTCAAAAGCTTGGACATATGATATTAAGAAGAAAAAGTGGATAAAAGTTAAGAATATAAAGGCAGATTTTTGTGAAGATAAAATTTCTCCAAAACCCGAATTAAAAAAACTTAAACTCAAAATTGAAAAAGAAGTAGGGATGATGAATTCTGTAAAAATGAGTTATGCAGTCAATAACAAATGGCGGGTAGCAAGAATATTCAAAAAAATAAGCCCTAAAACTTTCTTAATAAAAAATAAATTTGACTTAAAAAAATATATCTCAAAAATAAAAACAAATAAAATGGTGTTAAAGCCAATTATAGGAAGCGGAGGTGAAGGAATTTTAATTTTAGAAAAAAATAAGCCAGCCAAAAAAGAATTATCAATTAAAAACTATATAATGCAGGAATTTATTGATACTTCAAAAGGAATCCCAGAGTTAATAGATTCAATACACGATCTCAGAATGGTCATAATAAATGGAAAAATAATCTACAGTTATCTTAGGATTCCGGAAGGAGGTTCATTGCTTAGTAATGTTCATCAGGGTGGAAGGATGATAGACATTAAAAATTCTCAAATTCCTAAGAAAGCCCTGAAAATTTTCAAGAAAGTTGATAAAAAATTAAAAAAATTCAAACCAAGGCTGTATACTGTAGATGTTTTTTTCAAGAACAAAAAGGCATACCTTGTCGAAATAAATACAATGCCGGGAATACTCTTCAATAAAGACGCTAAAAAAATTCAGACAAAATTTTATAATGCAATAATAGACACATTGAAAAAGGCAGAAAATAAGAGCAAATAATCACAAAAGTATACAAATCAATATAAATAAATTCAGATATTTTTTTTTATGAAATTCGCGCATCTCGCAGATTGTCATCTTGGGGGCTGGCGTCAAGAAGAATTGCAGGAAATCAATTTCCAGTCATTTCAAAAGGCAATTTCAATATGCATAAAAGAAGGAGTTGATTTTATTTTAATAGCAGGAGATTTATTCGACTCCGCCTACCCCCCGATAGAAATCTTAAAACAAACTTTCGCAGAATTCAAAAAAATAAAAGACGCCCAAATACCTGTCTATCTTATCGCGGGCTCACACGACTTCTCAGCTTCAGGCAAAACTTTTCTTGAGGTTCTTGAAAAAGCAGGATTCTGCAAGAATATAG
>JAFCDU010000026.1 GCA_017609535.1 Candidatus Pacearchaeota archaeon | reverse complement strand
CTGGGAAAGATATAAGATGAAAAATAAAATAAATAGGAGTAATATTACTCAAAAATGGGTAGATTTGGGAAGGTCTGAAAAGATAGAAAGGATTAGGAATGAAATTAAAGAGGTGGAAAATGAATAATCGCGGAAAAGCAATATTCCAGATTGTAAATTTGATTTTAGCAGTTGTTGCTTTTGGGGTTATTATGGGAGGGGTTACGGAAATAAAGAGTGTTAAGGCTAATGAAAATATACCTTCTAATCTTGATAATCCTGATATTCAAGGGATGATAGAGGATTTAGAAGGAAGGTTGGAGGCATTGCAAACAGCCTATACCTCAACTCCTGCTGAAACAGAGATAATTAAAGTTCCGATTTTTGGAAAAATTGCAACCGTTGAAGCTGGAAAAGTAACTTGGACAAGTTTTGGAGCTCATTTATTACAAGGTGCGGTTTGGGCGGCTGTTGCTTATATGGCGGGCCAACTTCTTGGAAGTATGCTTGGATTAGAACAAAAACAAACTCAAGCATTAAGCACTGCGGCGGCGGCTGGTGTTTTTGGAGGATTTTTTGCCAAGGGACTTGGAGCATCTAGTAAATTTTGGGGTACCAAACTTATTGGATTTGGGGCGCCATCAATAGGAATAGCAGTAGCAATAGTAGTCTTCGCACTAACATACAAAGATGTAGATACTGTTGAAGTTGAATTCAACTGCCTTCCTTGGCAGCCGCCGACAGGTGGAAGGGATTGTGAAAAATGCAATGATGGTGAATTGCCTTGTTCTGAATATAGATGCAAAAGTTTAGGGCAGAGCTGTGAATTATTAAATCAAGGAACAAAAGATGAGGCGTGTGTTTGGGTTAATCCTCGTGATGTTACTCCGCCTTTGATTACATTAGATGAGAGTGTTTTGACAAAAGGTTACAAGTATGTAGAAGATACAAGTCAGCAACCTCCGGGACCTGGGTTTAGGATTGTTGGGATTGAACAGGAGTGCGTTAAGGCATTTACTCCAATAAGGTTTGGAATCCATACAGACGAGCCGGCACAATGCAAGATTGATTATAATTCTACTTCAAATATTAGTGAAATGAATTATTATTTTGGGGGCACTAATTTGTATTTGTACAATCATACTGAGGTCTTTTCGCTTCCTGGGCCTGCAAATCTTGAAGAGGAAAATATCACAATCAGAAACGGGGGAAATTGGACCTTTTTTATAAGATGCCAGGATAAGAATGGAAATTTTAATCGAGCTGAATATGCACTGAGGTTTTGTGTTGACCCAAGTCCAGATGGAACTGCTCCGATTATTGCGGGAACTTCTATGCTCGATGGAAGCTGTATTGCAGAGGGAAGGACAAGCGCGATGGTTGCATTTTATGTAAATGAGCCTGCAAACTGCAAATGGAGTTATCAAGATGAGGGTTATGAATCAATGGATTATGCAATGAATTGTTCAAATGAAATTTATGAGATGAATTCTCTTCAATTATATACATGCGAGGCAAATTTAAGTGGAATTGGGAGAGATACAACAAAGTTCTATATTAGATGTGAAGACCAACCAAGAGCTGATAAGAACAAGAGAAATAAGATGCAAGAAAGTTTTGAGTTTAATCTGAAAGGAAGTGTTGGTTTGAAGATGAAAGATTTAGAACCTAATAGAACAATTTATTCTGGAACAAGTCCTGCAAAGGTTGAACTTAAAGTAAATACATTATTCGGATGCGATGGAAACGCATTGTGTTATTATTCTGATGAAGATATTGCAGGAGATTATGTGCAGTTCTTTAATACTGGAAATGCAAGCCATAGTCAGGAGTTACAATTAAGTGAGGGGAGTTATGAATATTTTATCAAATGTGTTGATTCTGCTGGGAATGTTGCAAAAGATTCTGTAAAATTTGATGTTGAGATTGATGAGGGTGCTGCTGCTGTTGCAAGATTTTATAGAGAGGGAGATAATTTAAAGATTATTACTGTAAGAGATTCTGAATGCGCTTATGTAACTGATGATGAGCAGGGATGTGATTTTTTATTTGATGAAGGAACTGCAATGCCTGTTGCAAATTCTAAAGAGCATGTTGCCAAATGGGAAGATGATAAAACTTATTATATAAAATGCAGGGACGAACAGCAACCTGAAACTATTGATTGTTCTATTATAATTGAGCCGAGTTTAATTTAGATTTATTTTATAAAGACATGATTCATAAAAAGGACTTTATGAGTGGGCGATATTGATGACAAGATGGAAAATTGAACGCAAAATAATGGACTATGAATTTACTCTGTTTATAATGCCTGTTTTAATCATTTTAGGACTGATTTTTACTCTAAATTTTTGAATAACGCATCATTTTACTACTAAAGTTTTATAAATATCTTTAACTGAATTTATTTATGGATAATAAAAGAGGGCAGATATTTGGAATGTCTTTTAGGACTATTTTTTCAATAATTTTAATAATTGTTTTTCTTGCTGTTGCGTTTATTGCGATTCGTTATTTTTTGAATATTGGGGACTGCACAAGGGTGGGGTTTTTTTATAGAGATTTACAGGAGGAGGTTGATAATATTTACTTTGGCGGACAGGTTGTAGATAAGGAATTTAAGATTAATCTTCCTTCTGGCATCAGGAGGGTTTGTTTTGCAAATTTATCTGAACCAATTACTAATTTTGTTGATTATGCTGATATGGATGCTGGAAATTTAAATCATAATATTTTTTTAGTTCCATTTCAAAAAGCTTGTGATTTAGGTTCTAATAAGATTAAGCACATTAATATGACTGAGATTACCTTAAAAGACAATCCCTGGTGCGTTGATGTGACGAGAAATTTGAGATTGAAGAAGGAGTTTTATGATAAATATGTGAGGATAGAATGAAAGGATTTTTTAATTTTAATTTAATTTTTGCTATGATTGCTGGTGCAGCGATTTTGTTTTTGGCGATTTATGGAGCTGTGCGATTTGGCGAGATATTTAATGTCCAGAGACAGACATATAGTGCAAAGGAATTGGCAATTTTGACTGACCCTCTCCAATCGGGCTTTGCAGAATCTAAATATGGGGTTATTAATTTTTCAGAAAAAACAAAGATAAGAAATTTCTGCAAATCCCATGGATTTGGTGCAAATGAAATTTCTACGGGTGTTGAGAAAAAGGATGGGTGGAGTTTTGGAGTCCCGATTTCAGTTCATAATAAATATATATTTTCATCAGAGGTTGAGAGCAAGGATTTTTATGTTTTTTCAACTGGTTTTGAGTTCCCATACAAAGTTGCTGATTTAATTTTTATTACTGGAGAGCATTTTTGTTTTGTAAATCCGCCGGAGGAAATTGAGGAAGAAATTGAGGGATTGCGAATTGAAAATATAAATATAAACAACTGCTCTGCTGAAGATGTAAGAGTTTGTTTTGATTCTGGAAATTGCGAAATTAATGTTTATGGGATTGATGATTTTAATGAAGGATATGTTGAGAAAAATGGAAAGAGAAACTATTTTGTTGGAGGGTTGATATATGGGGCAATTTTTTCTGACAAGGCAATTTATGACTGCAATGTTGAAAGATTGCTTTATAGGGCCGGGAAAATTGCAGAAGTTTTTGGAAAGAAGGCAGATTTGATGAATCTCCGCGGGGTTGATACAAATCTAAAAGCAAGTTTGTTATCTTGGAAGGGGATGTTGGCTGGAAAAGGAAGCGAAGATTTGATTTCATTAAACCAAGCTGCAAAAGAGTTGGAAAATGAAAATGAAATAGAAAGGCGCGGGGGAGGGGGGATATGGTAGGGACTTTGCATAAAAAGGGAGACATCAGAATTCAGCAGACTGCTTTTATGATTATTGCTGTATTTTTCTTTTTTATTCTTGTAGGTTTGTTTTTCTTAGGTTATTATGCTGATAGATTAAAGGCAGATGCACAAAATCTTGAGAAAAAACAGGCAATTGCTTCTCTACAGACATTAACAGAAATGGCTGAGTTAAGCTATGATGCAACGGGGTTTGAATATCTAAGTTTGGATGAAGATAAAATCCTATCTTTGATGGATGAGGATTATTCTAATATTTGGCCAATTGCATCATTAAAGGTTTACAAGGTTTATCCTATGTTTGATAAATTAATTCAGTGCCCAAATCCTGACTGCAATTATTATGTTGTATATGATTCTGGGCAAGATTATATTGAGGAATTTTCCACTTTTGTCTCTTTATGCAGGAAAGAGAAAGAATTTGGGACAATCTATGATAAATGCGAAATTGCTAAATTAGTTGCAGGGGTTAAAGATGTTAAATAATAAGAAAGGACAAAGTGAAATGATGGGATTTATTGTAATCGTTGTGCTTGTTATTGTCGCAATTATGATTTTTTTGATTATATCTATTAGAAATAAGGAAAGCAATATTGAAAGCAAGGATATTGAAAACCTGCTTACATCTGTGATGCACTATACAACTGAATGTGCAATTGTTTCAGAGCCGAGATATAGTTCTGTTGAGGATTTGATAAAAAGCTGTTTTGACAATGAAAAATGCAGTAATCTGGATAAAATGGCTTGTGATTATCTTTATGAGATTATTGAAAACATTATGGAGGATGTTATCAAAAGTGAGGGGGCTGTTTCTGGCTGGAGATTGAGCATTATTTCAAGAGTTAATGAAGAAGAAGAACCATTTTTTTCAATATCTGGAGGAAATATGACTGGGGTGGTTTTTGGGGGGCAAAGGATAGTTAGTTCCGGGGGGGTTGAGTTAATTGCCAGATTAAATTTAGGATATGATTAGAGTTTTAGATTTATTTTTAATTCCTGTAATGCTAAAATTGGTTTTAGGGATTTTCTTTTTCCATTTAATTCTGATTTAAACTTTACAATCCCAATGTTATAAAGGAACCATATATCTTTATGAACAGATTTAAAATCTCTATTAAGAATCTTAGAAAGTTCATAAATTGAATTTGGGGTTTTGGCTTTTAATGTTTGTATAATCTCTGCCTTTTCTCTTGTAAGCAACTTTTTAATGGATAAAAGATTCGGTTTATGAATTAGGCGTGAAACTAATCCTGATTTTCTAAAAGTCAGATTGATTTGCTTTATTTTTTTATTTTTTGACATATATGTATATAATAAACCTATATTTAAGATTTTTGTTTTATCTGCTTAAGGAGATTTTGAGATTATGTAATCACTCTTTTAGAAAAACAAAAGATTTATAAGTAACCTGCATATTTTGAGATTTTTGATATAATTGACTGGGATAAATTTTATAAAGACGTTTATGTTGATAATATTGCATATTTGAAAAGGATATGCACTGGGCCAGTGTACTTTTATAGGGAACTTAGAGTTAACTCACCTTATGATACTCCCTAATCATAAGATTTTCCGGCCAGACTATTAGGAGTTGAACTTGCATTTGCAAGGCCTTGACAAAGGCGGCTAATCCAATAGTGCTGAAAGGAGGTTATAAAAAATGAAAAAATATTTTAAAAAAGCGGTCACAGTATTGAGCAGTGCTTTAATGATTGGTTCAAGCATTGCAATGGCTGCAGCTGCTGCTTATCCTGCACCATATGTTGTGGGAGGCGTTGCTGATGCTGCTGTTGTATATGGTTCAAATTCTGCACCTGAAGACATTGTCGCTGCTGCTGATATTGACTCTGCTCTAACAAATAAGCTTATTGAGCAAGGAGGCAGTGATGTCAGTACAGAGGTTACTGGCGCATGGCAAGTTAAAACAGGTTCTGATAAATTAGAAATTGGTGAATCAATCTATGATGTTCAAAAATATATTAGAGGTGAGGACTTTGATATATTAGCAGAAGGGACAATATCAAATGAAAAAGGAAC
>JAFCDU010000002.1 GCA_017609535.1 Candidatus Pacearchaeota archaeon | reverse complement strand
TGCGGAGTTCGTTTGGGGATTTTTGATGTTGATGATGATAAACTTTTTACTGTGAGATAAAAACAAATTTAAACTAATTTATTCATTTATAAATATGAAAAAAGTAAAATTAAAATTTTTCAATTTTCAATTTGAGGATACAAAATGAAAAAAGAGTTATTGATTATTTCTACGGTGTTTTTGGCTGCTGCAATTGTTTTCTCTGCAATTCTTTCTTCTAAGACCCCTTATGAATCTCCATCTGGGTTGAAAGAATGCAGGAATTTAATTTATAATGGGGCGGATAGTATTAATATTTTATTATTTGCTGATAAGAAAACTGCTGAAAAATATTCTGATTATTTTTATACAATTGAACCTTTTGCCAATAATAAAGATGCCTTTAATTTTTATTATATTGATTATTCCCCTGAATGCAAGATTTATCGAGAGAAAGCGATATTATGCAATTCTGAAGAGGTTTTGAAATTAGCAGCGTCTTGTCCTAATGATTATATTGCTGTTTTGAGGAAAGAACCTTCAACTATTAGGAGCTCTGCTTTTATGAACATTATGAGTCTTAATTATAATCATCCGAAGTCGGTCTTTCTTCATGAATTTGGACATGTTTTTGCCAATCTTGCAGATGAGTACATCACTTCACGTTCTTTTCCAAGAGGTTCTGAAAATTGTGTTGTGGATTGCGGCAAGTTTAATGGATTAAATGATGATTGCGAGAAAGGATGCACGAGGGGTGATTATTTTCGTTCAATAAATAACGGGATTATGAGGACTTTGTCATCGGAAGATTATGGAAATTTTGATGAGAGCCTGATTCAGAAAAAGATAAATACGTATGTTTCTTTTACTGGAAAAGCGATAACAGAGCCGCGGGTTTGCGAAGAGCAGGAATATTATTTGATTAAGGCGGTTTTGAAAGATGGAAATGTGGAGATTCTTGATGCATCAATTGAGCCGGGCTGTGCTTCAAATTATAATTCAGGGGATTATTCTTATACTATCATTACCCAGGATTCTAAATTGACTAAGAATTTTAATCCTGAATTTATTTTTACTGATGAACCGGACGGGATTCAGATGTGCGGGGGAGTTTATGAAAGTGATGAGGTGTTTTATTTGGCGGTGCCTGTTCTTGATGGGTCAAGGGCGATTGAAATAGAAGATCCTTCTGGCAAGATTGTCGGCAAATTAAATTTTGACGATGTGGGGAATAGACCATGCATAAAGTAGCCCAGTCCGAGATATTAACTTCAGTGTTGATAATAGCTTTGCTTGTGGCTTCAGTTACAATTTTTTATTTCTCTATAAAGGATTATGCCATTAGATTATCTCCTGCAATTTCCTGTGTTGATTTTCAGACAAAGTTTTTGATTAGTGTGGATAAGGTATGTTATAATGAAACTTCTGAAGAGGTTGAAGTTTCTATAAGAAGGAGTTCTGAAGAGTTTATACTTGATTCAATTAGATTTGTTATTGGAAGCGAGGAATTTTCCTGTCCTTGTGATGGCTGTGCAATTTTGAACCCTGGTTCTTCAAAGAAATATAAACTTAAATCAAGCAGTCATGATGAATTAAGATTATTTGTAAATGACTGCTCACTTGGAGTTTTTAAAATTCAGGATTGCTGATATGCTTTGTAACTGAGATTAAATTTTTGACGGGTCATAATTATGGTTTATTATTAATGACTAAATTTTTTAAAGTGCTTAAACTTATTAAATTAGGGCTTGTAGTTTAATGGATAGAATAACCGGTTTCGGCCCGGTTGATCTAGGTTCGATTCCTAGCAAGCCCGTAATAAAAATTATGAATCAGCAAAGATGGTGAGCAAACTTTTTACAGCGATTGCAACTCTTACTGGGACAGTAATTGGGGCGGGATTTTTAGGAATTCCATATGTAGTTTCTAAATCTGGTTTTTTGATTGGACTTGGATGGATGATTGGAATTTCAGTAATTATGCTCCTTGTTAATCTTGCTCTTGGCGAGATAATCTTATCAAATAAGCGTCTCCATCATATTCCTGGTTATGTTTCTGAATATCTTGGAAGGAGGACAAAGGTTTTTATTTTGGTAGCATCATTGATTGGATTTTATTCTGCTTTGATTGCTTATTTAGTTGGGGGCGGGGAGAGTTTGAGTTTTCTCTTTACTGGTTCTTTGAAATATTCTTTATTAGCCGGAAGCTTGTTTTGGGTTTTGTTTATGGCTATTACTATTAGGGGGATTAGAGAATTTAAAAAAATTGAACCTCTTGGGGTATTGGCTGTTTTTATTACAACGCTGATTATTGGTATAATTTCAATAAATAAAATTAAAATTTCTAATCTAAGTTATGTGAATCCAGGGTTGTTTTTTGTCCCATTTGGCGTTATTTTATTTGCCTTTTTAGGAGTTTCGTCTATTCCTGAGATGAAGAGGGTTTTGGGAAAGAACAGCAGGTTGATGAAAAAGGCGATTATTATTGGAAGTTTGATTCCATTGATTGTTTATGTTTTATTTACTATTGTTGTTCTTGGATTTTATGGACAGAAAGTTTTTGAGATTGCAACAATCTCATTTGGAAGGATAGTAACTTTTTTTGGAATTTTGACAATGTTTACTGCATTTCTTGCATTAAATCTTTCATTGAGAGATACTTTTATGCTTGATTATAAAATGCATTTTAAAGATGCTTGGGTTTTGTCTACAATTATTCCATTTATTTTTTTCTTTGTGATAAAGGCGCTAAATCTTGCGAGGTTTGTTGAAATTCTTGGAGTTGGGGGCTCTGTTTCTGGCGGGTTGTTGGGAATTTTTATCTTAATTACTCATGAAAAAATTAAAAGGGCGAAATTGAATAGGAAGCCAGAATATAAAGTCAATATTCCTTTGAGCTTGAAAGTAATTTTTATTCTTGTGTTTTTGGCTGGGATGGTATTTGAGCTTCTTTAATCAATTGTTAGGTTTTAAATAGTCAGATTATTTATTTAAGGTATAATCTTTATATGGGGCATATTTGATATTATAAAATTTTATTTTGTCTTCTTGTTAATTATTGTTAGGATTGTATTGCGCACTTTTCTGTAATCCGCCCGCCTTCCTGAAAGTTTCATTACTTCTCCAATAATGAAATTAATTGCCGTGCTATTTCCAGATTTGAAATCTTTGACTGCTTTTGGATTTTTCTTTATTGCCTGTTTGCAGAACTTTTCTACTTCTTCTTCTGGAAGCATTCCAATTCCGCTCTTTTTTGAAATCGGGAATGATTTTGGAATAAACTCATTCATTATTTGTTTGGCTTTCAGAGGCGTGATGTTGCTCTTTTCAACTTCCTTTATTAAATCAGCGAGATGTTCTGGCTTGATTTCAACTTCTTCCAGGGCTTTTTTATTGTAATTTAAAACTCTAAGCAATTCAATTGTAATCCATGAAATATTTTTAGAGACATCAACGCCCTTTTCAGCCAATGATTCAACGAATTCCACTAATTCAAGGTTTTTGGCTAGGATTTCTGCATTTGCCTTGTCAATTTTGTAAGTTTTAATTAATTTTTTTAATTTGACATCAGGCATTTCAGGCATGCCGGCGGAGATTTTTTTTATTCCCTTTTCATCTAATCTTATAGTTGGAAGGTCTGGGTCTGGAATGAATCTGTAATCTTCTCCTGATTCTTTTTCCCGCATTTTTATTGTCCTGCCTTTTGCAGAATCATAAGTAAGTGTTTCCCGCGTTTGAGTGATGCCTTTTTTATGATTTTCAATTTGCCTTTCTACTTCGTATTCTATTGCTTTTTTTATGTCTGTAATTGAATGAAGGTTTTTGATTTCCACCCGCTCGCCGTAAGTTGATACATTGACATCAGCTTTGATTCCTAAATCTTTTCTTATTGCCTTTATGTAACTTAGATTGTGCATTAAACTTCTTAGCCAGAAAACTACATCTTCTTCTGAACTGAATTCTGGTTCTGTTACAATTTCTATTAAAGGTAATCCTGAGCGGTTGTAATTTATTTTTCCTGTTTCTGGATTCCACTGGGCAGGGTCTTCTTCTAAATGAACTTCAGTAATTCTGATTCCTTGAAATTTTCCTTTTTCTCCAACTGGAACAGAGTATGCGCCTGAGATTGTGTTTTGATATCCTTTTGGCAGGTCTGGCCAGGAGTAGTGTTTTCTGTTCCAAACCAATCCTTTGTCGTGATTTATCTTGCATCCTAAAACAAGCGCGATTTTAATGACCTGCTCAACTGCTTTTTTGTTCGGCAACATTGGTTTGCTTCCGGGCTGGCCTGTGCAGATTGGGCAGATTCTTGAATTTGGCTTTTCATCTCCAGAAGTGAGACACATACAAAACAATTTTTCTTTTGTGTTCAAATAGCCGTGAATTTCAAGCCCGATTTTTATTGGGAACTCTTTTTCCATGTTTTAATTATATCAGAGGAATATAAAAAGTTTTGTAAGGCTTTGCCAAATTGTAAATGCAAGCCTGCGGCCCATAAGATTATTAATCGGCAGTCAAACTTGCCAATGAGAGGAATATGTTTTATTGATTGAATTAATTTCAAAGACAGGGGTGTTAGAGATTTTTTGCAAAACACTACATTTTTATATGCTTTTCAATTTCTATAAATATGAAAGAGAAAACCCTGAGTCCAGGCGATTATGTTAGGTTGACAACAAAAGAGAGGGAATGGACTGGCTGGATTTTGGAATCCTATGACCCTGAAGTTATTTTGTTGAAGTTGGAATCTGGCTATAATATTGGTGTTAAGGAATCTGAGATTTTGAATGTGAAGGTTTTGAAAAAGTTTAAAGAAGAAAAGAAGGAGGGGATTAAGTTTAGGAGAGATGAATCACTGCCAAATGTAGCGATGATAATTACAGGCGGGACAATATCATCCAGACTTGACCCAAAGACAGGGGGTGTTATTCCTACTGATGCTGAAGAAATTTTGAAAATCGCACCAAAGATTTCTGAGATTTGCAATATTGTGAAAATTGAAAAGCCATTTATGAAATTTTCAGAGAATATGGATTTTAAAGATTGGAAGATTTTGGCTGAAACCTGCGCGAATCTTTTAAATGATGAAAAGATAAAGGGCGTGATAATTACTCATGGGACTGACTTTTTGCATTATTCTGCGTCTGCATTGGCTTTTGCTCTCGGAAAATTGAACAAGCCGATTGCATTTAGTTATTCTCAAAGAAGCATTGACAGGGGAAGCACAGATGCTGCATTGAATCTGTTGTGTGCTGCGAAATATGCTGTTTCTGATATTGCAGAGGTTGCGATTATAGGGCATAAGGATTTGAATGATAAGATTTGCTTGGCAATGCCTGCGACAAAGACAAGGAAGATGCATACATCGAGGAGAGATGCTTTTAAAGTTATAAATGATACTGCTATTGCTGAAATTTCTGAATCTGATTTTAAAATTTTAAAAGAGTTTAATGCAGTGAATTCAGAAAACGTTAAGGTTGATGCAAAGTTTAATGAGAAGATTGCTTTAATAAAAATCCACCCAGGGCAGGATCCAAAGATTTTGGAGTTTTATGCTCAACAGGGTTATAAGGGAATTGTTTTGGAGTTATCTGGGCTGGGCCATGTGCCTGGAAAAGGTGCGAAGAAAAACTGGCTTTTGATTATAAAGAGGTTGGTTAAAAAGGGTGTGGTGATTTGCGGGGCGGCTCAGACACTCTATGGGAAGTTAGACCCAATGGTTTATGAAAATGGGCGGGAGTTGGAGAAAACTGGCTTGATTTTTTTGAAAGACATGCTTCCTGAAACTGCGTTTGTCAAGCTTTCATGGGTTTTAGGGCATAAAAATTGGAATGTGAAAGAGAAAATGCTTGAAAATTGTGCTGGAGAATTAAACTCCAGACTTGGTTTTGAGTTTTAAAAAATAAAATAAAATAAAAATTATTCAACTTCCCAGTTGATTGCAAATTTCTTCGCAACTAAATTGTAGATTAAAATTGATATTAACAAGGTTATCAAAACAACAGCAGTTGCGATCAATGGGGATTCAATAATCAATGATACAGCATCAAAATTCTCTAACAAACCAGAATATTGGTTTGCTAATTCAGGATTTAATCCTGCTAAATCTTGTCTTGCCTTCTCAACATTATAAAAAATCCACAAACTGCTGAGAATCGTTAGTACTAGAACAATCACTGCAATTGGGATTGATGATTTGTAGCCAATTTTTTTTAATTCTCTTTTAACCATATTACCTCCTTTAGATTTTAAGGATATATTATTATTTAAATCTTTTTAAAAAACATTTATTAACTTAAAATTCATTATAGTGGTATGGAAATAAAGGCAGGGCTTGAAATTCATCAGCAGTTGGATACGCATAAACTTTTCTGCAATTGTCCGTCTATTCTGCGGAAGGATGAGCCTTTGTTTGAAGTTGAGAGGAAGCTGAATCCTGTCAGCGGGGAAACAGGGAAGATTGATGTTGCCGCTGTTTATGAGAAGTCAAAAAATGAGGTTTTTATTTATCAGGTTTATGATACAAATTGTTTAGTTGAATTAGATGAGGAGCCGCCCCATGAGATTAATGAAGAAGCATTGCATATTTCTCTGCATATTGCCTTGCTTTTGAATTGCAAAATTTTTCCTGTTGCTCAGATTATGAGAAAGACGGTTATTGACGGGAGCAATACTTCTGGTTTTCAGAGGAGTGTTTTGATTGGACATGACGGCTTTATTGAAACTTCTTCTGGCAAGGTTGGAATTGAAACAATTGCGTTGGAAGAGGATGCTGCGAGAATTATCTCTGCTCATGGAGGGGTGAAAACTTTTAGGTTGGATAGATTAGGTATTCCGTTAGTTGAGATTACAACTAAGCCAGATTTGAAAAGTCCTGAACAGGTTAAGGAGGCGGCTTTGAAGATTGGCGAGATTTTGCGAGCCTGCAAGGTTAAGAGGGGCATTGGAACAATTAGACAGGATTTGAATATTTCTATTCCTGGAAGCAGGAGGGTTGAGATTAAGGGGTTTCAAGAGCCGAGGATTATGATTAAGACAATTGAAAATGAGATTGCAAGGCAGAAAGAGTGCATTAAGAATAATGAGTGCAGGAATGAGGTGAGGAGAGCATTGGATGATGGGACAACTAAATTTCTGCGTCCTCTTCCGGGCAAGGCAAGGATGTATCCTGAAACTGACCTGCCTCTGCTGAAAATTTCAAAAAAGCAGATTGATTATGCAAGGAAGACACTCCCTAAATTGAAGTCAGAGTTAAAGGGGTATTTGAAAGAATATGGATTAAATGATGAATTAATTAAACTGCTATTAAAAGAAAATAAGATTGAAGAATTCAAGTCATTGATTAAAGTAATTGACAATCCAAATTTGGTTGCAAAAGTTTTGACTTTGTATCCTAAAGAAATTGCAGTTAAACAAGACAGGCCCTTTGATGAGGTTTATGAAATTTTGGAGCCGGTTTTTGAAAGTGTTTTGAATGAGATAGATAAGACAATTTCTGAGAATGATGTGAAAGGTGTTTTAAACAAGATTGTTTCCGGCAGTTCGTTAAAGGATGCATTGAAAAAAGAGACGATTAATTTGGAGGAGGAGATTGATAATTTAGTTAAAGAGAAGCCGGGTTTAAGTGAGGGGGCTTATATGGGGCTGATTATGGCGAAGTTTCCAGGTGTTTCTGGAAAAGAAGCATCTGATATTTTGAGAAGGATATTGAAATAGATTACTAAAATTTATTAACTTGCTGAGGATATTGTAAAGATAATATTAATTTTTGTTGTATTTTTGGTGATTTTATAAGTGTTATTTAGAATAGATTATAGTTTCATTTATTTTTGAGATTGCAGGCGATGAGAATTCGTAATTTTTGAAGATTCCATCTATAGAGGAGAGAAAGACATCTACATTTTCTACGTTATCCTTCCATTGGTATTTTAATTTTCTAATAAATTTCTCATAATCTTTTAGGTCTTCATGGATAGAGATAATCAAATCTGTTTTATTCCCAATGCCCTCTCCTTTAACAAATAAAATAACTTCTGGCAATGAGGTAATGAATTTTATTGTTGATTTTAATTCTTCTGACTTTGAATAGTCCTTCCATCTATATAAAATAACTGCCTGGATGTTAAATCCCATTTTTTCAAAATCAATTAATGAAGTATAGCCCTTAATTATGCCTTTTTCTTCAAGTCTTTTTCTAATTTTTAATATTGTAGGACGAGATGTTTTTAGTTTTCTCGCTATCTCTTGGTCTGATGTTTTGCAATTTTTTATTAATTCTGTTAATACTTGCTTTTCTCTTGATGTTAATTTTATCATAATTTTGTTGGATACTAATTGATATATAAACCTTACGAATTGTTGCAAATAGTATCCTTCTTGTTAAATTTTAGGAAAAAATGTATATAAAGAGTAATATATTAGTCAAACTGAAATTCAAAATAGGGAGATAAAATGAAAATCAAACCGATTGGAGAGAGAGTATTAATCAAGCCAGTTAAAGCAGAGGAAAAGACAGCAGGAGGAATTTACATACCTGAAGAAGCAAAAGAGGAGAAAAAAGAGGCTGTTGTTGAAGAAGTCGGCATGTTCAAGGATGGAAAAGAACTGCCTTTGAAGAAGGGAGATAAGGTTTTGTATGGTGGCTATTCTTCAGATGAATTTGAGGTTAATAATGAAAAATATTTAATAATTGATTTTAAAGATATTTTAGCGGTAGTGGAGGAGCAAAATGGCTGATTCAAAACAAATATTGTTTAGTGAAAATGCAAGGCATGCATTATTGAAAGGCATTGATAAGGTTGCAAATACTGTAAAAATTACTCTCGGCCCGAAAGGCAGGAATGTTATTCTTGACAGGGCAACGCCATTAGTTACAAATGACGGCGTTACAATTGCAAAAGAAATTGAGTTGGTTGATAAATTTGAAAATATGGGTGCGAAATTAATAAAAGAGATTGCTTCTAAAACCCAGGATGATTCTGGAGACGGCACAACAACTGCTGTTCTTTTAGGCCAGGCAATAATCAAGCAAGGGGCGAAAAATATTGCTGCAGGAAGCAACCCAATTGAAATTAAAAGAGGCATTGAAAAATCAATTAAAAAAGTAGTTGAATATTTGAAAGAAAATTCTGTGGAAATTAAAGACAAAGAGACAATTTCCCAGGTTGCGACAATATCTGCAAATAATGATTCTGAAATCGGAAATTTAATTTCAGAGGCAATGGAAAAAGTAGGGAATGAAGGAGTGATAACTGTTGAAGAAGGAAAGACGCTTGAAACAACATTAGAGGTTGTTGAAGGAATGCAGTTTGACAAGGGATTTATCTCTCCTTACATGGCAACTAATCATGAAAAAATGATTTGCGAATTAGAAGAGCCGTATATTTTGATTACAAATAAAAAATTATCTAACATGAAACAGATGGTTCCTATTTTGGAAAAGGCTGCGGGTGATGGGAAGCCATTGTTTATTATTGCTGACGATGTTGAGGCGGAAGCTCAGGCAGCTTTAATTATCAATCTTATAAAGGGTGCAATAAAAGTCTGTGCTGTTAAAAGCCCTGGTTTCGGCGACGAGCAGAAAGAAATGTTAGAGGACATTGCTGCTTTAACTGGAGGCGAGGTGGTTACAGAAGAAAAAGGCATGAAATTAGAAGAATTTGACGACTCCTGGTTTGGAAGTGCGAGGAGGATTGTTATTGACAGCGATAAAACAACAATTATTGAAGGAATGGGCAAGAAAGAGGAGATAGAAAAAAGAAAAAAGGTTATTGAATCTCAAATAGAGAATACAGATTCTGATTATAAAAAAGAAGAATTGAAAAAAAGATTGGCAAAACTTGGGAAGGGCGTTGCAGTAATAAAAGTTGGTGCGGCGACAGAAACAGAATTAGAGGAAAAGAAAATGAGAATTGATGATGCATTAAATGCAACAAGAGCGGCAGTTGAAGAGGGGGTTGTTGCCGGAGGGGGGATAACACTTTACAGAGCCAAGGAAACTTTAAACATCAAATTAGATGGAGATGAACAAATAGGAGTTAATATAGTCAAAAAAATATTAGAAGAGCCATTAAGACAGATAGCAAGAAACTCGGGGAAGGAGGAAGCGGAAGTTATTGCAGAAATTAATGGAAAAGAAAAAAATTTTGGCTATAATGCGAAGACAGATAAATTTGAGGATTTATTTAAGGCAGGAGTTATTGACCCTACAAAAGTTATAAGAACAGAGCTTCAAAATGCTTCTTCTGTTGCATCAATGGTTTTGACGACAGAGGCATTAGTTACTGATTTTGAAGAGGAGAAAGATAAAGAGAGAAAAACAGAGGCAATAATAATCTAATAAAATAAAGGAGGGTAAAAATGTTTGATGATTTGTTTAATGAAATGAGGCGGCTTCAGAGAAAGATAAACAGAAGTTTTGAAAATTTTTGGAAAAACAATGAATACAGGGAACTGCCAGATAGATTTGAAAATTATATGATGAGAAGCCCGCTGACAGATTTAGAAGAAACTGATAAGGAAATTATTGTTAGATTTGAACTTCCAGGGGTTAATAAGAAGGATATACAATTAAATGTGACTGAAAATAAAATTGAGGTTAAAGTTGAAAAGAAAGATGAAGTGAGAATTGAGAAAAAGGGTTTCTTCAGAATGGAACGAGGATATGCTGGATTTTACAGGGCGATTGCCTTGCCTGAAAATGTTTATCCTGAAAAATCAAGAGCAAAATATGAAAATGGAATTCTTGAAGTAGTAATGCCAAAAACTGAAGCCAAAAAGAAGAGTAAGATAGAAATTAAATAATCTTTTTTTATATTTTTAAGAATGAAAAATGGAAAAACAGGAGAAAAAGCAGAACAATCAGCTGAAAAAACAAAAGCTGAGAAAATATTTGGCGGAGAAATTAAAAATGAGACAGAAAAATTAAAACAGCAATTAGAAGAATATGGGCGATTAGCAGAAGAAAGATTGAATCAGTTAAAATATCTGCAGGCAGACATTGAGAATTTAAGAAAAAGATATGAAAAGGAAAAGCAGGAAATTATTGAGACGGCGAATGAATCTTTAATAAAAGAGTTATTAGTTGTGTTGGATTCATTTGATGCTGCGATAAAGATTAGTGAGGGAGAGAGTAAAAAAGGATTGTTAATGTTAGAAAAAAAGTTTTTTGATGTATTAGTGGAGCATGGATTAGAAGAAATTGAGGCAATAGGAAAGCAATTTAATCCAGAATTTCATGAAGCTTTATGCAAGGAGTTTAGTAAAAAGCAAGATAATGAGATTATAGAGGTAATTCAAAAAGGTTATACACTTAATTCAAAAGTAATAAGACCAAGCAAGGTTAAAATTTCAAGAGGTTTAAAAGATAATATAAAATTAAAAACAACAATCGATTAAAATGGCAGAGAAAAAGGAAAAAATTATCGGGATTGATTTAGGAACTTCAAACAGCCAGGCGGCGGTTGTGATTGGCGGGAAGCCCACAATAATTCCATCTGCAGAGGGGGCGACAGTGGCTGGAAAGATGTTTCCATCTGTTGTGGCATTTACAAAGGATAATCATTTATTAGTGGGAGAGCCGGCAAGAAGACAGGCGGTTAATAATCCAGAGGGAACTATAATTGCTGCAAAAAGAAAAATTGGGACCTCCCATAAATATAAAATTTGGGGAAAGGAATACACGCCTCAACAGATATCTGCCTTTATTCTTCAAAAAATAAAAAAGGATGCAGAAGAATTTTTAGGCGAGCCAATTAAAAAGGCGGTTATAACTGTTCCTGCTTATTTTAATGACAATCAAAGGACAGCAACAAAAGATGCAGGAAAAATCGCTGGTTTAGAGGTTGTCAGGTTGGTTAATGAGCCAACAGCAGCATCAATGGCTTATGGTTTGGATAAGGAGGGGGAGCATAAGATTTTGGTTTTTGATTTTGGGGGCGGGACTTTGGATGTTACAATTATGGAATTCGGCGAGGGAACTTTTACTGTTTTATCAACATCGGGAGATACGAATCTTGGTGGAACAGATATGGATGAAGCATTATTAAAAGATGTAGTCAAGAATTTTAAGGATAAGGAAGGTATTGATTTAAGTGAGGATGATTCTGCATTGCAAAGAGTTAGAGAAGCTGTTGAAAAGGCGAAAATTGAATTATCAAGTGTTTTAGAAACAGAAATTAATCTGCCTTACATAACTGCAACTGACGAAGGGCCTAAACACTTAAATGAAAAAATAACAAGGTCAAGATTAGAAAACTTGGTTCAGCCGATTATTGACAGATGCAAGAAACCAATTGAGCAGGCAATAAGAGACGCTAAATTAAAAAAAGAAAATATTGATAAGATTATTTTAGTCGGCGGGCCTACAAGAATGCCTGTTGTTCAGAAGTTTGTTGAAGATTTTGTAGGCAAGAAAGTTGAAAGAGGAATTGACCCTATGGAATGTGTTGCACAAGGTGCCGCAATTCAGGGAGCTGTTTTAGCAGGAGATATTAAGGATTTGGTTTTATTAGATGTTACACCCCTAACCTTAGGAATTGAGACACTTGGAGAAGTTATGACGCCTTTAATTGAGAGAAACACAACAATTCCGACTAAAAAGAGTCAGATATTTTCAACTGCAACGGATTTTCAGACAGCTGTGACAGTTCATGTTTTACAAGGAGAGAGGCCAATGGCAAGGGATAATACAAGTTTAGGTAATTTTAATTTAGTTGGAATTCCACCAGCACCGAAAGGTGTTCCGCAAATAGAAGTTACTTTTGATATTGATGCTTCTGGAATTTTGAATGTAAGTGCCAAGGATTTAGGGACAGGAAAAGAGCAAAAAATGACAATAACCGCCTCTACCAAACTATCTGATGAAGAGGTTGAAAAAATGATTAAGGAGGCAGAAGAGCATGCAGAGGAGGATAAAAAAAGAAAGCAGGAAGTTGAAGCAAGAAATAATCTTGATTCATTGATTTATGCAAGTGAAAAAACCCTCTCTGAATTAGGTGATAAAATTGGGAAGGAGCAAAAAGAGAAAATTGAAAAAGCAGTGGAATCCTCAAAAAAGGTTTTAGAGGAAGGTGATGCGGATAAGATAAAACAGGAGACTGAAAATCTTCAAAAAGTTATGCAAGAAGCTGGAACAAAAATTTATGAAGAAGCGGCTAAGAAGGCGGCTGAAGAGCAGGCAAAGGCAAAAAGAGGGGAGGAATCATCTGACAGAAAAGAAGAGAAGGGAGATAAGGACGAAAAAGTAGTAGATGCTGATTTTAAAGTTGAAGACGAGAAAGAAAATAAATAGCGACGTTAAATAAAGGTGTGAGATATTTAAAAGATGAAAATTACAAAAAGGGTTTGCAAGTTATCCCGTTAGAGGATATAAAAGAATTTAAAGATAATTAGAGGGGGTGGGATTGAGAATTATTTGAGTAGTTTTAGAGCCCTTAAAAAACAAATGCTCCATAGCCGACAACAGAGGTTTTATCTCCAGAAATATCTCCTGAATTTTTGTATTCAATTAATCTTGGTCTCCAATTTTTTATTTTGCATAAACTGATTAAAACAAGCAGGGGAAAAATACCGCAGGCAGAATTTTCTTGTTTTAGAAAATAATCTGCTTCTAAATTTTCAATTGCACTTATTGTTTTTTTATCTTTTTTAATTGCCTCATCATAATCTAAAAAATGAGATAAATCTGTTGAGACAACCAAAATAGTTTCTTTATTTATTGATTTTGAAATCATTTCTGCAAGGTCTTTTGAATCCCTTTCATTGAGATTTCCCACTACTATTGGAAGAACCTCGCTAATCCCCAATTTCTGCAAAAATGGAATCTGGTTATCTATTGAATGTTCATATTCTAATCCGTGAATTTCCTTAATATTTGATTTGATTATCTTAACATCCCCCAAAGGGGTTTTAATATTAGGCAGTTTTGCGATTCCATAAAATCCAAATTGGTGAGAAGGGCCCAAAACAATTGCTTTTTTAAAATTCTTATTTTTAACTAAAGAAAAAGCTTTTCCTGCAATTTTTCCTGAGAATTCGTAGCCTGCGTGGGGGGAGATTACTCCATGAATTTTGGATTTGTAGGATATTTTAATTTCAAAATAAGAATCTATTAATTTGCTCAATTCTCTTTTATCTTGCGGATACCAATCAACCATAAAGTATTAAACTAACAAAACTTTATAATTGTTATGAAACAGGCAGTTCTTTATAAGAGGGAAGGGAAGGGTATAAGATGTTTGGCATGCAATCACAAATGTTTAATTCAAGAGGGAAAAACTGGAATATGTCGTGTGAGAAAAAACATGAGCGGAAAACTTTTTTTATTAACCTACGGGAGGATTATTTCAGAGAGTATAGACCCTATTGAAAAAAAACCTTTGTATCATTTTTTACAAAAAACAAAAACATATTCAATTGCAGGCATTGGCTGTAATTTTAAATGTGATTGGTGTCAGAATTTTGATATTAGCCAGAATCTCTCTTTGTTGGGAGAAGAAAGAACAGCTGAGCAAATTGTAAGGCAGGCATTAAAATCAAATTGCAAGAGCATATCCTACACTTATACAGAGCCGACAATTTTTGTTGAATTTGTAAAGGAAGTGTCTGCACTTGCAGAAAAGAAGGCATTAAAAAACATCTGGGTTACGAATGGCTATTTAAGTGACGAATGTTTTGAATACATTAAAGATTATATAGACGCCGCCAACATTGATTTAAAATCATTCAGCGATGCAACCTACAAAAAGTATTGCAGTGCGAAATTGCATCCTGTTTTAAAAAATATTAAAAAATTTTACAATTATGGAATTCATATTGAAATAACGACTTTAATAATTCCGAAAATTAATGACTCTCAAGAGGAATTAAGAAAAATTGCTGAATTCATTTCGTCAATTGACAAAAAAATCCCCTGGCACATCTCAAGGTTTTTTCCAATGCACAGGATGTTGGGAAAGGGGGTTACTCCAATAGATACTCTAAAAAAAGCTGAAGCGATTGGCAGGAAAGCTGGATTGAAATATGTTCATATAGGAAATGTTTAAATGGAAATAATTATTAAAACAAATAAAAGAGAGGAGTTAGTAGATATTACAGATTTAATAGCTGAAAAAATAAAAAAAGAAAATTTTACGAGAGGGATTGTATGCCTCTTTGTCCCCCATGCTACGTGCGGTATAACAATAAATGAAAATGCAGACCCGAATCTTCCAAGAGATATCACGAACTTTTTAAATCAATTGGTAAAAAAAGGCGTCTGGGAGCATGATAAAATTGACAATAATGCGGATTCGCATATTAAAGCGTCTTTAATTGGAGCATCTTTAAGCATTCCTGTGGAAAACAGCACCTTGCAATTAGGAAGATGGCAAAATGTCTTCCTCTGCGAGTTTGACGGGCCAAGAAAGAGAAGGATTTTAGTAAATTTTATTAGTCAGCCATGATGTGATAGAAAATGTTAAGGCAACTAAGATTGAAGGGATTAACATGGGAGTATTAACAAATTTAGGAAATTAAATTTAAAGGTAATTGCCTGGCAGATTGCTTGATGCTATGAAACTCTTGGAAATTGCGAGAAAATCTATTCAGTTCGCTTTGGATGGAAAAGTTTTTGAACCAGATGAGAGCACGAAAAAGAAATTCTCAGAAAAACGAGCATGTTTTGTGACTCTTATGTTGAATGGAAATTTGAGGGGATGCATCGGCTCTTTAACTCCAAGGCAGGAACTTTGGAAAGATGTCATTGAAAACTCAATTAATGCGGCGTTTAATGACCCTCGTTTTTATAAATTGACAAAAGAAGAATTTGAAAAAATAAAGATAGAAATTTCAATCTTATCAGAACCAAGAGAGATAGGTTACTCTGATTTAGAGGATTTAAAAAATAAGATAAGGGGCAGGGGGGTTATTTTGTCTTATGGTTCTCATACTGCCACATACCTGCCCCAGGTCTGGGAACAAATTAAAAAACCTGAGGATTTTTTATCAAGTTTATGCTTGAAAGCAGGACTTTCAAAAGATTTCTGGAAGAATCATAACGTCAAAATCAGAATATATGATGTAGAAAAAATAAAAGAATAAATTTATAAATTTTGAAATATCTGCTAAAATAGACTTAAAAATCTTCAACACTACTTTTATTATCTTTTAAAATGTCAGAAAAAGATTATTACAAGATTTTAGGAATAAGCAAAAATGCTTCTCAAGATGAGATAAAAAAGGCATTCAGGCAGTTGGCAAGAAAATATCATCCAGATGTTAATAAAGATGCCGACGCTGAAGACAAATTTAAAGAAATAAATGAGGCATTTCAGGTTTTGGGGAATCCAGAAAAAAGAGCTCAATATGACCAATTTGGAACTTCTGCATTTAGCCAGGAGGATTTAAGAGGTTTTAGAAATCAGAGATTTGATTTTGATGATTTATTCAGGGATTTTGGTTTTGGAGATATTTTTGATATATTTAATCATAGGGAAGAATATCAGGATTATGAGGAAGGTGCTGATTTAAAATATGATTTGGAAATAACTTTAGAAGACGCTTTTTTTGGAGTTGAAAAAATAATTAAAATTCCGGTTCATGAAATATGTAAGAAATGTGGCGGGAGAGGTGCAGAAGAAAAATATCTAAAACAATGTGATAAGTGCGATGGAAGTGGAAAATTAAAAATCATCAGGAAACAGGGATTTACCCAAGTTGTTACAATAACCACCTGTGATAGATGCCATGGCGAGGGTAAAATTGCTCTCAAATATTGTGATTTTTGCAAGGGAAAGGGTAGGATAGAAAAAATACAAAAAATAAATCTGAAAATTCCCAGAGGAATAAATGACGGGCAATACATGAGATTAGAGGGGAAAGGAGAATTAGGTAAAAATGCTCCTCCAGGAGACTTATATGTAGTTGTGCATATTAAAAAACATCCCATATTCAGAAGAGAGGATGCAAATTTATTTTTAGATAAAAAAATTGATTTATTAACTGCAATATTTGGCGGAGAAATTGAAATAAAAAATATTGATAAAAAAATAAAATTAAAAATCCCTGCTGGGACTCAAAGTCATACATCTTTCAAGCTCAAAAAACAGGGAATGCCTTTATTAAATTCAAAACGAAGAGGCGATTTATTTGTAAATGTGATTGTTCATATTCCGAAAATAAGTAAATTTAAAGAGAAGTTTCTCCGCAAGTTGATTTAATTTTATTTGATGCAAATGATACAATAAAATTTTAATAAAAACCTATAAAAACCTGAATTTCTAATTTTATTTATGCAAAGGACTTATATAAGAGATGCGTTTAAGAAAAGCGGGAAGGTTGTGATTATGGGGTGGCTGTATGAATCGAGGGATTTGTCTAAGTTGAGGTTTCTTGTTATAAAGGACATAACAGGGCGGATTCAGATTACGGGGATAAAGGGCAAGACTTCTGATGAGGTTTTTGAATTAATGGACTCTATTTCAAGAGAATCTGTTTTAGAGATTCATGGAACAATAAAAAATTCTAAACAAGCTCCAGGAGGGAAGGAGATTTTTCCTGAAAAAATCAGGGTTATTGCGAAGGCCGAGTCGCCACTACTGATTGATGTTTCTGATTTTTCTAAGACAGAACTCCCTAAAAGGCTGGATTACAGGTTTTTGGATTTTCATAGGGAGAGGACGCAGGCGATTTTTAAGATTCAGACAGAGATTGCTCATGCGTTTAGAGAGTATTTTTATGAAAATAATTATGTTGAGATTCAGCCGCCGTTGATTATCTCTACTTCATCTGAGGGCGGGACTGATTTGTTTTCTGTGAAGTATTTTGAGAAGAATGCGTATCTTGCACAATCCCCTCAATTATACAAACAAATGGTTGCGTGTTCAATGGAGAGGACATTTACCTTGGGACCTGCATGGAGAGCGGAGAAGCATAATACACCCAGGCATATTAATGAAATAAGAATGGTGGATATTGAAGCGGCGTTTCATAATCAGGAGGAAATTATGAAGGTTCTTGAGGAATCTGTTAAGTATGTTGTGCAGAAGGTTTTGAAAAATTGCAAGAGAGAGTTGGATGTCTTGGGTGTTAAGTTGAAAGTTCCGAAAGGGATTTATCTTTCTTATGAAGAGGCGATTAAGAAAGTTGGCGGGAAGGTTGGAGATGATTTTAGTCCAGAACAGGAAAAGAAATTGTGTGATATGTATAAAGGTGATATTGTTTTTACTCATTCATGGCCAATGGAAGTTAAGCCGTTTTATATTATGCCGAAGGATGAAAATCCTGATGCAAAAGAGAGTTGTGGGTTTGATGCTTTGTATGGCGGGGTGGAGATTTCTTCGGGGGGGCAGAGAATTCATATTCCTGAATTGTTGATAAAAATGATTAAGAAGAAAGGATTGAATCCTAAGAATTTCAAGGATTATATAGATTCATTCAGGTATGGGGCTCCTCCTCATGCAGGGTGGGCAATTGGGTTGGAGAGGTTTACTCAGATAATTTGCGGTTTGGACAATATCAAAGAAGCGACGATGTTTCCGAGAGACAGGGATAGATTGGCTCCTTAAGGCTTTGTTTAATAAGTCAAAATTTTTTCTTAAAATGTCAGATATCCCGACCCGCCCACCCTAAACACCTTCGGTGTTAAATATTAATTATCTGACATTTTAAACAAAATATAGTTATTAAACAAAGCCGCTCCTTAAATAAAACTTAAAAACTCATTCTTCGTTGTTAAATTATGGAACAGCTTTGGCATAATGTATCTGATAAGGAGAAGGAGGAAATAAAAAAACAAGCAAAGGAGCTTCTTGCTAATTTTTCTCGAAAATTGGAAAAAATAAAAACAAAAGAAGAGCATTTTTCTTCTGGTTCTGGGATGCGAGAGGAGGGTGGCGGGTGGGAGAGTGATGATGATTTTAGAAATACAATGTTAGCAAATGCCCCCTTGGTTGATGATGGGGCTGTTGTTGCTGAAAAGGGGGGGTGGAAATGAAAAGAAAAAAAAACAATATATATGGAGATTTTTTCAGAACTGAAAAATTCCCAATCTCCCCACCTGAATTGCCTTCGGCAATGAGGTTATTATCTTCAGAAAAACTTAAGTTTAATTATATTGGCTGTTTGTATTTATTAATTAATAAACTCAATAATAAGAACAAAGTTCCTATTTGTGCAAAGCACTTTTAGAAGATGGAAGAAGAATTCATAATTGAAAATGGAGGATTGTTGGATAGCGGTGAAATACAATCTGTTCTGCCAATTCGAGAAGTTAGATGGCTGAATAGTGGAGAAATCCGAGAAAGGGGGTGTTGCTCCAAATATAAAATTTTTAATTGAGAAGGGGATATAAGATGAATTTGAAGGAAAAGGTAAAGCAAATAAAATCTGGGAAGTTGAGTGCATTGAAAAATGTAGAGGATTTTGGAACGGCAATTGAACAATCAAATAAAAAAAAGATGAATATCTTTCTTGAATTGAATCACCGAGCAATAGAGCAGGCGAAGGAGATCGATGATAGGATAAAGGCAGGAGATAAAACTGGAAAACTTGCGGGGCTTTGCGTTGCTGTGAAATCAAATATTTTTGTTAAGCATTTGGCTGCAAGCTGTGCTTCAAAGGTTTTGGAAAATTATATTTCACCTTATGATGCTTCTGTCATTACCAAATTAAAGGAAGAAGATGCGATTATTCTTGGCATGACAAATATGGACGAGTTTGCATGCGGAAGTTCGGGGGAAAGTTCTGCATTCAATCCAACAAAAAATCCGAAAAATCCTCAATTAATTCCAGGTGGAAGCTCCTCTGGTTCAGCAGCCGCTGTTTCAGCTGGCTTGTGCGATTTTGCTCTTGGTTCAGATACAGGCGGAAGTATTAGGAATCCTGCTTCTCATTGCGGTGTTGTTGGATTTAAACCGAGCAATGGCGCTGTTTCGCGATATGGTTTGATTGACTTGGCAATGAGCTTTGACCAAATTGGACCTTTGACAAGTTCTGTTGAAGATGCTGAATTGGTTTTTAATGTGATAAAAGGACAGGATAATTTTGATGCTACAACTCAAGAGCTTCCTGTTTTAAAAGAAAAAAAGAATCTGACAATTGGCTTGGTTAATGTAAAAGATTTCTGCGACCATGAGATTGCAGGTTTAATTAAAGAGAAAACTGAAAATTTTGCACATAAAAATGAATGCAAGATTAAGTCAGTTAATCTGCCTTTGGATATTGCATTGGAAACATATTATCTTTTAGTTTATGTTGAATTTTTTTCTGCGACACGGAAATTTGACGGGAGAAGATTTGGATTGAAGATTGAAGAAGCATGCGGACCAGAGGTTTTAAGGAGAATTATCGGCGGAAGCGAGATTTCAAAAGCAGAGTATCATGGAAAGTATTATAGGAATGCATTGAAAGCGAGGAATTATATTAAACAGCAGTTTGAGAAAATTTTTCAGAATGTTGATTTTTTGATTTTGCCGACGGTTCCTAAACTTCCGCATAAATTAGGGGAAACGATTTCAATTGAAGATATGTATGCTTATGATGTTTTGACGGTTCTTGCAAATTTGGCGGGGATTCCTGCGATTTCAATTCCGGCGGGGGAGGTTGAGGGGGTGGATGTGGGGTTGCAGATTATGGCTCCGCGATTTTGCGATTATTTGCTTTTGAAATTTGCAAAAAAATTTGAGAAATAAAATTGCACTTTTTCTAACATCTAATTTCAACTTTTTATTGATTTCTGTTTTTGATAATCCTATTTTTATGATTTTTGAATGAGAGTTTTGATTTTAGTAGGATTTGAGTGACGCCATTATCTTAAAGATTATTTAATCAGGATTTTATGCATGATGAGTAGATTAGAATAATAACTTGATTTTAGCATGATGATAAATAATGAAGATTAAAGATTGTATTTCAAGAAATTTATAAATTTTTTAACTAATAAATATAAACTGATATGATTGACAGGATATAAATTAATTTAATAGGATTTGTTAAGGTTTCAGTTAGTGATTCATTTGTTGGAAAACATAGCACCTGACTATAAAAGTATTTTTAAAGTTAATTTATGTTCAAATTCTAATACCTGAAAGGAGGTATATTCTAAAAGGGAATAAAATTCAAATGCCATTAGATTTTGCAAAAGAAGCGATACAAAGTGCAGAGAAGAACAGCATTAATTTTGATGAACTTCGCGCTGGGAAAGCGAACATAAAAGTTTTTGGTGTTGGCGGTTGTGGTTGCAATATGGCGACATGGCTTTTTAATAAAGGCATTAATGGAGCTACAATCTACGGGATTAACACAGATGCATTACACTTGTCAATTACAAAATGTGATGAAAAACTTTTGATTGGAAAAGAATTAACACGAGGGTTAGGTGCAGGCGGATATCCTCAAAAAGGAAAAGAAGCTGCAAAAGAAGCCCTTTCCGACTTGAAGAAAGCTGTTTCGGGTTCAGATATGGTTTTCGTTCTGGCTGGAATGGGCGGTGGGACTGGCGGAGGAGCCATCCCAATTGTAGCACAGCTTGCAAAGGAAGCTGGTGCAGTGGTTATAGCAGTAGTTACGATGCCTTTTGAAGCTGAAAAAGCGAGAATTGACAAAGCAGAGTTTGGTTTGCAGGAATTAAGAGAGGTAACAGACACTGCAATTGTTTTGGACAATAATAGATTAGTGGATATTGCAGGACAATTGCCAATGGAACAAGCATTCGCGGTTGCAAATGAGCTGGTTTCTACTATGATAAAAGGAATTGTAGAGACGATTACATTGCCTTCGTTAATTAACCTTGATTATGCAGATGTGTCTTCTATTATGAAAAATGGAGATGTTGCTGTAATCGGAATTGGCGAGGATAATACAAATGCAAGGGTTGACACTGCTGTTCAGCAGGCATTGACACATCCTTTACTTGATGTAGATTACAGAGGCGCAACAGGTGCTTTAATTCATATAACATGCGGTCCTGATATGAAATTAGAGGAATTTGATAATATCGGGCGATTAGTAACTGAAAATATCTCGCCAGAAGCACAAGTTATTATTGGTGCAAGAATCAACAAAGAGTTCCAGGGAAGAATAAGGGTTATAACAATTATGACAGGTGTTAAATCTCCTTATATCTTAGGAAAAAGTTCGCAATTTGATGACAAAGATGCAGTTTCAATAAATGAATTAGGTATAGAGGATATGCTCTGATTCACTTTCTTTTTTATTTTTATATACTTTCTATTCTTACCCTTTGGATAGGTTTCATATACTTATTTTTCCATTTGTCAAACCATAGGATATTTTCTAAATCTGGTTTTGGTTTTTCTTTTGTTTTTATTTTTGTTTCAAGTCCAATTGGGAATAATGCTTCAACAACCATATTTTCTGGGATTTCCAGAATTCTTTTTATTTGCTCTTCTGAAAAATAACCAGTCCAGCATGTTGCGAGTCCTTGTGATTCTAATTCTAAAAGAAAATTTTCAATAGCAGCACCTGCCTGCTGTCTTCCATATTTTTCTGCTCTATTTCCATAACTTCTATTAACCTGCGTCATATCGGAGATAACTACAACAATATAGTGCGCTTTTCCTACAAAATCCTGCTGACATGCTTGTTTTAATCTGACAATTTTGTCCTTATCTTGAACCAAGATAAACCTCAAACTGAATAAATTCCCTGCCATTGGGGCATACCTTGCAGCGTCAATTGCTTTTACTATTTTCCTCCAATCAGGTTTTTTTTCAGAATATCGCCTTATAGATTTTCTCTTTTTTATTGCATTTTCAAGTTGCATAATAAACTAATGATTATGATGTTTTTAAAAGTTATGAACTTGATAATTCTACAAGTAGCAGGTATTTGTCAAGTCGTGAAGAAATACATTCTGAAAATTCTTCTTGGGTGTTATTCTCTATGCATCCCATAACTTCGTCCATAATAATTTTATCAAAGTATTTTTCAAAATTTTTTTTATTGAAATCAACTCCACGGCATTCATTCAAACATTTATCAAATTCATTAGAAGTTTTTATACACTCTGCCATGCATTCCATTATTTTCATTGAAATTATTTCTTTTTCACTAATAATTTCTGTTGCACTTGAACTGAATAGGAAAAGGATACATATCCCTCCCATTAGCAGGACGGATAATATTGCGACTATGAACCATCCTCTTTCTAATTGTTTAGCATAAATTTTTCCGCCTCTTTTTTTGAAAAATTTTTTTTCCGCCATGTAGGTTTTTTGAATCAAATTTAGTTTTATAAATGTTTTGATAAGATATCTATTCCTTTTAGAGAACGCCTCGGAGAGGACTCGAACCTCTGACTCTACGGTTAACAGCCGTATGCTCTACCTGCTGAGCTACCGAGGCTTGCAATAGAATGATTAATGAAGCTTTTAAAACTTACTTCTCCCTCAATGAGCGCCCATTATAACTCATAGAATTAAATAAATCATCGAATTGGGTCTTCTTTCCAATCATATAATTCCCAAAAGATACAGCAAAAGTTTCACTTAGAGCATGCCCATCAATAAAATTTTTATCAACATCCAATCCCAAGCTAACTGTGTAATCTAAAAAACCATCATAATCTTTTTTGTTAAATATCAAATCTTCATAAACTCTATGAATCTCTTTTTCTTTTTCACTAGATTCAAATTTTTTAATTAGAGAAGAATAGACTGAATCTGCAAATCTCTCTAAAATTATTCCTCTTTCTTTTTGATACTCTATTGTGCCTTTCATAGCATTAATAAAATCCTGTCGTGAAGGCCCTGAATATTTATCACTAAAAAAATTATCAAATATAGAATCCTCCCCCCAACAATCCCACAAAGCATGCCCTACTTCATGATTAATTGTCTTAGGTGAATACTTTCGCGGAAATGTAATAACATTATCTAATTGCGAATAACTTCCTCCAGCAAAATATGTTAAAGCCCCTCCTGCAGAAATCTGTAATGCATCTTCATCCTCAAATTTTATTTTAACGTTTTTATCTGTCAAAAAATCAACAAGCGTCTTCGTTAAACCGAAATCAGCCATTCTAACTGCCTCTTTAGGACGGGTTAAATCAGCCATTCTAACTGCCTCTTTAGGACAGGTTTTTTCATAAACTATTTCATTATTTTGATTGTAACATCCCAGTGAAGCTAAAGCTAATGACGAAGCAATTGTTAATTTATGAATTAAATTTCTCATAAAAAATAAAAACAAATATCCTTTTTAAGTTTTTCCATATGTAACTACTCATTAATAATTACTTTTTCAAACCCAAATCTTCTCCAAACTTCCGTAAGTCTCTATTTCTTCTCTCCAAGTAAGCAAAGACATTTGCATGTTTTGCCCCCTTAATCAGATTTTGAATCGCTTGAACAGATGCATCGAGATGTTCAGAATCTACGATTAGTCCTATTTTATTTCCATGGACGACAATTGCCCCGCCTGTTAATTGTTCAATTGTTGCTTTAGCCCGCCCAGCCCTCCCGATTATTCTTCCCCTAACTTCTTTTAGGTTTTGGCGTCTTGTAAAATCTTTTATATTAATAAACTTCAAGTTGAAATCTTCATTTAATAATAAAAAGGCATTTTCTAAATCAAATCCAAAATCAATTGCCTGAATAATTTTTGCAGTTAAGAATTCATTTAATTCATTTCCTTTAATATTTGCTTTATTTCCTTTGACTGAAATTTTGATTTTTATTTTTTTTTCAATTTTTGGAGTTGCCTTTTTGATTTTTCTTGGATTTTCTACAATTAGCTGATGCATATTTTTTTGAGGTATTAAAAGTTTATTAAGTCTTTGTTTTGATTTTTATGCGAAAGAAGATTTATGAATTAATTTAATTTATAATAATTTTGTATGGATTAGAATTCAGATTCAGATGTTTTAAGCATTCCCATTTTTTTCAATTTTGAGATTGCGGCTTTGCTGTATTTATATAAGACGTCTGCTTTTCCATCATCAAATTCCCATGGCTTCACTATTACTACATCGCCTTCCCTCAGCCAAAGCTCTCTTCTTTTTCCACCAGGCACCCTTGAATTTCGGGTTTTTCCGTCCATGCACGAGACAAACATTCTGCTTCCGCCTAATCTTTGAGTTATAATTCCAATTACTTCATTATCCTTTGGTATTTTTACTCTAACTGGGCCTTCTTGTCCTGATATAAACTCCCGCGGTTTATTCTTTTTGCTTTTATCTTTGAATTTCGGCATGATATATTCTGGGAAGATTAATTTATAAAACTATAGTATACAAAGTTTATTAAATAAATGCAGTAAAACAGGTGTTAGAATTTGCCTATTTCTTATGTTGTGGTTTTGCAGCATTTGAAGATTGGCGAGATTTTGCGAGCAGGATTATGTGATGTTACATTAGAACCAGTGCAACAGGGACGTCTTGGATTTTAATTATTCCGTTGTCTTTTACAATTCC
>JAFCDU010000025.1 GCA_017609535.1 Candidatus Pacearchaeota archaeon | reverse complement strand
AATAGCCTTTGGAAATAAATCACTAAATATTCCAGTTGAAATATCTGTTTTTTCAAAAAATGTAAATATAAATGAACTTCAAACATGTAGCGAAATGGGGGGAATTTTCTGTCAAGAGAATGAGACCTGCTCAGAGAAATTCGTTGAATCTTATGATAGTCCTGAATGTTGCTTAGGCACCTGTCAAAAAGTTCAAAATGGAAAATCAAGTTATTCTTGGCTTATTGGTCTTGCAATCTTAATTGTAATTGCAGCAGGATTGTACCTTATCTATAAAAAATTCAAAACAACAAAGTCGCCAGAGCCGGAAGAGCAAATCAAAGAAAAATCAAAACTTTATGAAAAGCGCGTTTCTGGAAAATTATCTAAGGAGTAGGTGGCAAGGGTGGCGGACTAATCGAGTCTCCATTATTATCTAATCCATTGCCACTTGTATTGTCCGAAGGTAAAGCCGGAGGAGGCAAGATTCCATCATCCTCTCCACCACCATCAAAGTTTCCAACAGACCTATATGTCAACAACAAATAAACACCAACTGCGATTACTATAACAATTATCAAAATCCAAATCCACCAGTATGATTTTTTCTGTTCAACTGTTTCCATTTAACCTGGAAGAGGCGGAGGACTCATATAGGTGTTATTGCCAACAAGAAAATAAATACCGATGACAATCGCAACTACAATGATAATTCCTATCACCCATTTTAACCATCTTTTCATTTTAATAATTATTCATAAACCAGCTTGTTACAGTATGATTAATATCAGCCTCTCCATAACTATAAGATTCCCCATTTTCCCTTATAGTTCTTGTAAATTGCTGAGTTAAAATTAAATTATAATTAGTAGAAGTTGAAAACCATATAAAGTTATGAGGTTCTGGCTGCCAAACCTGTTTAGAACCAATGCTAATTGGCTCAAAATTAAGATTTAATAAGTCTTCATATATATCAAGCCCTTTGGTAATCTTTGATAATGAAACAAAAACTCCCTCATTCCCCTGCGCATATTTTAGCTCAATACTTTCTATGCAAATTTCCTGTCCAACCATTGATTCATCAACAGATAAATCTCCGCCTTCCTCAATAACATCACAATCTTTCATTGAACTAGTATCTTCCAAAACATAACCTCCAATTTTATTAGGATATGCAGAAACTTCACAAGTTTTTCCAAAATAATTTCTTATGAGTATAATATCAAGAATATTTATCTTACCATCATTGTTTACATCAGGACTTCTAGCAAGATTAACACTCTCAACAGGAGAATTAAGATTATCTGCTATAACTTGAGCATCATTTGCATCGATTACTCCATCAATGTTCAAATCCAATTTATCACATGAATAAATAGAAACTGTAGCTTCTCCCTTTATCCCACAATCATCATAAGCAACATATTTGATTTCCCCTACAATATCTTCCTCAACTTCTCCGTCTATGGAATACAATCCCTTTTCATCTGTATAAGCATAATTCTCGCCATCTAACAATTTTCCATCCAAATAAACATCTACATAAAATTTTTTATTAGGCATTAAATTACCATTTGAATCAAGAATCTCAACAGAAACTTCTAGATTATCCCCCACAAAATAATTTCGAGAATTAAATATCACATTAATATTATTGGCACATAGATTTTCTAAATTTGTCTCATTTTTATCCGGTAATGAAGGCACTATTGGAGCAATTGCTGTTGGAGGAGATTGCAATCTGCAATCATTAGAAACCTTCATAATGAATCCCTGCCACAATCCACTCTCTCCTATATTATCATCATAATCCACAGAAGAAGCCACATCCCAACTTTGTTTTATTGAATCCCATACTGCAAGAGTTTCAATATTACAATCTCCCACAATCTCATTTAATGAATGTCCAATCATCTCTGGAGTAATAGTTAAAAAATTCCAACCAGCCTTCAACCCAACATAATCAAGAAAAGCTGGACCTTCCTCAGTTTCAAAATTAATAACCTGGTCTACACTTGAATAAACCCATATTGCAGAATTAAACAAAGCACCACTACTATAAACATCTCCATTTTCACTATAATAATTATTTTCAACAAACATTTCCCATTTGTCTTCTTGAAATTTAGGAAAAATTCTTATATAATCCCCCTGTTCTCTATCATAAAAATAAATTGCTTTGATAGTTTCTGATACATCATCTCTTTCAAAAGCTTCTAAAAAAGTATAAACACTAACCATATTCCAACCCTCTCTCAATCTAACACTGCCTTTTGTATCACCCACTAACCAATTATCTGGCAAATCCTCTTTAATCACCAATGTGGATGGATGCTTCTTCAAATAAGCAGTCAAAAAATTCATTGCATCCACTTCCTTTGCTTCCTCAGTATCTTCAACTGAACGAATATCTTCAATATGAATTAATACAATCTTGCCATTACTTGTCCATATTACAGAATTTTCATCTTCATTACTAATAATCAAAATCTGGGAATTGGGTGCACTTCCTTCAACATTCGCTGGATCATAATCAAAGTCTAAGTCATTCTCGTCTTCTTTAATTTTGTTAACAAAATTATTAAATTCATTAAAACTAATTTCATGGTCAAATTCTGCAACCGCAACCTCAACATCTTGATCATAAGGAGTATCTTGAATTGTATATCTTGCAGAAGCCCCGCCCACAAATCCTCCAAAAACAGAAGTCAGCACATCAATCATATCAGCACTAATTCCTTCTTCTAAACTACCTTTGTTATAAGTAATGTCCCCAAAGTCCTGCTCTATAATATAATCATTATATTTTATGGGTTCATAAATCTCTTTAACAATAATTTTTGCAGTTAAAGAATTTTTATCAATAGAATCAACCATAACATTTAAATTATAGGATAAAGGATGAGAAACAGCCCCATAAAAAAATTTGCATTCTTCCCCAACAGCCAAATCACAAACCTGTGCACTATCACTCTTAATCCATACTCTTGGTTCAGTATCTCCTTGTGACGCCCAGTGAATCTCCATTATCTCCGCATTTATACTATTCAGAGAGATTGTATCTCCTGCAGAAACCACATAAGTTCCAGATTCACTAATTTCAAGGGCATTTACAACACCCAAAGTTGAAATTAAAATCAAAACCAAAAACATTAATTGTAATTTAATTTTCATATAATTCTTAAAGAAATGTTTCCTTTTAAATCTTACTTCTCATCTCCACCTCTCACTTTCAATTCCCCGCTTCTCCATTCTTCTCCATTAATTCCTTCAACTTCCCTGCCAACTGCTGATTTTTTATCTGAGCAATCTTTGCAATTTCATCATATCGATGAAGTCTGCCAGCGAGTGCATTAATAAAATTTGTAGCTTCATTTATATTCAATCGCAAATTTTCCGGCTCAAGAATCTCAATGGATGAAGGCATAAAATCAAAAACCAAATCAAACAATTTTGCAAAATTTTCAGCCTCCAATTCAACTTCTGCAAAACAAGTATAAATTTCAGATTCTGCTTCTTCAATTTTCTTTGGCTCTGAAACAGAAATAGAAAAAACCTCCACCCCTCTCTCTTTTTTCAATTTTCCTGCATGCCTCTCCAAGCTCTCCTTTGCATACTCCGCTGGTCGCCCCATAAGTTCTATAATCAATATAGCTCTAATCTTTTCCATTATTTCCTCAAAAGCAAAATCGCAATGATAAAAATAAGGAACAAACAAAACCCATAAATCGCAAGGTTTTTTATCTTCTCATTTTTCGACTCATATACGACTTCGCTTTCAATTTTTCCGGTGTTCAACTTTATAATGTTTTCGTTGCTTGATAATATAATTTTATCATAAATTTTAGAATTATTCAGCTCAATATACTCTTCATTATTTTCATTATCTTCTTCTCTATATTCTTCTCTTTCAAAATTTTTAAATTCACAAACCAATCCCTGCTTTTTTATCTTCTCCAATATCTTCTCTCCAATCCCGCGAACCTTGATTAAATCATCAATTGATTCAAAAGGCCGTGCCTCTATAATTGCTTTAGCTCTTGCTTCTCCAATATAAATGATTTTATCAAGTTCTTCAACTGATGCCGAATTAATATCAACACACCCGGAAACAAGATTAATTAAAAAAATAAAAATGATTAAATATTCAAATCTCATAAAAAATATAAAAATAAATGAATTATATATTTATGGTAAAAAGTTTAGATAATATCTGCAAATGCAGTTTATATCTTGGATAGTTTACACAAATCTTTAACATATATTTGTGATTCCAGTTGAATTTACAAAATCCTAAAATGTATTCTTGCCAAATATGAATAAATTAAAATCTTTCTTTAATCTATTTATATGTTTTTAATCCCATAACTTTTTCCACTTTTCTCTAAAATTCTCATAAACAACTTTTAACCCCCTCCCCTCCTTCACCCCCCTTGCCACCCACACCTCCCCAAAAATGCCTCCATCTAAATACCCCTTGCATTTTTCCTTTTCCACTTTACTCAAAACACCGCTCTTCTTAACCTCGACTCCAATAATTTTATAATAGTCACCCATTTTTTGAAATGCGATAAAATCCGGGAAGCCGGTCCCGATTGTCATAACTCTTGAAAATGGATTAAATTTCCTCTTAGCAGGTTCAATCTCGCCTGTTTCCAAATTCAAATTATTAGTCCATTTATCAACTATCCATCCTTTCTCTTCCAAATCTCTCCGAACCCTCAACTCAAAACGAAGCCCAACAGATTTACTTTTCTTTCCTTTTTTAATCTCTGATTTCTTCTTCTGTGCCACTATCCTTCCTTCAGAATTCCACTCAGTCACATATTCCTCACTACCAGCTTTCCGAATCTTCTCAAGAATTTCCTCCTTCCTTTCCTTTGTAACCATATTATATAATCTAACGGAGATTTTATATTTTTAATGTTTGCCTGTGAAATCTGCGTATAAATCTGAGTCGTCTTAATCGAAGAATGCCCTAATAATTTCTGAATAATTCTCAAATCTGTCCCTTGTTCAAGCAGATGAGTTGCAAAGCTATGTCTCAACAAATGAGGATAAACTCTTTTTTTAATTTTAGCTTTTTTCGCTGAATTTTTTAAAATTGCCTGAATTGTCGCAGTTGTTAATTTTTCTCAGTGATTGGATTCAAATAAATATTTTTTATTATCTAATTTAGAAAAATTACCCAATTCTTTTTCATTTAATCTTCAGAAAAAGGTAAAAATTCTTTTAGAAAAAAGATAATTTTATATATGTTTTATTAAAATTAATATTATGAAAAAGAGTTTAATTATTGGAGGAATTATTTTTGTTATATTATTAGTAATAGGGGGAATTTTTTTATTAAATCGCAATGATTCTGAAAAAATTCCTCCTAACCAAATTCCTACTGAAAAACAAACTGATTATGTTGGAGGACAAACAACAATTATGCATAAAGATTTTAGAGCAATAATGAAAGATGACTGGATTGAAACAGAGATTCCTCCTTCAACATATATTTATTTACCTCCAAACACCAATCAAGAAGATAGTAATGCAGAGATTATTTCCGTGGTAGTTCAATATTTAGGAGAAAATAATCAATACACCTTAGATGAATTATTAGAACAGGGAATTGAAAATTCCAAACAAATAATGCCCGATTTTGAATTAACTGAAAATATTGATGGTGGCAAACCTGATATGCCTGGAAAAAGAATCAAATTCACAGGAACACAAGAAGGTATAAAAAGAAATAATGTGCAGGTTTTTGGGATTAAATATAATAATCTATATTCGATTACATATTCTTGTCCTGTTGATGAATGTAATTCTTATGCTGTTTACAATACCTTTGTAGAAACATTTGAACCAATTAAAGCGGAAGTTAAATAATCCCCCCATTCTTCGGACAGGTTCCCTGCCTTCGGCAGTTATTTTATATCAATTAAGAAAAACTACGACAACAAAAAATTTTTGGTGCCCTCGCGACTTTAAGTTTTTGGGCTTCGCCCAATGTTGCACTAAAAATCAATCCCCACATTCGTTCGGAGAAACTAACAGCGATTTAAACCCTACTCACTTGCACTTCGCTCTCCCAAATTTTTTGCTACGCAAAAAAC
>JAFCDU010000058.1 GCA_017609535.1 Candidatus Pacearchaeota archaeon | reverse complement strand
TGTCTCTCTTGGAAGATTTTTAAAAACTTTATCTATTATTTGTTTTGGAAAAAATCTAATTTTGCTTAATTCTTTTTCATTGCTTATCAATTCGATAGCTTTCACTTTATCTTCGTTATTACCCACCCTTAAACTGCCACCATCAATTCTACATAAAAAAATTAAATCAAGATAATCTTCTTTTTCATTATAACCCGTTTTATAGAAGATCAGTCTTTCCGGTACTATATCTAATCCACATTCTTCTTTAACTTCGCGAATAATTGCTTCTTCAGGACTTTCTCCATGTTCTACCCCCCCTACGGGAAGTAAGTAATAAATCCCATAATTTGGAGCGTCATGTTTTGTGACTATGAGCTTTTTTTCATAAAAAATTATTCCCGATGCCCTTACCTTTATTCCAATTTTCATAATCTAGATTAGCATTAATTCTTTATAAATATTATCTCCTTCTTAGAGTATTGGTATTTTAATACAAAAAGCTATCATTCCGATATAGTTTGTAGAGAATGCAGATACTTTCTCTTTAATCTTGGCGGGAGTTTTCATCAAATTAAAAAATTATTAGACACCCTCAAAAATTCAAAATCTTTATAAAATAAACTTGTTTTTAGGATGTATGGAAAAGAGGCACATTGCAGTTATCTCGTTGTCCTTGGTAATTGCTGTAGTTTTTATATTTTCCTTGCTTTACCTTAATCAATCGGGAATTACCGGCCTTGCAGTTTTCACTCAAGACGATGAAACAGATTTTAATGAAGGAACATATTCAAATACAGAATTTTCCTCTGGGGCTGTTAGATTATCCCCTGGCCAGACATCTGGGACTTACACTTCAAAGATTTTTGATGCTGGTGCAGATGCAGTTTGGAATAATCTTACATGGGGCGGGAATCTTCCAGAATCATGTTTAGGGAATCCGACCTTATGTTCTTCATTCTTTTCTCAACTTGAATGCAAATCTCAACAGGGTTGCTCTTGGGAAGAGGCGTCTTGTTCTGGGACTTGCACTTCTTGTTCAGGCTTTGATGATGCAGTTAAAGTTGCTCTTGGGAAGAGGCGTCTTGTTCTGGGACTTGCACTTCTTGTTCAGGCTTTGATGATGCAGTTAAATGCAAATCTCAACAGGGTTGCTCTTGGGAAGAGGCGTCTTGTTCTGGGACTTGCAGTTGCTTTGAAGTGAGCTTAAAAGATTGTATGACAATTCCTTTTTGTAAGATTTTAATGAAGAAAGGAGAAGTCTTCTGCACTGGGATATGTTCTTGTGAAAAATTGACACAAAAGCAATGTAATTCTGTTAAGAGTTGCTCTTGGGAAGTTCTGGGACTTGCACTTCTTGTTCAGGCTTTGATGATGCAGTTAAATGCAAATCTCAACAGGGTTGCTCTTGGGAAGAGGCGTCTTGTTCTGGTGATGCAACTTCTTGCTCTTCATTTTTGTCTCAATCAAGCTGTGCAACTCAAAATGGTTGTTCATGGGCTATAACAAATATAAAATTTGAAGTGAGAAATTGCTCTTCTTCTGATTGTTCTGATAATGAATTTTTTGAGGTGGATTTGTCAAACTTCAACCTAACCGGCAGGTATTTTCAATATAAAGTTTATCTTTCAAGTGCGAATGAAGCAATAAGCCCTTCATTAAATTTAGTGATGCTTGATTATGAGTTTAGTGATAAACAGGGTCCAGGGATAACAATAATCTCGCCAGAGGAAGGAAAGATATATCCTACAAACGAATCTCTTGAATTGGATTACCTCGTTTCCGACGAAAGTGGAGTGGATTCATGCTGGTATAACATAAATAACATGGAAAACACAACAATTGAGGGATGCAAGAATATAAATTTTGATGTGGCAGGAAATGGCGATTATAATCTATATTTTTACTCTAATGATAGTTTAGGAAATCTAAATTTTAAGGTGGTGTCCTTTTCAGTGATTATGGATGCTCCTGCAATAAATCTTCATTATCCAAAGAACATCTGGATAAATTATTCAGAAGATGTTGAGCTTAATTATACTCCGACAAGCGAATTAGGAATAGATGCTTGCGAGTTATGGGGAACATTTAATGGGAATGGATGGGCTAAAAATTCTTCTTCAGATGAGATAATCGCAAATCAGGTGAATAAATTTGTTTTAAACTTAACTAATGGATATTATAAGTGGCAGATAAAATGCAATGACTCTTCAGGCAATGTCGGAGAATCAAATAAGGAAAGTTTTGG
>JAFCDU010000024.1 GCA_017609535.1 Candidatus Pacearchaeota archaeon | reverse complement strand
ATAAGTCTCTCTAAAAAACGAACATAACCCTCCTTACTCTTATCTGTCTTAGCCAAAGCTTTTTGTTTAAATAAAAGAGTATTTAACTCCCGATAAACTTTAATCGGGTCGCGTTTAAGAACATTAATTAAAAGATTCTGTAAATTATTATAAATAATCGGCATATCAACACCTGCAAAATATAATTTCTCAGGACTCAAAATTCTTTCCCGTTTAATTAAAAAATCAAATAAATTTGCTATCTCAATAAGAAAATTAACCTGCTCCCCGCTGTAACTATAATTCCTCTGTTGAACAAAGACAATTCTTGAAATATCGCTTGTCTCAGATAAGGCATCAATCGTCCTTGCCATAACTTCTGGTTCATCTGCCAGCGAAGGAATAAAATCAGCCCCCAAATAATTAATATACATCACATTTTCTCCGCCTTCCTTTCTGACTTCATAAGAATACAGCGGGGTCCCTTTTTTGAACATCATAAGAATAAACGCA
Source organism: Candidatus Pacearchaeota archaeon (assembly GCA_017609535.1). Classification (GTDB taxonomy): domain Archaea; phylum Nanobdellota; class Nanobdellia; order Pacearchaeales; family GW2011-AR1; genus JAFCDU01. The sequence continues at coordinate 6,666 of JAFCDU010000024.1, read as the reverse complement.
AAAACTAAAATATAAACTTTGTTGTTTCAAAAAATAAATTCATACTTTATAAAGATTGTCATATCAAAATCCTAAAAACCCCATAATCCTGTCAAACAAACTAAATGAATAAGGAGAATAATCAATACATTCAGCACATGAACCTCCGCAATCAACCCCTGTTTCATCTCCATCTTTAATCCCATTAAAACAATACTCGCAATATTCAGGAATTTTATCCAAAAATTCAATATTTAATCGCGGGTTATCTGATTCTTTATCATCCAAAATTCTTCCTACTAATTTATCTGTTTTTTTATCATAAATCAATAAATAATTCTCATTGCAAAATTCCTCCTCCTTAACATAAATATCAACAGACACAAAACATCGTTGCGTCTGAATTAAAGGCTTGCCAATCCCGGATTTATCCCTGCATACTCGCTTTTGTTTCCCCATAATTTTATCAACCCCTTTAATTAAATCATCAAAATTATACTCAAAGATGCATTCCCCCCACTCTTCACATTCATAATTAGAATGCCCCGATTCTGTTTCAATAATCGGAATCTCTACTTCCTCTGGTTCGCCTGCTGGTTCGCCAGGAGATATTTGTGAACCCCCGCCACTATAAACATCTCGTGAATAAATCAAATCATCAATTGTAACAAAACCATCTCTATTAGTATCCGCCCCGTTGCACCAGTTATTTGCTTCACCGCAATCAACTCCCCCAAGATTGTTTCTAATAAAAATCAAATCAAGAATATTAACTTTCCCATCCTGATTAGCATCTGCCCAGTTGCACCAGTTATTAAAATCTCCGCAATCAGGAGTTTCTTCACCGCCCACCCCCTTCCCCGGTTCAGGAATAACCCTCCCTCCAATACTATAATTTGTAAAATGAGCCACATCAAAAATATAAGTATCTGCATCTTGAATAACAGTGCAAATAGAACTTGAACAATTCTCGCCATTTCTCAAAGGCCATCGCTCGCTATAACCTAACGCATCAGTATCATAAAACGAAATTCTAGCGCTTGTATTTAATGCAGGAACACTAACAGAATCAACAAAAACAGAATAATTACTGACTTTAATTACAGCACTCAAATTAGTTGAATTAAAAGTCAAACTATTAGTCCAGGAGATGCTTCCATAAACATTTTCCAATTCTAAATCAAAATCAGTTGCATTAATCTCGCTGACAGATTCAGCATCAAAACAAAACCCGCGTGTATTATTTAACAAAATATTTTCATTAACAGAATTATTGCTTCCCTCTCTCAATTTTATAGCAACATTATTATGAAGCAGACTGTTATTCAAAATCTCAGAATGGGCAGTTCTATTAATAAACAATCCTACATTTTGATAATGAAGAGTGTTATTATAAATCCTTGAAAAATTAGCATGAAATAATTCTATTCCCTTCCCGCCGCTTAAACTAGACATCCTGATTGTACAATTAGAAATGCTTGTATTATATCCAGCAGAGTAAATCCCCGGATTTTGAGAATTTTGAGACAAAATACTGATATTTGTCAAATTATTGTCATTGCCTGAAAGAATAGAAATCCCCCCGCCGCTGGCATTAAACATTTTAAAATTATTTAAATTGTTATGAGAACCGCTTAAACTAATCAAGTAACTTTCAGAACCATTAAAAATATTATAAGATAGATTAGTAAATTCAGAAGAATCAATAATAAAACAATTTCCAATACAGTTAGTAAAATTATTATGTGCAATCGTGTTGTAATCTGCATTTGACAATGTAATCCCATAATGACTATTTGCAAACTCATTTTTAGAGATGATGTTACCTGATGAATCACTTATCCAAATTTCTTCAGAACCTGAACCAGAAAAACGATTATTTTCAATTATCCATGAAGTACTGCTGCTTCCTGGTCTAATTGAATTATAAGCATTACTAACAAAAGTAGAAGAAGAAACATTAACTAAATTACTATTTTTAGCATAAATCGCAGATTCTAAACTTCCAGGAAAATATCCATTAGTAATATTAATCCCATCAACACTGTTCAAATAAATATTAAACATAAAATTATAAATTTCTGAATTCAAAATTTGGGATTTATCCGCACCAGAATCAAGATAAACACCGATATTGCTTGTATACAAATCCCCATCAATATAACAATTATAGATTGTAGTATTTGTATAATTAGAATAAATAACATTATGTCCTGAAGAAGTATCATAAATCGCAAATCCTCCGCAATCCAAATAAACATTCGGGGCTTGAATATCAATACACCCATTAGAAGAAGCATGAAGAACCTCTTCTCCTAAAATCGATTGATTCATCGTATAAATTCCAGATGCAGTGATATTTCCACAGGTATAAACCTCGCTTGTAGGAGCGCCATAAATCACAGGGGAAGGGTCAACAATCCAATCAAAGGAAACCTCGCCATTAACTTTCAAATCAAAATCTTTCCAGCTTCCCTCCAATTCAGATAAAGAAACCCTATAGAACCCTTCATCAGAAATTTCATCAAAATGCGCAACAATTTGACTGCTATTTTTAACAAAAACATCAATAGACCCAGAACCGCGGGCATATAATGTAATATCTTTTTCAGGAGTAAGATTTACTTCAAATTCAACTCTCACATATTCCCCATCACCGATTATCGGACTCCAAATATCATCAGGCATTCGGACATAATCAGTAATATCCTCAACAAAATTTCTGTTAGAATCTAAATGCTCTGCCTTTGTAATATAAATAATTTCATAAACTTGCTCAGATAAATGTGGAACAATCCACTCTATATAATCCACCATTCCATCTTCGTCTAAATCATATGCATCAAATTCTGCTTCTTTCCTTTCTTCAGTCCCATTCTCATACCAATACAGCTTAATCCTGTCAATATTTTCTAAAGAAATTTTATTATCCAATTCAGAATAAGCTAAAACATCTTCATAATGAATTTCATCCGGGCCAATAATTATAACCCTCTTTCCATCCTCAATAGGTTCTTCAACAGCCTTAGGAGCATCAGTATAATACTCCACTGCAATATCGTCATCGCCTGTTTCTTCTATAATTTTTGAAACATTAATAATCTTTTCTTCATCAATTTCAATCAGACTATCCTCCAATTCACTTTCTCTAATAACTCTTCCAGTAATTCCAAAAAGTTTTTCAAAAAAACTTCTCCTTTCATTAAAATTAATAACCGCCCCTGTTAACCGGCCGCCAACAATTTCTTTCTTATCAATTTCCTTGATAGTCTCGTTATAATCTTCTAAATCTTTTAAAGCTTTATCAACTTCATTTCCAGTTTTAACAACAATATCCCGCGCTTTCTTAGGAATTTCTAAGGAAATATTTTCTTCAGTTCCTGCTTTAACAATTTTAATCCATTTTACAGGTCTTCCAATAACTGCCCTATATTGTTTTGTAGTAAATGTAGATTTTTTATTTTTAACATCAATGCGATAAACAGTAATCTCAAAAATTTTTCCAAAATTTCCTGATACAACATCTCCTGTAATAGGTGCTTGCTCTTCAAACGCTTCAACAGATTCTTCACCCCCTTCACTTGACTCCTCAATAGATTCTTCATCAACTTCACTCACAACCCCAGCATCATTCTCTTCAATTTCATTTATAGCTTGTTCAGTTTCATTTGTTTCAGGAGAGATTGTTTCACTAATAGTCTCATTTGCTTCTTGTTCAGTTTTATTTATAGCTTGTTCAGTTTCATTTGTTTCAGGAGAGATTGTTCCATTAATAGTCTCATTTGCTTCTTGTTCAGTTTTATTTATGGCTTGTTCAGTTTCATTTGTTTCAGGAGAGATTGTTCCATTAATAGTCTCATTTGCTTCTTGTTCAGTTTTATTTAAAATTGTCTCATTAACTTCCAACTCATCATTAGAAACAGATTCATTATCTTCATATTCAACTAAAAATTCAATTTTTATCTGTAAATTATCCTGACAATCATTGGGGATAGTAAAGTTTTTATTTACTTTTTCATCAATCAAAATAAATTCCTCAAATGCCTCCCCATTAAAACAGCTGATATTATACATCCCAAATCCAGGGTCCATCCTCAAATTGATAAGATTTCCAAAACTATAATTAAGATAAATTTCTGAACTATCTCCAGTCAATGCAAAACTTTCTAAGTCCTCGTCAAATAAATCTGAAAAATCTTTAACATCTCCAATAAAAAAACTTTCATTAGGAGAATAAATAACGTAAGCAATTCTGAAAAAAAATCCTGCCAAAAGCAGTCCCAAAAATATGCCAATAACTAAAAAAACAAGTTTTGGGATTTTTGGAATCTTTAATCTGCTTTCTTCAGCCCGATTGATATATCTTGTCTTTACAATTCCATTCTCATCTCTATAACTTTCGTAATAATAGGGTCCAAAAATCTTTCCTCCCCTTTTTATATATTTTTTATATACCATGTAAGGTAATTAAAATTCCTCAATTTGATAAAATTTCGTAATGCAACTATTTAAAACTTCCTTTGCAAAGAGCAAAAAGAAAACAATTTTAAACCCCCTTTCCATATAATATCATGGCCGAAAAAGAGGTAGCCCCTCAACAACCATCATTTTATCAAACAGATTTAATTAACCGAATCCGTGATTTAGAAGAGAAAAATAAAATCCTCAAAGAACGTCTGCTTTTGATAGGAAAAAATTTAATTAATATAAAAAATGAATCAGAATCAGAGATAACTTCTCTAAAAAATAAAACAAAAAAGTTAGAAGACGGACTAAAAAGGTTTAGTAGTTTACTGGAAGGAATTATTTCAGAATCCAATAATTTTGTAAGAAGATCACAGATAAATATAATTGAAAGAATGCTAAAAGATTTTCAACCATTAGAATTTTTAAGAAAAAAGGATGTCGAAGAATTAATAGAGCAAAAATTAAAAACTAAGAAAAGTAATAAATAATATGGCAGATATTCTAGATAGAGTAACACAAATGCAGAATCAAGGAATGAGTCCTGAAGATATAAACAGAAACCTAAGAAATGAAGGATTTTCACCTCAACAAATTGATGACGCATTAAGCCAATCACAAGTTAAATCCGCAGTTTCTCAATCTCCAGAATTTGCTCAAGAACAACAAACAATGCAAAATATGCAACAATCAATTATGCCGCAACAACCCCCCTATCAGCAGGATAGTTATGCTCAAACAAAAATTTCAGAACCAAGCCCCCCCGCCCAATACCCAGAAGGATCTCAAGAGTATTATTATCCTGAAACACCTCAAGCATACCCGCAAGAATCCTACTATCCAGAAGCTTCAATTGATACAGAAACAATAACAGAAATCGCTGAACAGGTTGTAATGGAAAAATTAGAAAAAATAAACAAAAAATTTGGAAATATTCCTGCTTTTAAAATAGAAACAAAAGAAAAAATAAATAACATAGATGAAAGATTAAAAAAAATAGAAACCTCAATTGAAAAACTTCAGCAGGCAATCATAGGAAAAATAGGAGAGTTCGGAGAATCAACAGAAGCGGTCCATAAAGACCTCGCAAATCTTCATAATACCGTTTCCAAATTAATGAATCCTTTAATTGATAATTACAAAGAGCTGAAAAAATTGACAAAAAACAAATAATCCCTTCTTCTCTCTTTTAAATGATATCCTCTGCACACTAAAAAATAAATTCTGGCATCTTATTTGATTCCCCATTCTTTCAAAGCGGATTTACATTTAGGTTAAATTATTTTCGAATAATAATTTGTTTGAACCTAAATGCAATTAAAAATTTTACTGACTATCACAAATAAAAATTATAAGAACAATCTCATGAAAAGATTACTTCTTAACCAAAATCCACGAAACAGCAATTGCAATCAAAACAACTAATGTAAATCCAAACCATTCTGTATCAAACCAATCCCATACCTTAGCCCAATTAATTGCCCAATTAAAAACATATGAAGAAGAGATTATAAAAAATATAATCAACGCAATAACCAACACCCATGCAATTCCTGGTTTCATTATTACATCTAATTTTCCATGAGTAAATGCAACCAAAAATAAAATCCAAAATATACAAACTAAAAAAACAATAAACCAAGAAGAACTGAGCTGAACAAATTCAACTAAGGAAGCATTCACAACAAAAAATGCAGAAAGAATAAATGAAATTAGAATATGAATTCCTTTGTTTTCTCCTAAAATTTTTATCTTATCTAAAATAGCATATAAAATAAAAAATACAAGTAAAAAAGAGAAAATAGGCATAAAAAAATTCAATCCAGATAAATCAATTGGCATCCTATTTATCCTCCCCGCCGCCAGCGGCAATTATGATTCCGACCGCAGCTATAACGCATACAAAAAGGAAAACAAGCCAGAAATTATCTTCTAAAAAACTCCCTAACCCAAAACCCCCCCAAGTCTGCCAATTGCCGAATGTCCATAAAAGAACTGCAAAAACAATTATAAACGCTATAATATAAAATGCCTTGTTTCCTTCACCCTCTTTCCTCTCCTTCATAAATAAACCAACAAAAATAATCATCACTAAAAACACTGCCAACCCAACCCCGAAACGCGGGAACAGCTCAGTAAAAAAACTTGAAATAAAATCCATCTGCAACGATAAGAGTGCAGCCGCCATCGCAATAATAGCGTCAATACCTCTTTTTGCTCCAA
>JAFCDU010000023.1 GCA_017609535.1 Candidatus Pacearchaeota archaeon | reverse complement strand
AAATAGAAGATTAAAAGAACAAAAAAGATTATTATAGTTCCAATTACCAATGTTATTGTCTGTCCAATAGCCCCTCGTTTATTGTCATACATTTTGAATCACCTTCCCAACGCCTGCAGTTATATTTAAAACAATCTCTCGGTCTTTAATTAAAGTATAAACCGCCTTATTTACGCACTGCGGCAGATTTTTATCGTTATGCTCAAAATCACATGATTGAAAATAAAAATCATTTCCTTCTTTAATCTTTAAAAGCTCATTATCGCAGCCATCATCACAATCAGTCAAATCATAAACATCAATCAAAACAAAATACTGCTCATCGTCATAATTTTTATCAGAAAAATCAAATCGGCAATAATGTTTAAAATCCTCTGAAAAATTCTCAAAAAATCTATCCTCAATTTTTTCACCAATTTTCCCTCCATCAACTAAGCAGTCAACAACTTTATCAACAAGTAATTCAGATTCAACCTGCCTAACATCAATTTTATGTCCATAAAAAACCCCGACTCCAATCACTATCGCAACGGCAACAACAACAAATAAAAAAAACCAATAAAAATACAAAATGCGCTCATCGCCTCGTTTGTTGAATCTCATTGAATCTCCAAAATCAATTTATCTCCATCAATATTAACGCTAACATCAACATCATTAAAAAATCCATAATTATAGCCCCCCTTAGAATGGGTCTTTACAAAAACGTTTGTATCATTAATTAAAACAACAGAACGCTTGTCCCAATTATTCTCTTCAGCAACATCAAATAAATCCTCTGCATTAAATTCAATCTTCATTCCAGGCTTCCCCGCCTCAATCATCAAGGCAATTTTTTTTGAATACCACTCCTCAATCTGAGATTCTCCTGAAGCAGACCTCCCAACAAACAAAAGAAGCATAGCAATAAAAATAACAATTAAAGTAATAAAAATAATATTTTGCACTAAAATATTATCGCCTCTTTTATCTTCCATAAAAAATCAATGGTAATTCTATTTAATAATATTTCTAAAGCAGGGTGTCAAATTCCTTGCATTCCAATTTTCCCAGCTCGCTCGCATTATACGGAATAAGCATCGGAGACATAAAAATATCATCTCCAAATGAAATTAAATACCCAGCACTTCCCCCCGCTGCCCCAGACCCAACTATAATAGCAGCAGCCACCCAACCCGGAGGTCCGGATACAAGAGTGAACGCACCCCCAATAACAACACCCCCAATAGCCCCTATAGCTGCAAAGGTTCCGGCTTTAAGTATCCCTGTAACAATTACATAACCATTTTCATACCTCAAATCAATTGCACTTGTGCTCAAATCAATATTTTCATTAGAAATTTTTGTTTTAGCTAAAAATTCTTCAAGAGAATCCGTTCCATAAATATATTTCATATAACTCATATCACTTCCAGGAATTGAATTCTTCCTCATTTCATTTAACAATTCAAGATAAGTAATCTTCTCATATTTATTCTGAACACTATCATCAAAATTAACAATAGCACATTGCGCACAATAAAGATTTTCCCAAACTCCGCCTCCCCGATAATCAATTTTTCCAGCCCCCATCATCCACCAGCAATCATACATTAGCTCTGCCAATTTCAGTTCCAACTCATCTTTAGAATGAACACGTATAATCTCATCATATTTCTCAGGAGTATCGCAGCTATTTTCAGTAAGACAAATCTTTCTTGTCTTGCATTGAAGTTTCACACTTTCTTTTAAAACAGGAATCGCTCCCCTCGCAACAACAGAATTTCTGCAGACCTCTAAATCCGTCTCACTTTCCCCAGAAAATTGAATCCAAAAAAAAATAATCACTCCAAAACTTACAATCAAGATTATAATCGCAATAATATATTTTGAACTTAACTCCCCCCTTTTATCTTCCATATTACAACTCAATAATCAATTTATTTAAATTTAACTAAAAGATTCCAAGCCTCCTAAATAAAAATCCAATCCCAAAAATTGCAATTGCAATAAAAACAATCCATAACGCAATCTCAATTATATGCTGAAAATCCCCCCTTTTACTAAAATTCATTTTAAAACATAGCTTTTATTAAAAAATTTACTTTACTCATTCTTCTCTGAACTTATAGTAAAAGCCCCCTTTTCTTTATTATAATTTAAAATAAAATTAAACTTGCCCCCAAGTTTAATCCCGCCCTCTGCACCAGAGATGCGCATTTCTTTACACGCCCCCTGAGTTTCACATACCTTTTTATTTTTCTTAATTTCATCATCCTGATTAGGGCAGATGCATAAACAGCTCCCGCCGCACCATTCGCCGTCATCTACAAATGTGAATAAATACCAATTCTTAGGAGAAACTAATGGAAACCTCGCCTCTCCCTTCGCCTTAGCAGTTGGCTTCTCAAAATTATTTATATGTTCAAGTGTAGCTGTCGCCTTTTCCAAATCCGTTGTCGCAAAAAAACTTGAATACAAAGAAACCGCAAGATAAATCAAAAGCATTATACCTAAAAGTGCAATTATAATTTTCAAAACATATTCTGGCAACAAAAATCCCTGATTATCCATCTTATACCTTCAAAAGCGATAATTTACTTTATCCCTTAATCTCTTCATCATAAATCTTTGAACCATAAACAATTTTATTATTTAATTCTCGCAATACCGCATCATCTCCATCAATAATCACAATCACCCCATAATCCCCTGGATAATAAATCTTCCCAACAATCAAATCCTTAGAGGCCTTATCCCATCCAAGGAATCCTCTCCGTAGCTTAAAAATCTCGCTTTTTTCCCCGCGATAATAATCTGTCTTCCTTTCATTCAAATAAATAAAGAAAATTCCCTTTTCATCTTTTTTAATTTCTCCAATCGAGGACTTGTTCAAAATTTCCTGCAAAGCAGCATCAGAATACACCGGCCCCTCATATTGGGTAGGGGTGCCTCCAGTTAAAGCAGGGATTATATAATTTGTAAAAGCAAGATAAACCCCAAAGATAACAGTAAAAATAATCATAACTGCTATTATAATCTTGATTATCGAATTAATAGTTAACTCGCTCATTGAAATCTAAAAAAATCTTTAATTTTATCTATCAAACTCCCCCCGCTCCCTCGCAGAATGATAATCAAAGCAAAAATTAATGCAAGAACACCAAGTGCGATTAAATAAGGAACCAGTTGCTGCCACATAATTCCCTTTTTTGCGCTCCTCTTTTCCATTATTATTTCCAGTCATTAATTTATTTAAATCTTACCTAAACAAGATTTTTCAGCACAACTCCCGCAAGTAATGTCAAAGCCATAATAGAAGCAAATGAAACAATAGAATAAAATACAATTGCTTTTTTCAAATTCCTCCCAGTTTCATAAGTTGTCTGAAGTTTATCCCTTCCAGATTTCACAGTAACCAAAGTAGAAGTTAAAATAAAAACAATTTCAATCAAATAAATTCCAACAACCAGCTGAAGCCAGTAAGTTGGAATCATTGATTGAACCTTAAAGATTCCCAAAACATTGGTCATCCCGCCGGCAAGTTCCAACCCAGTCTCAGTGACAGAATTTTTTAATAAACCGCTCAAAGTTCCAAATATGGTGGTTATCATCCCAGCTAATCCAATAACAATCCCAGTTAATAATGGAGCCAAAAAAGTCATATTATTTCTCATATCTGAAACAACATCCGCAAGTAAATCTCTTAATCTATCATCTATTTTCCTAATATTCTTAATATATGCAGAAATACTCATCAAAGCCCGCGCAGCAATTCTTAATCCTTTCTTAACAGATTCAACTAAAATCTTCATAGAAGTGGAAATAAGCCTTGATGGATAAAATATTACCGCCCCTCGTCGTGGATTAAATAATGCTTCTGACAGACCCATTCCAAGATTATGAATATTCTCATTGACAATCTTAAAAAATCCCTCTGTAGCAGTCCCTTTAGTAGATTCAGCAACTTTAGCAAATGCTATTTCCGCAGGAATCCCATCGCCAAGACGATTTCCAAGCTGAAACAGAGATGATGCAAACTCTTTTTCAACTTCCTTATACTTTGTTCTTTCTTTAATCAGCTCTCTTGTTTTCATACCATACGCAATAATAAAAGTAAATGCAATTGATAAAGGAACAAATAAAGATAACAAAGTGGCTAAGGTTCCAAATGGTCCGGATATAACGCCGTTATCTTCAACAATCCCAAACATGCCTCCAGAACCAAAAATTCCAAGCCCAAGTTCACTCCATAAATAATCCCTCCTTAATCCAAGCCACAACGGCAAGTTAGTATATCTAAATATTAATGGCAAAATCCCAAGAATAAAAAATGGAGCCATCATTAATGCCGATTTCTTAAAATATTGATTTGATTTATACTTATAATAAAGAGGATTCCTCTCAAGCAAACTCTCCTCACCATAACCGCCCGGCCTTTCCATCATCACATTCATAGTCAAATACAAAACCAAAAAAGGAATTATCACATTAAACAGCATTAAAACATGATACCATTGAATCAAACCACTAAGTATCGTCGAAGCCAATGGAAGAAGAGCTAAACTCAAAGTAGGCAGAATAATCCCAAACATATAAACATTTGTTAAAGGGGCCTTAACCTCATGGCTGTATTTCAGCATTTTATCATAAACTCCATCAAGAATAACCTGCAATGCTTTCTCTAAAGTCTGAATCCGCCTGTCCTCAGAAGGCTCATATAAACTGCTCTCAATCAGATGAAATGCCTCAATAAACTCAATACTGCTTTCTCTCCAAGTTTCAAGATAATGGTCAACACTCTCCTTAATAGAAGAGTATCTTCCAATCTCAACATCATAAAAAACCTTCTTAAAATCCAAACTCAATGGTTCTTCTAAATGTTCAGCAGCAAACTGTATCGCCTTCTCAAAATTGCTTGATTGTTTCATATAAATTACAATATACAAAATCGCCGGAACCATCTGTGAACTGGCTTTCAATCTCCACTCCAACGCCAATCGTTTTGGAATGTTATAGGTATAATAAAATAAAAACATAGAAAAGATTACAACTAAAAAAGCGAAGAAAAAAGGAAACTTCCCCCCAAAAATCAACCACCCAGCCACAAGTAAAAATATCCCCCCAATCAATACTAAAAACAAACTAATAATAGAAAAAACCATAACCTCCGAGGCAGTCAAATCCAAATGTGCAGTTTCAATCTCCTTTTCAATCCCTATCCTATCCTTTTCCGCAAGCTTGATATGAAACAAGTTCCCTAAACTTTTACACCATCTCTCATACCTCGAAAACTTTGGACTCATGCTTTTTCTAAACTTTTCATATGATGAACTAAATCTTCCGCTTATTTCAGAGTTATAATCCTTAACTTCTCTTTCAATTTTTGCCCCATACTTCTTCAAAACTTCCTCAGTAGTCATTCGTTTATTTTTATCAGCCATTCTTCATCTCCTTTTTCAATAATTCAGAAACAGCTATATTAACAAACTGCTTCTTATTGACATACTTAAATTTATTTTTATTAATAAAATCTTCTACTTTTTTCAAAAGTGCAGAATCAACTTTAACAGTCGCATCTCGTCGTCTCATAGTTACTTAAAGTTACTTAAAGTAACTTTATAAACCTAACCTTCTAACCTCCGCATCCAACCATTCTTTCCATTTTGGAAAAACTCTCTCAGAAATTGGTAGTCCGACTTCTTCCCTTATTTCCTCAGAAATCCTGTGAAACGCATTATTTGATTTCACCGTAAAATCCGCCTCTAATAAATCCTTCTGTCCAATTCTCTCAGACCTTTCAACAATCTCTTCCTTGATTTTTTGCCTCAATAAAATATTATCCCAAACCGCATCCCAATCCCCCGCCCACCCCTTGACATTTCCTGCAATCGCTTTTATAATCTCTGAATCGCCATTTATTAAATCATCTGAAGGTTTCAGAATATCGTCATTAACATCATATTTCATCAAATTAACAAAACCCCCCTCCTCCTCTGGATCTTTTGTCCAATGTTTTCTAACCTCTGCAATCTGTAAAATCCTCCTCCAGCTTCTTAACCCATCTGGGCTTTTAACAGGATTTGCAACAACAATACAGTCAGTCGCTTTGAAAGAGGTAACAGGCACATTCAAATCATTTACAACCCTGTCAAAAACAGCATAAGGAGAAGCCCCATGAATTGTTCCTGCAACAACATTTGCCAAAGCCCCAACCCTCATTGCCTCATACAAGGCCTTGGCCTCCTCAGAACGAATCTCCCCGATAATCAAACTGCTGTCCCCCAATCGCAAACTTGCCCTAATGCCTTCAGATGCATCAACTTCCGTCGTCTCCCCAACCAGAGCCGCCCGAGTTTTCATCGATAAAATATCATAATCCAATCTCTTCAAATCAGAAACAGGCAGTTCCAATGTATCCTCAACAGTTATAATCCTATAACGCGGAATAATTTCAAGCATTAACGCACCTAAAAAAGAAGTTTTACCAGAACTCCTCGTTCCTGCAATCAGAAGTGTCCGCGCACCATCAACTAAAAAACTAATTAAGCCGGCGCCCAAAGAATTAATCATCTTATTTTGAATAAATAAAGGCAATGTCCACGGCTTGCTTCTATGTCTTCTAATTGCATATGCAATCCCCCCGGGGGATAGGGGTTGTTGAATAATTGCAATTCTCGCATCAGCGTTTTTTAAAACTAAATTAGTGTCTAAAACAGGATTCGCCTCGTCCAACGGCCTGCCTGAGAGCATCCTAAATTTAGCAGCCCATGATTCTGCATCTTCAAATGAAGGAATAATATTTGTAATGCATTCATCAAAATCATTATGTCTTACAAAAATCGGCGATTGTGAAATAGGAGAATTAATCACAATATCCTGCAGTCTTTCATCTTGCAGAAAAACTTCAATAATACCAAAGCCGATTGTATGCCTTACTAAAATTTTAGCCAAAACAGCCAATTCATCATAACCCAATGAAACATTCTTGCTTCTTGCTAAATCCTTCAGCAAATCCCGTGCAATATTAAAAAAAACTTGCCGAGTCCTCTCTAAATCTCCAAATTCTTCTTCAGTCGGCCGATGTTCAATTAAAACATTCCTCGCCAAATTTAGGAGCATATTTTTTTCCTCCCCTAAAGAGTATTCAGGAGGAGATAGATGATAAATCATTTTCGCTTCATTTTTCTTTTTAAGGATGCTGACAAGACTTTTCTCATCATCTCCAATCTCATATTCTTCAATAAGTTCAGCATCATCAGGAATCTTGCTCTGCATTCTCGTAAAAGTAAAATTAGGGATAATATCTGCTCTAAAAATTTCAGAATAAATATCCCTATCTCCAAAACTATATTTATCAAAAAACCTTTGTGCCTCTTTGATTAAGGATAAATCCTCAAAATAAGAAATAAGTCTCTCTAAAAAACGAACATAACCCTCCTTACTCTTATCTGTCTTAGCCAAAGCTTTTTGTTTAAATAAAAGAGTATTTAACTCCCGATAAACTTTAATCGGGTCGCGT
>JAFCDU010000022.1 GCA_017609535.1 Candidatus Pacearchaeota archaeon | reverse complement strand
CAATTATCAAAAGAATATGTCCGAGATGTATATAAAATAAGTTCATTAATCTCAATTCATGACTCAAAAAAAGCAGCATCAGAAGTTGTAAAACAAGGAGACAACCCAAAAGTGTCTGGATTATTATACCCCCTAATGCAGGCTCTTGACGAAGAATATCTAAATGTTGACGCTCAACTTGGAGGCACAGACCAAAGAAAAATATTTGTCCTTGCAAGAGAAAACTTGCCAAAAATAGGATATAAACCGCGGGTTGAAATCCTTACCCCATTAATCCCCGGACTTATAGGAAAGAAAATGTCCTCCTCAAATGAAAAAACAAAAATAGATTTATTAGATTCGCCGAAAATTGTAAAAGAAAAATTAAAGTCAGCAGAATGCATCGCAGGAGACCCTGACAACGGAGTTTTAGCATTTACAAAATTTGTTTTAATGACAATTAAACAGGACAGCAAAGAAAAATTTATTATCAAACGTCCTGAAAAATACGGAGGAGATTTGGCATACTCAAACTACAACGATTTGGAAAAAGATTTCATAGACAAAAAACTCCACCCATTGGACTTAAAAAATGCCGTCGCTGATGAGATTTCTAAGATTTTGGAAGTTGTGCAGAAGGATAAAAAGATTTTTGAGCTTGCGAAAATCGCTTACCCCTAATTAAGTTCTGATAAAAATAATCAAAGAAAATTAATAAATTGAAAATAAGAGACAAAGCCCTGTTTATCGCAAAGCCATTATTCTCTAACACCCAAATATTTATATATAAGTTATTCTTGATACAATCATGGAAGCACAAAAGAGACTGAAAACCCTGAATTCTAAAAAGTCTTTAGTGTGTGCTCCGATGTATGGTTTTGGCTTTAATGCGATTAAACACTAAATCTGCGGCGTTCTTTCTTATGAAAAATAAAATGAATGTCGCTGTGCAGGCATTAGGCAAAACAACTTTCTATGAATGTTTAGACTGCGGAGAGCCAATTCAAAATCTTTTATGTCCAAATTGTATTGCAAAACATTTTGAAATCTGGGTGCAGGAATTTCCAAGATTAAAAAAAGAAATTCTTCCAAGAGTTAAAAAATATCTTAAAGCCCACAAAGATTACAATGATTATGCAGTTTGTGCATCATGCGGTCAGCCGACTTGTTACACCTGCCCTTACTGCTTTACAGAATACCTCTTAGATTTATTAAAAGAATCTCAGACAGATAAAGAAATCCTGAAAAGTTTTTTCGAATTTTTCAATTATGACTTCGGACACCGAGGATACTCGCAAGACATAGATAAATTGGGTATGTACTGATGAAAGCACAGCAGGAAACAAGTTCTAAGAAAACAATTAGTCCTGACTGTGCTTCATCATATTTTTTTTATTTTAATTAACAGCCGCGATTCTATGATAAAAAAGAATTGCGTCCTTGTGCAGGCGCCGATGCCGCGTAAAAAAATATTTAGATTTGTAAAATTGTCATATCAATTCCCGCTCTTAACTAAATTTATAGGGAGTTGTGATGGATTTATACCAATCAGAAACAGGGAAATGTTATTTCATAAATGATTTCTGTGCGTATAGAGCGAATGGACATAAAACCTGTGAAGGATGTCAGCATCTAAGACAATATATGAATTTTATAAAAGTTGTTGAAAAGTCAGTCGCAAACAGAAATCAGGAATCTAAACTCGAAACAGCAGAAAATTATGAATAAGTAGCAGGTTAAATAATCAGGCATTGCCGAACCAAAATTAAAGAAAACTCTCAATATCTTTTATTATAGTGATTTCATCAATAATCATAAGAGATTTAAATCAAATTTTTCCTAAAATTACATGGAAAAATGTCTCGTATTATTTTCAGGCGGACTCGACTCAAGATTAGCTGTGAAACTGATGCAAGAAAAAGGATATAATGTAGAGGCAATTTTCTTTAATCTGCCTTTTGGTTGTGGTTGTTGTAATTTTAATTGCACTTTCAAATTCACACAAATGCAGGATGTAAAACTAACAATAATTGATTGCACCAAAGGAAAACTTCTCAAAGAATATTTAGAAATTATAAAAAATCCAAAACACGGAACAGGCACTGGAATAAATCCTTGCAGGGACTGCAAAATCTTTATGTTTAGAAAGGCAAAAGAATACGCAGATAAAAAAGGAATTAAAATAATAGCAACTGGGGAAGTTCTTGGACAACGCCCAATGTCCCAAACTAAACAAGCAATGCAGATTATTGATAAACAATTGGGGTTCAAAATTCACCGCCCTTTAATTGAAGCTGGACTCCAAGGAAGAAGCCGAAAACCTCAGATAGAATTAGCAAAAAAATTCAAAATTAAATACCCAAATCCTGCAGGCGGTTGCCTCCTTTGTGAAAAAGTCCCAGGAAAAAGAATAAAATTTTTATTAGAAAAAAATCTCATAACTGAAAAAACCCTCCCCCTAACAAAACTTCCCAGACATATCTACATGAACAATGAATGGTTTGTAGTCGGAAAAAACGAGCAGGAAAACAAGATAATTGAAAAATTCAAAACTTCAATAAAATCAGGAAAAGGAAAACCCGCAGTTTATTATCAAAAATCTCCAGAAACTGCAAAACAAATTCAAAAAGAATATCAAAACAAAAACACTAAAAAATTCAATCAGTTTTTGATTTAATCCCTTCTTCTTTATGAAAAAAATGTTTTGTCATAATCCCAATCCATTCCCTATGAAGAACTAAATGAACAACCCCTGTCCAATCATGAATCCTGCTCAAAACCTGAACTAAGGGAGAATTCCACTCAAGAGAAAGCAGTCCCATAACAAAACGAAGTTTGATAATGCCTGTAATAAACAATGGAACAGCAGCAATAAACATCAAAAAATCAACAATATAATTCTTAACCTCTCCTTCCATTTAATTTTTAAATAAGGATAGTTTAAATATCTTATGACATGCAAAACCTGCCTCAAAAAACCGGTCTGGAAATTCACAAATCAAATACAGCTTTGCAAAAACTGCTTCACAAATTATTTTGAAAGAAAAATATTCAGAACAATAAGAAAACACAACCTCCTTCCAAAAAATATAATTCTAAAAAAATCCCGGGATACAAATACCAAAGTCCTAAAATCAGTTCTCCAAAAAAAATTCCAAGTCAAAACCGGAAAACCAACCTTGAAATCTGAAAATCTCTCAGACCTCGCAGAAGAAATCTTTCAAAATATAATAAAAGGAAAATTCAAATTTAAAATTCAAAAATCCCCTTTAATGGATTTATCAGATAAAGAAATCCAGCTTTATGCAAAAATAAAAAAAATTAAAGGAAACATAAAAAAAAGAAACCCGAGAATTCAAAAACTTTTCAGAAAATTTATGAAAAAAAATCCTGATTTAGAACACAATATTGTCAATGCTTATTATCAGTTGAATTAATAACATTAATCACTTTTTTTAACTCTGAAAAATTCTTGATTATAAAATCCGGCTTTTCTGCTTTTATTTGTTTCAGGGTGCTCCAAGAACACCGATTATGAATTGCAATTGACCAGCATCCTGCCTTTCGTGCATATTGAATATCTGAGTATCTATCGCCAACATACAAGGCCTCTCTTGGTTTAATCTTAAATTTCTTAAATAGTTTTTTTAACAATCTATCTTTTGAGGAAAATCCTTCTGCCCCATGAACCTCGTCAAATAAATCATTAATCTTTAACTTTCTTATTGACGCCTTCAAAAATTCACTTTCAGTATTGGAAATAACAATTAGATTATATTTTTTCTTCAAATTTCTTAATGGACCAACAGGATTGCAAAGTTTTAATGTATGAACACCCAAAATTAGCCTGTCATAAAAATCCTTTCTTATTTTATCTATCTCGCCCTTCTTAACACCCAATATCTTAAGAATTTGTGGAATTTTAATGCCCATTAAACTTCTGATTCTGCTCGTCTTGAATTTATATCCATAATTATCAAGAGTTTTTACTAAACTAAAAAGATTCAGTTTTTTTGCATCAGAGATTGTCCCATCAAAATCAAAAAATAATATCTTTATCATTTTCACCCAGATGAAATTAATATGTAAGGGTTTTTAAATTTGTTTGCTACAAAAAAATTATAAACCCCAAGAAATTAGAGTAAATGGAGGTAAAATGGTTTCAATAGAAAAAGAAAAATGCATCGGTTGTGGAAGTTGCGTTGCAATCGCCCCCGACATTTTCAAATTGGAAAATGGAAAAGCGAACGCAATAAAACAGCCGGAGACAGATGAAGAAAAGCAGAAGGTGACAGAAGCAGTAAATATCTGCCCAACTGATGCCATCTCTGCATAAATTTATAAACTCATATGAATTTATTTTCATATGAATAAATATCACATATTTTTCACAAAACTCGCAAACCCCTTGAAGATAGAGATAATTTCAAGTCTGAAAAAATCCCCCCTCTCTGTTTCCGAACTTTCTAAAAAACTTAAAATAGAGCAATCAAAATTAAGCCATGCTCTCGCCTCATTGAAGCACTGCAACATCGTTCTTTCAAAACAAAAGGGCAGAAAAAGAATTTATTCTTTAAACAAACAAACAATTCTTCCAATACTTAAAAAAATTGACATGCATGAAAAAAAATTTTGCAAACTTTGTCCTTATAAAAAATGAAAGTTTATCTTGATAATGCCGCAACAACAAAAGTAGATGAGAGGGTTTTAAAAGAAATGGAACCTTATTTCACAAAAAAATATGGAAATCCTTCTTCTCTTCACTTGGCAGGGCAGGAAGCTCATCGAGCATTAGAACAAGCCCGCCACATAATTGCAGGCTCAATCAATGCAAAAGATAATGAAATATATTTTACCGGTTCCGGGACAGAGGCAAATAATTGGGCTTTGAAAGGAATTATCCTCTCTTCTAAAAAAAATCATATAATCACAACAAAAATTGAACATAACTCTATCCTAAACTCCTGTCGTTGGTTGGAAAAGCAGGGAGTCAAGGTAACCTATCTTGGCGTAGATAAAGAAGGATTCATAAATTTAAAAGAACTAAAAAATGCAATTACTCCTAATACCGCCCTCGTTTCAATAATCCATGGAAATAATGAGATAGGAACAATTCAAGATATAGAGACAATTGGAAAAATCTGCCATGAAAAAGGCACATTGTTCCATACAGATGCCTGCCAGTCCTTTACAAAGACGCCAATAAATGTAAAAAAACAAAATATTGACTTAATGACTCTGAATGCTCATAAAATCCACGGACCAAAAGGAGTTGGCGCTTTATACATAAAGTCTGGAATAAAAATAACGCCCCTGCTTCATGGAGGCGGGCAGGAATCTGGAAAACGCTCTTCAACAGAAAACATCCCAGGAATAATTGGATTTGCAAAAGCAGTAAAACTTTCAAAGCCAAAACACATAAAGCAGATGACAAAATTAAGGGATTATCTAATAAATGAAATTCTTAAAATTCCAGGAACAAAACTCAACGGACCAAGGGAAAAAAGATTATGCAATAACATAAACATCTCATTTTCAAATATAGAAGGAGAAGCAGTCGGTGGATATTTGGATGCTGATGGCATTTCATCTTCCACCGGCTCTGCCTGTTCATCAAAATCACTTGAACCAAGCCACGTCCTCCTCGCAATCGGATTAACTCCTATTCAAGCAAACACATCAATAAGGTTAAGCTTATCAAGATTCACAACAAGAGAGCAGATAGAATATACAATAGAAAAATTAAATAAGATTGTAATTAAATTAAGGAAGATAAGCCCTTTAAAATTATGGAAATAGAAGTTTCAGGAATCTATTGTGGAAAGTTTTATTATGAAATAATGGACAAGGATGTCAGAAGGATTGTCGGATATAAGGAGATGAATTCTTTTATTAAAAAGACACGAAAAAAGAAGATAAAAATTAACTATGCTCACCAGCTTTTAGAAGAATGCAACGGCTTAATGGAATTAATTAATAAATTTGAATTTAAAAGCAAGAGTAAAAAATGAAAGTTTTATGTTTCGGAACTTTTGATTTGTTTCATAAGGGTCATGAATATTTTTTAAGAGAAGCAAGAAAACAAGGCGATAGTTTGGCTGTTGTTGTAGCACGCGATGAAACAGTTGTGCAGTTAAAAGGGAGATATCCGATTGACAATGAAAAACAAAGATTAAAGAGAATCGCAGAATTGAATTATGTAGATGAGGCGCATCTCGGCATGTTGGATGACAAATATAAAATCATTGAGATTATAAATCCGGGAGTGATATGTCTGGGATATGACCAAGAATTTTTTATAGAAGGGCTTGGAAAAGAGTTGGCGGACAGAGGCGTGAATGCAAGGATAAAGAGAATAAATGCTTATAAACCTCAACTCTATAAATCTTCTAAATTAAGATGAAAAAAATAAATAAAAAAATGACTTTTGCAGAATTGATGGAAGAGAATCCAAAAGCCGCCAAGAAGCTTGCAGAAAAAGGAATGTTCTGTTGCGGATGCCCAATGGCTATGATGGAGACGCTTGAACAGGGTGCAAAAGCCCATGGCGAAGACCCCGACAAATTAGTTGAAGAACTTAACAAAGAATAAAATTAGAAATAAAATGGAAATAAGATATCCAAAATGTAACAAAAAAACAGAAGCGGGATTCATCGATGCAGAATCAAAAAGAAGCAAATATATCCCACCTTACCACTGTAATGAGCAGGATACTTCTATAGTTTCTCTTGAAAAATCATTTTTAGAGAGAATAATAAAATGAAATCAATTTACAGCAAAAAAGTCCTCGAATTATTCAAAAATCCGAAAAATCTCGGAGAAATCAAAAATCCTGATGCAGTTGGGATGGTTGGAAACCCTGCTTGCGGAGACATTATGAAAATTTATCTTAAAATAGAAGATAATAAAATCAAGGATATAAAATTTCAGACAATGGGGTGTGCAGCAGCAATAGCAACTTCCTCAATGATAACAGAACTTGCAAAAGGCAAAACTCTTGAACAGGCAAAAAAGATTTCTAATAAAGATGTTGCAAAAGCCATCGGGAAACTCCCCCCAATTAAAATGCACTGCTCAAACCTCGCTGCAGATGCTCTGAAAAAAGCAATTAAAAACTACGAAAATGCTAAATGAAACTCAACTAAAAGAAATCAAAGAACATCTTGAAAAAGCACAAAACCCTCTTTTCTTTTTTGATGATGATGTAGACGGACTCTGCTCTTTCCTTCTCCTTCAAAGAGCAATTCAGAGAGGAAAAGGCGTTTCAATAAAATCTTTTCCTGGATTAAGCAAATCATATTTAAGAAAAGCAGATGAATTTAATTCAGATTATATTTTCATTCTTGACAAGCCGGTCGTAGATGATGATTTCTTCTCTCAAGCTGAAGAAAAAAATCTGCCTGTTGTATGGATTGATCATCATTTAGTCAATGTAGATAAAAAAATAAAACAAAAAATTTCATATTATAATTCTGCACCTTCTTCAGAGCCAGTGACCTATATCTGCCATAATCTCTTCAAAAGAGAGCAGGACCTTTGGCTTGCCATGATTGGCTGTATAGGAGATGCTTATCTGCCCCCTTTCGCAGATAAATTCGCAGACAAGCATCCGGATTTGTTTATAAAAAACATATCAGCATTCAGGGCAATTTATATGACCGAGATTGGGAGGGCAGTTTCAATGTTAAACTTCGCACTGAAGGATACAACAACAAATGTAGTCCGAATGCAAAAATTCTTGATGAAAGCAAAATCTATCTATGATTTATTTGAAGAAAACAAATACACAAGACAAATTCATAAAAAATACAACCAACTTAAAAAAATCCACGATAAATTAATAAAAAAAGCAGAATCCCAGCCCCTAAATTCAAAGCTTCTTTATTTTTCATATTCAGGCAATTCAAGTATGTCTTCAGAATTATCAAATACATTAATGTTTCGCCACCCAGATAAGCGAATAGTAGTCGTATATAAATCCCAGGAAAAAGCGAATATCTCTGCCAGAGGAGAAAAAATAAAAGAATTAATTTTAAAGGCAATTTCAGATATACCAGAAGCCACTGGAGGGGGGCATGAAAAAGCATGCGGAGCCAGAATACCAATTGAAGAGGTTGATAAATTTAAAAAAAATATAGAAAAATTGGCAAAAGATTAAATTTTTAAATCAAACCTGCCAAATAAGAGCATGAATGCAGGATTAATTCAAGAATTGGCAATTCCAATCTATTAATCTAATTAGAATTCTAAAATGACTAAAATATTGACTATACCTGGTGTGAATGGACTCGGTGTGACCGGAGGCACTGTTAAAGGAGCTGAAATTTTATCAAAAAAATTTAACACAGAAAAATTAGAATTAGACAATTCAAATATAGAAGAACAACAAAATAAAATTTATAATTTTATAAAACAAAGATTAGATAACAAGTTAATAATAATCGGGGGCGACCACTCTATCTCTTTTCCAATAGGAAAAACTTTTATGGAAAACTCAAAAAATCCATTCTTAATAATTTTTGATGCCCACGCAGATTGCGACTTCACAAACAGGGAGCCAACCCATGAAGAATGGCTTCGTGCATTAATAGAAGCGGGGTTTCCTCCAGGGTGCGTTCTTCTTATTGGATTAAGAAAAACCTGGGAAGTCGATGAAAAATTTTTAGAAGAAAATAAAATTAAAATTTTTTCTTGTAAAGAAATAAAGTCTGCTTATGATTACATATTAGAAAGAGCTGAAGAAAAAGAAATTTATATCTCATTCGATATTGATGTATTTGATTCAGCAGTCGTAAATGCAACAGGTTATCCAGAACAAAACGGATTAACAGAAGAACAAGGATTGAACCTATTAAAAAAATTAAAAAACTTAAATATAAAAATATTAGATTTAGTGGAATTCAATCCAGAAAAAGGAGGCAAAGGGGGAGAAATCTGCATTAAAATTTTGGAGATTATGAATGAAAATTAAAAAAATCCACAATAAAGGAAACCACTTAATCTTAGATGGATTCTCAGATGCAAATCTTGAACAAACGAAATTTATAAAAAACTTCCTCATAGAATCTACAAAAAAAATAAAAATGAAAGCAATATCTAAACCAATTGTGTTATATCATAAAGCAAAAGAGCCAAAAGAAAGCGGAGTGACAGGAACAATAATTCTCGCTGAAAGCAACATCACAATTCATACATATCCTGAAAAAAAATGGTTCGCCCTTGATATTTTTTCATGTAAAGAATTTGATATAAATAAAACTATGAGGTATTTGATAAAAAAATTAAAAATAAGTAAATACAAAAAAATGATATTAAAACGAGGACTATGAGAGCAATTAAACCAATAAAAATAAAGAAAAATATGAAAGTTTCTGAATTAGTTGAACAGATGAACGACATGGGATTTGGAGCAAATAGTATTGCTAAAGCGTCTTCAATAATGAAAAAAATGTTTAATGATAAAGATTGTAAAATTTTTTTTGGTGTTGCAGGTGCGATGGTTCCAGCAGGAATGAAGAAGATAATAATAGATTTGCTTGACAAAACAAGCGTGTTTGTTACAACAGGAGCAAATCTAACACACGATTTAATTGAAGCTCTCGGATACCGCCATTATCAGGGAAAAAGCGAGATAGATGATGAAGAGTTAAATAAAAAAGGAATAGATAGAATTTACAACGTCTTTATGAAAAATGAGGTTTATGAAAAATTAGAAGATTTTTTTGAAAAAAATCTAAATGAATTTAAAAAATGTAAAAACATAAAGCAATTACTCTGGAAAATTGGAGAGCTCTGCCCTGGTGCAGAAAACAATTGTATTTTAAAAAAGTGCTATAAAAATAAAATCCCTATATTCTGTCCTGCAATTGCAGATTCAGGAATTGGATTAATGATTTGGGGGCGGTTGGTTGCAGGAAAAAAGATTAATATTGATTGTTTTGATGATATGAAAGAAATTATAGACATCTCATGGACCTGTAAAAAATCAGGAATTATCTACATTGGGGGAGGGACTCCAAAAAATTTTATCCAACAAAGCCTGCAATTTTCAAAAGGAGCATCTTACGGAATCCAGATAACAACTGATAGAGCAGAACCAGGAGGAAGTTCAGGAGCACCTTTAAGGGAGGGGATTTCATGGGGAAAGATGAACAAAGATGCAGAATTTATAGATGTCAGACAAAGATGCAGAATTTATAGATGTCAGATGTGATGCAACAATTGCTCTGCCCCTCATCTATGCATCAATAATTAACAATACTCGCTAATTAACCTCTGTGCATCAGCATAAGAAACCTCTCGAATAGAAATTGTTTCAGCTCTTAAATCAGCCATTCTATTTAATCTTTCTGCCAAATCTTTCATATTATCCTCAATAATCACGCTTTTTCTTCCATCTAAATCAAGCAAAGCAACAGAATAAGTGTTATCAAATCTTTCCACTCTATCAAAAGAATCCTCTGTAGGACTATTACTCCAGTTAATAAAGTCCTCTGCCAATATT
>JAFCDU010000001.1 GCA_017609535.1 Candidatus Pacearchaeota archaeon | reverse complement strand
GAATTCTTCATCATCTCCAAATCCAGAAACAACATTTATATTGTCAATCTCTATTTTTAATTCTGCATCTCCTACTTTGTTTGGTGATAGGTCTGCGATTTCTTCTGGGAGTTCATTATCTTGTGAAGCTGTTACTGTTAATGTGATGTTTATTTTGCCTCTGCTTAAACTATCTTCAGAGTCTATTTTTCCGAAAAGTTCCATTGTTCCTGTATATTTTCCTGTTGGAATATCTGAAGGAACTTGAACAGTTAATGTTATATCCGAGCTCTCTCCACCTGAGATTACTAAAGAACCTGTGTCAATTGATAAGTTTGAAGAAAGAATTTTATCTGAACCTTTTGTTAAATCTGAAAAAATTGCTGTTATTGTATTAAGATTACCTTGAAAAGTATTTTCTATATTGAAATGTGCTGTTGCAGCATTTCCTTGTTCTTCTGTTAATATAACTTCATCAGGGATTATGACTGCTGCTGAAATTAAGTTTAAACTTAGAACTACTAAAGCAAAAATTCCAATCACACTCAAAAGTGTTCTTGTTTCCATGTTGTAATTTCAGAATTACAACTTTATAAAGTTTTGGGTGAAAAATCGTGTCTATTCAGTAACAAAATAGATTTTTGTCGTCGGTAAATTTGCGGGGTGGTGGGGGGATTTTTTGGAGAAGGATTTAGAAAGTGCTGAAGCACAGGTAGGATTTGCTATGGAATCTTTTTATTTTATTTAATTTATTAAATGAGTTTAATGGCTGATATTATTTGATTTTTTAATTTACAAAAATTCCTGAATATCCTGGATGTTAATTATATTGTCCTGTTCTAATCCGATTCCTGGGCAGGCAGTATTGAGCCAGAGTTGAATTGGGAAGTTTTCTAATTCTACTGGATTTAGTGTTTCTGTTTGGAAGATGTAGGGATGTTTGCCTAATTTTTTCAGCTGTTTTATTAGATTTTTTGGATTGCAGGACTGCCCTGGTTTTGTTGAGGTAATGACGCCGATGTTATTATATAATAGGAATTTTTTTTGCTTTGCTTGTGTTTTGAGATTTATTTTGTTTATCTCTTGTTTTGTTATTTTTTCTAATTTTTGAAGATTGAAGATATAAATTGGTTTTTGGAGTTGGACTGCGTTGTTTATTGCGTGAAATTTTCCATCGGCTAATAATAATAGTGTATCTGCTTTTGGGTTGAAGGCATGAGATTGACAGCCGAGAATATGTGCCGGGTATTTCGCCCCTTTTTTTATCATGACTTTTTTTCCTTTTGATTCTAAATAAGATTTTATTTTTGGGACAAAATCAAGATATTGAATTGTTGAAGCGAGTGAGATTGTTTTTCCTGGCAGTTTTGCCAAAACTGAAAACTTTATTGGTCCAAGGATTTTTCTTGTTTCTATATGTAGAATTTTCATATAATAATGGGAGAAAGAGGATTTATTAAATTAACTTAAAAAGTTTCTATTTTGCTTGATTTTTCAGGTTCTTTTTTTATTCCTTTTTCAATTTTTGCGAAGCCCGGTGTGGCTATTATTGTGTTTTCTCCAAATCCTGCAATCTGGCCTTCTAATGCCTCTATTGTTTTTTTAATCTTTGAGATTACTCTCTTTAATTCAACAATGTCTTTTGATTTTAATTCTTTGATATCAATAACCGCGATTGTGTATCCCTCTCTTAATGCATTAAGAATAGGGTTTATATCCTCATAGGTTTTTAGGACAAATGTTTTTACAAGAATTTTTGACTCAGATTTTTGCTGTTCGAGGTCTATCTCTATAAATTCAGGTACATCTTCTTTATTTTCTTCCTTCTTTCCTATCAGATTTTTTAAAAAATTCATATAAAAAATTAATAGTTTTGGTATTTAAATATTTGTGTGATTTTAGATATTCGTTCAAGTTTCTTCCTGGATTTTCCATGTTTGATTTTCATTGATTAGGCGGATCAATCATTTTTGACTTTTTTTATCTGTTGCGTTAATCTCTAATATTGCAATCTTATCTGAACTAATCTCCTTATATCTATTTCGCAATCAGGGACATTATTGCTGGATTTTTTCCATAATATCTTTTCTTAAAGATTGCAATTTTTCTGTAAATTCTTTTTCCTGTTTTTCTATATTTTTTAATCTTAATTCAAGAAGTTCTTTTTTATGTCTTAATTCTTCTATTAATTTCTCTTTTGTTGATTTTAAAATAATCTGACTGCCGACTATTTTGAAAACATCTCCTTCTGCTTTTTCCAGTTCTTCGAGGGCATGATTTGTTTCATTAACCTCATAAGAAAAGGCCTGTTTTTGCTGAAGCAACTGCTGAAAATTTTGCTCAATAATCCGCATTTCCTGGATTTTTTGATGTGTTTCCTTATCTAAATTTTCTAACGGATTCTCAGAACCTTGTTTTTTGGGCTTTTCTGCCATCAAACCGCCTTTATAGTTTTCATTTTAGTTCTCGGTTTGAAGAATATTCTTGAGCCACATGCAGGGCAGACAAACCGCTTTTCCAACTCTTTTGCCTTGATTTTCTTGTCACAATTGAAACATTTGTAGGTCGTCATAATATAAAGTAAGGTTGGGGGTTTTTAAGTTTATTGTAAATAATATACAGCTCCAGCAAAGGTTTTTTTGCATTTTTTACATTCCCAGATTCCTTTTGCTTTTCTCTTTGCTGTTCCTTTGCAAAATGGACAGATTTGCTTTTTTCTTTGCTTTGATTCTACCTCTATAAGTTTAGACTTTACTTTTCCGTATCCTGCGCCGAATCTTCCTGCTGATTTGATTTTTTTTGTTTTTACTGCCATTTTATTTTTTGTTTTAAGGGGTTTTTAAGTTTATTTGGAGCAAATTGATAATGGGGCTACCCGGATTTGAACCGGGGTCGCAAGCTTTTTTGCAAAACTAAAGTCCCAAAGCTCGAAGGCTACCAGGCTACCCCATAGCCCCAATCTTATTCTGAATAGCAGAACTAATTTATAAATTTACTTTTTTTCTTCTTTTTCTACTGGTTCTTCTTTCTTTTTCTCCTCCTCGCTCTCTTGACCAGATGTTTTCTTAGCTTCTTCTGCTGCTTTCTCCTCTTCCTCTTTCTTAGCTTCTGCTTCCTGCTTTGCTTGAATTGTTGCGAAGAATTTTTCTAATTTTTCTTTTTTTTCTGGACTAACTTCTGTTTTTTGCTGTTCAATTTCTGTCTTATACTTAGAATCCAATTCTTCTAAAACCTGTTTGGGGTCTTTGTTTTCAATTAATAAACCTAAAGACATGCAGGTTCCAATTACAGATTTGACTGCAGATTTAAATTCTCTTGCCAACATATTTGGATGTTTTGTTTTTGCAATCTTAATTATTTGTTCTATTGCAATATTCCCTGCTTTTACTTTCATCCTATCGCCAGATGCTTTTTCTAATTTTAATTCTTTTTTTATTAATTCTGAAGTTGGCGGGCTGGATACAGATATAGAGAATTCTTTTGTCTTTGGGTCAATATCCAAAATAACAGGCACATTCATCCCTTTGAAATCCTGTGTTGCTTGATTAACATCTGAGATAACCTTGCCGAGATTGATTCCCATAGGACCGAGTTGCTGGGCTACTGCTGGACCCGGTGTCATGTTTCCGCCTTCTACTAATAATTTTATTTCCATTTTTGTTATTTGATTGCTTAGTTTTTAAATTATGGGGATTCTTCTGCTTCTTCTCCTTCCCTTCTAATAACTCTTATATTATCTAATTTAACTGAAACTGGGATTGGCACTGCGGCTCCTAAAAGAGAGACGACTGCCTCGCCTTTTGCCTTGTCTATTCTTGTAACTTTTGCTTTTTCTTTTTTGAATGGCTCTCCGATGATTTCCACGATGTCGCCTTTTTCAATTTTGACTTCTGCTGTTATCGGCTCTAACATTGATTTGACTTCTTCATAAGTTATAACTTTTGGCAAGATTCCTTTTACATATGGCAGATTAAAGACAGCTTCTTCTGCATTTTCTCTGTCTGGTGATTCAAGAATTATGTATCCTCTTAATCCATGAGGGCGTGCAACTGCATATACATTTATATTTTTCTTTTTGATTTTATCAGATATCATGTCAAGAGCTTTGTCTTCTTTATTTGTTGTAACCTTAACTATGAAAATCATTGAGCTTTTTGGCTTTTCTTGTTTTATTTCTTCTTTAATTTTGTCTGCAAATTCTTCCATTTTAAAAAAATTTTGCTCTTTTGATTTTATTTTTTATTTACTAAGAGCGAAATTTTTTGTTCCAACTAGTCTTAGGCATCTAAGAACTAGATAGTATTTATTTGTTTTGGGGGTTTTTAAAGGTTACTTGAAAAGGTCTGGGACTAATAATTTTATTGCAATTGAGATTATAAATCCTAATGCCCCTATTGCGGCAATACCCAGTGCAGTAACTTTAGAAACCATTTTCATTTCCTTCATTGTTGGTTTTCTTAATAGGCGCCAGACTCTTTTGTATTTTTGATATTGTGAATTAAGCCATGTTTTGATTTTCATGTTTTTTTAAGGATGGGGGGGTTTTTAAGGTTTATTTTGAGAGTGCTGTGACGCACAGATTGGCGACTTCGTCGCTTATTATGGGTCGTCCCAGCGGACGATTAAAAATTTTGGAGAAGAATTTTGGAGAAGATATTTTTATTTTGAGATTTTAAATCTAATTAATGGATTAGTCCTCAAAAAATTCTATGCCGAGTTCTTCTTCCATTCCTTCTCTTCTGGCTTGTTCAAGGGGCGTATTGTCTCCAGAAATTTGGGGGGATTTTACTCCTGTTAAAATTACCATTACTTTTATAGATTTTTCTAAATCCTTTGAGATTTGGGCGCCGGAAATCATTTTTGCATCTGGTGATAGTTTTTCTCCGATTATTTCTATTACTTGCCGATATTCATCTAATGATAAATCTTCTCCACCAATTACATTCACCAGAGCGCCTGTTCCATTTGAGATATCTACATCCAATAAGGGGTTGTTTATTGCTTTTTCAACTGCCTCAACTGCTCGTTGATTTGAATCAGATTCTCCTAATCCTATTAAAGAAACGCCTCCATTAGCCATTACAGCTTTTACATCTGCAAAATCTAAGTTGACTAATCCAGAGCGGGTTACTAATTCTGTTATTCCTTTTACTGAATTTGTCAGAATTTCGTCAGCGACTTTGAAAGCTGTTGGAAGCGGAAGGTCCGGGGCTAATTCTAATAATTTATCATTTGGTATTAAGATTAATGTATCCACTATTGATTCCATTCGTTCTAATGCCTCTGATGCGTTTTCAATTCTTTTTCTCCCTTCTACTGTGAATGGGAGGGTTACTACCCCTATTGTTAATGCACCTGATTTTTTTGCAACTTCTGCTACAACTGGGGCTCCTCCTGAACCAGTTCCTCCTCCGAGACCGCAGGTGATAAATACCATATCTGAACCAAGAATTGCTTTTTTTATATCTTGGATTTGTTCTTTTGCAGCTTCCATCCCAATCCGCGGATTTGAACCTGCTCCTAGTCCATTTGCAACTTCTCTTCCAATTAGAATTTTTTTATCTGCATTTGTATATAATAAGTCTTGAGCATCTGTATTTATTGCAATTATCTCCCCGCCTTTTATTCCAATTTCACGCATTCTTGATAAGGTATTGCCCCCTGCACCCCCGATTCCTATAACTTTTACTCTTGCACCCTGTTTTTGTAAAATTTGTTCTAATTCTCTGTCAATTTCATTTACATTTGAAACTTCCTGGATTTGATTATTAGAATATTGCTGAACTGGTTGTTTTTCATCTCTTTCTTCAAGTATGGCATCCATTTTATTTTTTAGAGGAGAGGATTTTTAAGGATTGTTGGGATAGAGTTTATTATTTTTTCAGAATATCTTTTTAGATTTCTTTGGATTCTTCTTCAACTTTGACCTCCATGCCGATGATATCTTTGAAAGGTTTGGACATCATTTGAATATAGGACACGAGGTTTTTTTCTGTTTTGAAAGTTATAGTTTTATTAGATGTTGTGAATGGAAATTTTTTTCTGAAGAAGAAATCCTGCAGGGCATTTATTTTTTCATTTTTGTCTGTGATTTTTTTGTTTATCTTGAATTTATATGTTACACTTTTTCCTGCAAGCGGGTTGTTAAAATCTACGAGAATTCTGCCTCCAGATGCGGATATGATTTTTGCGATTTGTCCGTCAAGATTTAATTGCATTCCTGTTTGAGGTTCTATATTTTGTTCTTTAAATGCACGTTTAGGAATCATTTTTATTAACTTGGGGTTTCTTTTTCCAAAGGCCTGTTCTGGAGAGAAGGTTTCTTCATAAGTTTTTCCAATCTCCTTTCCGACTAAGGAAGAATCTAATCCAGGGATTATCATTGAATGTCCTACTGATAATATTAATGGCTTAATATTGCTTGAAATATTGAGATTTTTTGCGTCTTTTTTTATGTTTGTGTCAAAAATATCTCCGTCTTTTATTTTTGCTGTGAATTCCAATTCAATAAAGTCGCCTTTTTTTACTTTCATATATTTCATAAACAGAAATGATTTAAAAGATTAATGATTCTGAATTGGAGAATTTACAATCTTCAAACAGAGGTATATCTGCTATAACAATCCTTATGCAGAAAATATCTTTGCACAAAATCCCTCTCATTTATTTTTTCATAGTCAATTAAGATATTCATTTTTCCGAAGATTTGTTTTCCGCAAAAATAACAGAGGTGATTTTTTGCTTCGCCTTCCAACACTTTAATTGATGAATTCCTTATTTTGTTTATCAGCGATTTCTTATTTTCTTGATATTTTGAACCAATCATCATTTTAATTTTATGCACAAAACTTTATAAACAAAACTATTTTTTGTTGATTATGCCATTGAAGATTATTAATGCGACTGAAATGAGGGTTGGGAGTTATATTCTTATTGATGGAGAGGGGTATGTTATTAAGAGCTTGGATGTTTCTAAAACTGGCAAGCACGGGCATGCGAAGGTGCGGTTTGAGGCGAATTCACTCACCGGCGGGAAGAAGAAAGTTTTGGTTGTTCCTGGACATGAAAGATTTGATGTTCCGATGATTGACAAAAGAAAGGCACAGATTCTTTCTGTTATGGGAGATAAAGCAAGTGTGATGGATTCTGAAAATTATGAAAATTTTGAATTGGATATTCCTGAAGAATTGAAAGGACAGATTAAAGACGGCATGACTGTGGAGTATTGGGATGTAGAGGGGCAAAAGATTATTAAAAGAACTTTATAAAATCAACCAACATCTTTAAAAACTAATTTTTGATAATTTTATTATGGCAACAAAAATGCCTGCTGCACAGAATAGATTATTTAAGAATATGTTTATTTGCAAGAATTGCAAGCATAAAATGAAGATTGAACCTCTTAAAGTTTTACAGGGAAAAGTCAAGTGCCGTAAGTGCGGGAAGAGGGATTTTCGTGTTATACGGAAGAAATAGTTTAAGATAATCTTTTTAAACTGATTTTCCATGTTATAAAAGAATAAAATGGTGTTTTGGATTTATGATATTGGGTTCTTGGTTTTGTTTTCTATTTTTATAGCTGTATTTTTATATCGCAACAGACATAAATTAAAAAGAGAGGGAATTTTATTTTTGTATCGAACTAAATTAGGAATTAAATCTATTGATAATTTTGCTTCTAAATATTCTGGTTTGTTGAGGAGATTGAAATGGGTTGTGATTGCGGTTGGATTTTTGCTCATGGCGGGAATTTTATATGTTCTTGGGCAGGCTGTCTATATTTATACTGCATTTCCACAGATTACAAAACTTATTTCTGCACCCCCTGTTGCTCCGCTGATTCCATATTTTCCCAAGATATTTGGACTTGAAAGTTATTTTCCTCCATTTTATTTCACTTATTTTATTATAGCTTTAGCGATTGTTGCAATTTTTCATGAATTTTCTCACGGGGTGTTTATGAGATTGTTTAAAATTAAAATTAAATCAACTGGTTTTGTTTTTCTCGGACCGATTTTAGGTGCATTTGTTGAGCAAGACGATAAGCAGATGAAGAAAAAGAAAAAGTCTGAGCAAATGGCGGTTTTGGGGGCTGGAACTTTTGCAAATTTAATTTTTGCAGGAATCTTCTTTTTACTCTTAATTGGATTTTTTTATTTGGGTTTTAGTCCGGATGGTTTTATTTTTAATGGATATGCTTATTCTATTCTGCCGACTGTTTTGATTTCAAATATTTCTGAATCTGGAAATTATACTGAAATTTATGCTGATGGACAAACTTTTTATCTTGACGAAAATTTGAAAAGACAACTTGGACAAAATTTAACAAACATCATTGCCTATGATGACGCCCCTGCTTTTCATTCCCAGCTGACTGGAATTATTCAAGAAATTGACGGGGAGAAAATAAGAAACATTAATGATTTGCAGATTTTTCTTGCAGAAAAACATCCTGGGGATTTTGTTGAAATTAAAACATTGGATAAAGGCAAGGAAAAAATCTTTAATTTAGAATTAGCAGAACATCCAACCCATCATGGACGGGCCTATCTTGGAGTTACAGTGATACCTCGACAGACAAGAGGGATTGCAGGAAAATTTTTAGGATTCTTCATGAGTTTCAAAGATGCGAATACATATTACTCTCCAAATTGGGATGGAGACATTGTAATTTTTATTTATAATCTATTCTGGTGGGTTATGGTGATTAATTTATTAGTTGCATTATTCAATATGCTTCCCTTAGGAATTCTCGACGGCGGACAGTTCTTTTATTTGGGTGTTTTATCTTTAACCAAATCAGAAAAATTTGCGAAAAAGAGTTTTAAGTTTATTTCATTTTTAATTTTGTTTTTATTTTTGTTTATTATGTTCTTATGGTTGTTTAATATTCTATGATTTATCTGGTGAAAATAGTTTTTAATTTTTTTAGAAAAGTATTTAAAGGATTTTATCGTTATTAAATCAATTAAAAAGAGAGGTGAAAATGGCAAAGGCTAAAACACCAAAACAAATTGCTGCTAAGATAAAGTCTTTGAAGAAGCAGATAACAAAGTTGGAGAAGCAGAAAAAAGCTGCTATGAAAAAGAAAACAACAAAGAAAGCAAAGAAGAAAAGCAGCAAGAAGAAAAGAAAGTAGAAAAACTTTAAATTATTTTATTTTTTATTTAATATATGAATTTTGAGAAAGTAAGGAAAATTTTAGAAAAACAAAAGTATGCAATTGTAGGCAATCATTCTGGAGTTCAGGTTTGTCGCTGGACGAGAAATTCTTTGAATAAGAGAGGGGTTTGCTGGAAAGAAAAATTCTATGGAATAAAGAGTCATCGGTGCTGTCAGATGAGCCCTGCTATAATGTGGTGCGAGAATTCCTGTCTGCATTGTTGGAGGCCGATTGAATTAAATCTTGGAATAAAATTGAAAACAATTGACGAGCCTGTTGAAATTCTTGATAAAATAATTGAAGCACGGAAAAATCTGTTGATTGGATTTAAAGGAAACAAAAAGATTTCAAAGAAAAAATTTGAGGAATCTCTTGAGCCGGAGCTATTCACCTTTTCTTTATCTGGAGAGCCGACTTTATATCCCAGACTTGGGGAAATGTTTAGAGAGATTAGGAAAAGGGGCAAGATTAGTTTTTTGGTTACAAATGGGCTGAATCCTGATGTTTTGAAAAAATTAGATGAAGAGGAAAGTTTGCCGACGCAACTGACTATTTCGTGCAATGCTCCAAATAAAAAATTGTTTAAAATCTGGCATAGGTCAAGGAAAAGAAACGCATGGGAGAAATTTAATGAGAGCATTGAATTATTAAAAAAATTAAAGGGGAAGGTTAGAAGAGTGGTGCAACTAACATTAGTGAAAAAGGGCAGTGGAAAATTCGGCAGAATTTCTAATATGGAAGACGGGCATATAAAAGAATACGCAAATTTAATAAAAAGGGCTGAGCCAGATTTTGTTCATATCAATGGATTTAAAAGCATTGGTTATGCAAGAGAAAGAATGGGTTATGACAAACAACCGTGGCATTATGAAGTTAAGAGATTTGCTGAGAAGTTAGTTGATGAGCTTGGCGGAGGGTGGAGGGTTTTGGGGGAGGAGAAGAAGAGTTGCGTTGTTCTAATTGGAAGGAAGAGGCGGGGAATGAAGATTAGGAAGATTTAAAGAACATATTCAGAGGTAATTCAAAATTCTCTGCCATCATTGTTTCTATTTTGGCTGGTTCCAAATTTGGTTGAGGGATTATATCTGCTTCTGTCAGCATCATGCCAGAAGGCGCCACAATATGGGCGGATTTGTAAAATAATCTGTCAAGGGAGATGTTAAAAACATGGTTTTTAGATTCTTCCATATTTTTTTAATTAAATGGAATTTCTCTTATTTTACATCATGACAATTCCATCTTTTGTCAAGGCAGTGAAGCGGACTCCGACTGGGATTGACAACAAGGCGGAGATTAAAGCCATGTGCTCTTTTCCAGAGCCAGATGCGATAGACAAAGCAATTTCTGTCCCTTTTATTTTTGGCTTAAGTTTTTTTAATAGATATTCTTTTAATGATACAAGGGGTTTATTGTCATCATATTCTATAAAATCAAAAGGGATTTCTTCTATTTTAAAATTTGATGCATAACTTGGACCAAGAAGAATTACATTCTCCCACTCTCCTTTTTTCATCAAGCCAGAAACCTGCCCCCAAGTCCCCTGCCCCCTGCTTAAGATTGCGATTAACTCTGTCATTTATTTTAGAATTGGAAGGATTTTTTAAGGATTTATGTGATGAAGTGCTTAGATAATTTTATAAACCAACAAAATCTCATACAAACATCCATTGACTACCGCGCGTAGTAGGAGTAAAGATTTATGGAAATTAGCAAAGCTTTAGAAGAACTTAGGAAACAAAAAAGGAAATTTATGCAGAGCGTTGATTTAATTGTAAATCTGCAAAATTTTGATGTTAGAAAAGAAAGCATTAATACTTTTATCCAAATTCCAAATCCTTCTCCAAAAAAAATTTGCGGTTTTTTGACAAGAAAAAGTGATGCATGCGATGTTGTCTTGAAAAATGATTTTGAAAAGTTTAAAACAGACAAGGAGATTAAAAAATTTGCAAAGAGATATGATTTTTTTATTGCTGCTGCTGGTTTGATGGGTGCTGTTGCGACGAAGTTTGGGAGGGTTCTTGGGCCGATGGGGAAGATGCCGTCCCCCCAGGCAGGAATCCTTGCAGTTGATGATGACAAATCAATAAAAGCAATGGTTGAGAAGATGAAAAAACTAATCAGAATCAGGACAAAAGAAAACAGCATAAAACTTGCTATTGGCAAGGAAGATATGTCTGATGAAGAAATCAAACAAAATTATGAAGCAGTAATGCATACATTGGAAAATGCATTGCCAAAGGGAAAGCAGAATATTAAAAATATTCTGATTAAACTTACTATGACCAAGCCGATTAAGATTTTAGACAATACAATCACAAAGGCAAAAGCCAAGCTGATTGAAAAAAATAAATCTGGATGGGAAAATGAATCAGACTAAGGCGCATGTTTCAGAAGAAAAAAAGAAACTTGTTGAACGATTGCGGGAATTGATGAAGAAGAGGACATTATTAGTTGCATCTATTAAAAGTCTGCCAGGGCCTCAATTTCAGCAGATTAAAAAGAAGTTAAGAACCCATGCAGTTATTATGGTTGCGAAGAAAAGTTTGATTGAACATGCATTAGAGAATGCTGATGAGGAGATGAAAAAAATTTTAGATTATATTACTTCTGATTATGTTTTGATTTTTTCTGATGAAGATGCCTTTGAGCTTGCGAAGATTTTGGCTGACAATACAAGCCCGGCTAAGGCAAAGATTGGGCAGGAGGCGCCAGAAGATATTAAAGTTGAGGCGGGGCCAACTAATCTTGTTCCTGGTCCTGATATTTCCGCCCTGTCCGCAGTTGGATTGAAGCCAAAGGTGGAGGACGGAAAAATCAGTATTGAAGAAGCAAAGGTTATTGTTAAAAAAGGCGAGGTTATCAATGAAAAAGTTGCATCAATTTTAGGAAAGTTAGATATCACTCCCTTCAAAATTGGGATTGAGCCGTTGGCAGCTTTTTGTGGCGGAAAAATTTATACTAATATTAAGATTGATGTTGAATCAGTTATCAAAGATTTAGAAGAAAAGTATTCAAGAAGTTTAGCGTTTGCAGTTTCATTGAATTATCTGAATAAAGAGACAATTGGGTTTATTCTTGGGAAGGCGGGGGTTCATGAGAAAATTATTGACAGCTTAATTAAGGAAAATGTTAAATCTCCTGAATTTGAGAAGAAGGAGAGCGAAGCGGGGGAAAAAGTTGAGGAAAAGTTAGAAGAGAAGAATGAAGATAATCAAACTAAATCTGAGGAGGAAGAATAATGGAATATGTATATGGCGCTTTGTTGCTGCACAAACTTGGGCAGGAAGTTAATGAAGAGAACTTGAAGAAGGTTATTTCTGCTGCAGGAATTGAGCCAGATGAAAGCAAAGTGAAGGTTTTAGTTACTAGCTTGAAAGGTGTTAATATTGATGAGCAACTGGCTAATGCTTCAATTGCAGCAGCACCGACAGCTGGCGGGGCGGAAGAAGGCGGAGAAGCGCCCAAGGAAGAGAAGAAAGAAGAGCCGAAAGCAGAGGCGGCTGAGGGCTTGGCTTCATTATTCGGTTAATCCAAATTAGGAAATCTGGATTAACCGCTGTGCTAACTGAGGTTTTAACTGATTAAACTAAAAATCCCTTTTTGTAAAAGATAAAGTATCACAAATAGTTGAATTAAAAAAGGAAGTGCATAGGCGGTAGAAGTTATCATTATTATTCCTGAGCCAACATCCAGAGCAGAAGCAATATCCTTGGATATTAAAAAAAATGCCCCTTTTACTATTAAATAAAGTGAGATTATCAGAATTAATGGTTGAAAGATATTGAAAGTTATGAATAAGCAGAAAATTGTTGCTGACAATAAATCTATAGAGCCGAGGATTTTTAGTATCATTATTTTTTCTTGAAAAAAGAATTTAATAAGCTATTGATACGCCCGGACCAGGAATCGAACCTGGAAGTCCAGAGGACCTGGTTTTCAAGACCAGTGCAGTACCATTGTGCCATCCGGGCATGATATTAAATAGAGAGATTGCTTTTAAAACTTATTAAATTCCTTAATTTATCTTATGTTATGCAAAAGTTTAGGGCTGGGTTACGTTCTGCTGGAGATTTTAAGAGTTGAAGGGGGTTTTGATGAAAGGATTTTTTATTTAGGTGGATGACAGAGAAATAATTGTGGCACTTTCAAAAATTTGAAGTGTTACCTGATAAGGATTGGGTTATACTGCCTATAATATTTTAAACCATCTTTTAATTTAGATTCTGATTCTGAGTAAAGGGTTATTAGAGGTTCATGTTTTTTAATTTTTCCTATATTGTTGTGCAAATAGACACCTGCGGTTTTTGTCTCTGGGGTCCCGAGAACATTGCAAAGAGTATTTATTTTTCTGTTATCTATTTCTGCAATCTCTCCAGTTTTTTTTGCTTTTATTATTTTTTTGAATTTTGCTGGTTTTAATTTAGAAATTCGTTTATCAAAATCTTCTGCATTGTTTTGGGTGTTTATTATTTCTTTGAATTTTTCATAAGCTTTGCCAGATTCCAAGATTTCTTTAGCTTTTTTTCTTGAATTTTTTATATTGCACAATTTCATTAACTCTGAAGCAAGATAGAGTGATTTTTTTCTTAAATCTTGGGGGGCATGGGGGTCATTTTTTAATACATTAAGAACATCAATCATTTCTAAAACAGGGCCGATGCCTTTTCCAATCGGCTGTTTACCATCAGTGTAAATAATTTTTAATTTTAATTTAAAATGCCTGGCGAGCTGTTTAAATTTTCGCCCGAGTTTTTTTGCACGTTTTTTTGTTTCAACTTTTGCAGATTTTCCATAAGGAATATCAATTATTATGTGATTTGAGGAAGATGCTATTTTTTTTGACATTATTGACGCAAGTAATTGCGGTTCTATGTCTAAATTTAGAATATGCTCAACCTGAATAATTTTGTCATCTGATGGAGCCAGACCCAATGCACCACCCCAGACTAAACATGCCCCGATTTTATTTACGATTTTTTGCAATTTTTTTGCAGGAAATTCTACATTTGCTATTGTTTCAATTACATCTGCGGTTCCGGCAGCAGAGGTTATAGCCCTCGATGAAGTTTTCGGCAAAATCAATCCTGCAGCTGCACAAATTGAAACAACAATTGGCGTTGTTCTGTTTCCCGCAATTCCTCCAATGGAATGTTTGTCTGCAATTATTTTTTGCTTGAATTTTAATTTATTTCCAGACTTTACCATTGCCTTTATTAAATTTATTACTTCTTGAAGAGACATTCCTCTAAGTTTTTCTGCAGCAACAAAATAAGCGATTTCTGGCTCTGTCAGTTTATTCTGAACTATTTCAGAAATTACAATTTGCAATTCTTTTTTAGAAAGTGGTTTTCCTTCAATTTTTTTCTTAATTATTTTTCCAGCTGGATTTAATTCAGAAGCAATAATTTCTACTTTTGAATTATTTTTTAATTTTAAATAAGAATTCACTTCATGGGATAATCCAATTTCATTGTTCTTTACAATTTTTTCAAAAATGTCAACTACTGCATGAATTTTTTTTCCGTCACTAGATAGTAAAATTCGTTCGTCTACGTGCACATTTAATTTTTCTGCTGTTTTTTGATTTATGACCACGACAGGACGTCCTGCAAGCCAATTGAAAATTTTCGCCTTTAACTTCATTTTTTACCTCTTTATAATATCAGAAATTTATTGTTTAAATATTTCACTTAATTTCCCCTGCCTATAAAAGTCAATTATTATCAAAACATAGGCGAGAATCAGCGGGCCAAGGATTAGACCAACTAATCCGAAGGCATAGAGGCCTCCAATAATTCCGACAAGTCCAACTGCTGTCGGGAGGGTTGAAGTTTTTGATAATAATATTGGACGCAATACATTATCAATATTTGAAACAATAATCAAGCCATATAAGAAAAGGATTATACCAAATGCAAATTGACCTGACACCATCATAATTAGACTTATGGGAATCCAAACAAGCCATGAACCTATCACAGGAATTATTGAGGTTATTATTGCCAATACTGTAAGGACAATTGCATGCGGCACTCCAAGAATGAACAGCATTATTCCCAAAAGAATACCCTGTATAAATCCAATTAATACTTGTCCATAAACAATAGAATTTGTTATTGCTCTAAATTCATGCAGGAATCTTTTTTCTGATGAAATTGATAATGGTGAGAGACTCACTACATATTTTTGTAATTTTTCAGAATCTCTTGTTGCAAAGTAAAATGTAAAAAGCACAACTGCAAATTGAAGGAGAAGATTTGGGATGTTAACGACAAAATCGCTGAATCCCAAAACTAAAGAGTTGAGCAACTTGCCTAATAATGCTTTTATCTGCAGTGCGAATCTTTCTGAAAATTCTGGAGTAAAAATTGATGGAAGAAGTTTTTCAAGATATTCTGCAATGTTCACTTGAGATAATGCACTATAAGTTTGAATTGTTTGATCAATCATTACTGGAATAAGCGTCCAAAGAGGAATTGCAATTACAAAAATAATCAAAAGGATAAGGATTGTTGTTGCAATGTCTTTTTGTTTGATATATTTATTTATTTTTTTGAAAATTGGGAAAAAGATATATGCAAGAAGAAAACCAATAATAATTGATATAAAAATTGATTTAATTACAATGAAGGCTGCTATTAATAAGAGTCCAATAAAAACTAATGTTAAAATGCGGTTAATGAACTTTCCCTCCATATATTTTATAGTATACTCTCATTTATAAGCTTTTGTTATAAAAATTTATAAAGTGATTTGATTTTTTTTATTGATGATTATCAAAAAGATTTTTGACAATGTAATGGATGAGGAGGTTCATTCTGAACTCTTGAAATTTGGGCGGGGCGAGTATAGTAATAGATATTTAATTGAAGTTAATAAACAGGGTTCTGGATGGAGGATTAAGACGTCTTCAGAATTTGGGAATTTTTTTGTAAAGAGATGCTTGCCTTCTGGGAAAGTGGCTATTAAAGGCGTTATTATTTCTACATTTGAACTTGATGTTGATTTTGAAATTAAGAAGACAAGTAATTTTCAAGGAATCAGAAAGACTGAGATTGATACTGAATTGGAAGGGCAGAAAATTTTGGATTTGATTGAAAAATATCCGAGATGTTTTTTTGCTTTATCATTTAAAACAGACAAATGTGATTTGAAGATTAAACCAAAGGCGCCCAAGTCAGCTAAGCCAGGGAAGTCAGGTGAAGACGGGCCGAAGGCTGATTTTTGTTCATTAAAAACAACTGATAAAGAAATTGTTGATGAGCTGTTGTTTGATATTAAAGGAGATTTTAAAGAAGGTAAGATTAATCATACAATTAAAATTGATGAGATAATCTATCCTTCTGATTTTAAGGATATGAAACCAGAGGAAGTAAGGGAGAAGAGCAAGAGGAAAGGGAAAGTTATTAGAAAGATAGAGGTTGATGGGGAGGTGTTTAAAGAAGAGGCAGAATTTGAGGCATAACAACCTTTAAAAACCAAAAAATTCTAAGATAGATAAGTTCAGGGGGCTTAGAACTTAACTGTCTAGGCTGTAGGATTTTAATACATCAAACTCGTAAATGCTGCTAACATTTACATTATTCGTAATTAGTTGAAACTCAATTAATATGGAGTAAATATGCCTACGGACAGGCAATAAGAGCAAATCAAAAATGCCTGCGCCATTTTCACTTTTGGCAATACAGGTAAATAGCAAAAATGCCGAAAAAACATAAACCAAGAAGCGGAAGTTTGCAATTTTGGCCTCGGAAGAGGGCGAGGAAAATTTTGCCTAGTGTGAACTGGGGGGCTTTGAATGGCGAGGGACTTTTGGGTTTTATTGGGTATAAGGTTGGGATGACTTCTGTTTATGCAAAGGATATGACAGAGGATTCTATGATGAAAACTAAGAGGGTTGTTGTGCCTGGGACAATTTTGGAATGCCCTGAAATGAAAATTTTTTCTGTGAGATTTTATAAGGATAATAAAGCAATAAAGGATTTGATTGTTGGATTTGATGATGAATTGAAAAGGAAGGTGAAAAAGATTAAAGAGGTTAAGAAGATTGATGACTTTAAGGGAGATTTTGATGATGTTCGTGTTATTGTTTATTCTAATGTTAAGAAAACTGGTTTGAAGAAAAAGCCAGATATGATTGAAATTGGTTTGGGCGGAAGTAAAGAGGAGAAACTGAATTGGATTAAGGAGAGAATTGGGAAGGGCATTCAGGTTGAAGATATTTTGAAGGAAGGATTAGTTGATGTTC
Organism: Candidatus Pacearchaeota archaeon; assembly: GCA_017609535.1. Classification (GTDB taxonomy): domain Archaea; phylum Nanobdellota; class Nanobdellia; order Pacearchaeales; family GW2011-AR1; genus JAFCDU01. The sequence continues at coordinate 70,673 of JAFCDU010000001.1, read as the reverse complement.
GCGGGGTTACAAAAGGATTTGGGTTTCAGGGGCCTGTTAAGAGATTTGGGATTTCATTGAAAGCAAATAAATCTGAAAAAGGCAGGAGAAGACCTGGGAGTTTGGCACCTTGGAATCCTTCAAGAGTTACATTCAGAACTGCTATGGCTGGGCAGACAGGATTTCATACAAGAATTACATATAATAATCTGATTTTAAAAATTGGGAAGGGAGATGAATTGAATAAAGAGGAAGGTTTCCATAAATATGGAAAGATTAAGACAAGCTATCTTATTCTTAGGGGAAGTGTGCCTGGACCTAGAAAAAGGGTTTTGCTTTTGACAAAAGCATTGAGGGAGAGTAAGAAACAAGTAAAAAAGAAATTTGAGATTTTGAAGGTAAGATGAAAACTAAGATATTGGATAAAACAGGGAAAGCAGGGAAAGAGATAGAGATGCCTAAAAATTTTGATGCAAAAATTAGAGTTGATATTTTGGCAAAGGTTTTTGAGGCAATGAAACGCTGGCAACCAACTGGGGCTAAAATTGGGGCTGGGGCGGGATATTCTGCTTCTGGGATTTTGAGGCATAGGAGGCATGTTTGGAAGACAACTTATGGGAGAGGAATTTCAAGAGTTCCGAGAAAGATTTTTTCAAGAAGCGGAAGCCAGTTTAATTGGGAGGGTGCAACTATTGCATCTGCTCGAGGCGGAAGAAAGGCCCATCCTCCGAAAGCTTGGAAGAATTTATTCAAAAAAATTAATAAAAAGGAATTTAAGATTGCATTTGATTCTGGTTTAGCAGGCAGTGTTAATCCGGAGTTAATTGAAAAGAAATATGGTGTGAAAACTCCGGGGGCGGTTGTTATTGGTTCTGATGTTTTAGAAATTAAAAGCAAGGATTTTTTTGAATTAATGAAGAAGATTTTTGGGGATAAGGTTTTGAAAAAGAAATCTATAAGGGCTGGAAAAGGCAAAAGAAGAGGAAGGAAATATAAATCAAATGCAGGTTTGCTTGTTGTTATTGGTTCTGAAGAGAAAATGAAAAGGAAGGGAGTTGATGTGGTCAATGTTAATGAATTGAAAATTTCTGATTTGGCGCCTAATGGAATTCCTGGCAGATTTGTTGTTTATACTGAAAAAGCAATTAAAGAAATAGGGGAACTAAAATGATATTGCAGAAAGTTAAATCAACTGAGAAAATTGTGAGAATGATGGAAGCTGAAAATGTCCTGGTTTTTGAAACTGACAGGGGTGTGAAGAAAAAGGAAATTAAAGATGAAGTTGAGAATGTTTTTGATGTTAAGGTAGAGAAGGTGAGGACGCACATTAGGAAAAATAAGAAATTTGCTTATGTTAAATTAAATTCAGAGTTTCCTGCGATTGATATTGCTACGAAACTTGGGTTGATGTAATGGGAAAACGAATAATACAACAAGCGAGAGGAAAAGGAAGTTTAACTTATCGAGTTAGGAGAAAGGCTTTCGCTGTTAGAGTGGGATATCCAAAGAAGATGGAAGGGGAGTGGGAATGTGTGAAACTTATTCCATCTGGAGGACATTCAGGGATTATTGCTAAATTCAAAAAAGTTAATGGAAATGAAGTATTTTATAATATTGCTGTTGATAAATTATATGAAGGGCAAAAAATCAAGGCAGGGGGGCATGAAGAGGGGGATATTGCTATGATTGGAGATTTAAAAAATGGGACGAAGATTTTTAATATTGAGAATGTTGCAGGAGATGGAGGAAAATTTGTTAGGAGCGGGGGAAATTATGCTGTTATTGTTGTTAAAAAAGGAAATAAGGTTGTTGTTATGATGCCTTCTAAGAAAGAAAAGAAGTTTGATGGGAGATGCAGAGCGACAATTGGAGCTTCTGCAGGGGGAGGGAGATTAGATAAGCCGATATTAAAAGCTGGAAAGAAATATTATATAATGAAAACTAAATCCAAGTTATGGCCTAGAACTTCGCCGGTTAAAGTTAATGCGATTGACCATCCATTTGGAGGCGGGAGGGGAAAGAGAATTAAAAGCAAGATTGCAAAGAGAAATGCACCTGCTGGAAGAAAAGTTGGATTGTTAAGACCGAGAAGGACTGGGAGGAAGAAACGATGAGCAAAGTAGTAGTTTCTGGAAAAGAAAGATTATTCAGAGGGAAAAGTTTGGAGGAATTGAAAAAGTTAGATGTAAGAGAGTTTGCGAAATTTTTAAAATCAAGGCCCAGAAGATTTGTGATGAGAAATTTTAATGTTATTGAGGATTTTATCAGAAGAAGTGAGAAGAAAATTGCAAAAGGAAAAGCAATAAAAACTCATCTAAGAGAAATTGTTATTGTGCCTGCATTTGTTGGCTGGACAATTCATGTTCATAATGGAAATAACTTTGTACCTGTGAAAATCTCAATTGAGATGCTTGGACATAGGTTAGGAGAATTCTCAATGACCAGGAAGGGGGTAAAGCACGGGGCGGCGGGTGTTGGGGCAACTAAATCAAGTGCTGCTTTAAGTGTGAAATAGAATGACTGAAAAAGAATATTCCCCAAGTGCAAGGGAAAAGAAATTGAATCAAAGAAAAATTGAAAAGACCGATGTAAATGTTAATCTGAAAAATAAAGAAAAGGAAATTTCAAAGAGAGGAGAAAACGAGAATAAAGAGAAAAAGAAACCTGCAAAAGTTGAGATTAAACCAAAGGAGAAGGCATTTGTAAATGGAAATTCTATGCGTTTAAGCTTGAAGCATTGTAAATGGATTTGCCGAATGATTAAGGGAAAGACTCCTGAAAAAGCTATTGAAATGTTAACGGAAGTTGTCAATGGCAAAAGGGCTGTACCTATGCCAACATTAGAAGTCGGGCATCGAAAAGGAAAGGGAATGGCCGGCGGAAGGTTCCCAAGAAAAGCATCTTTGGAAATTATTAATCTATTAAAGCAGGTCGGTGCAAATGCAAATGTTAGTATGGTTGAAAATCCTGTTATTGTGATTGCAAAGGCAAATAAAGCATCTATGCCATTTAAGAGAAATAGACGAAGGGCAAAAAGGTGTCATGTTTATATTGAAGTTAAAGATAAAACTAAAATAAGAAAAAAGAAATAATGGAAGAAAGAAAATTTATACAAGTTCGAAAGAATGAATATGCTATTAAGGAATTCGTCAAACGTACATTTGGAAAAGGCAGAATTTCATCTGTTAAGATAGATTACACTCCTGTCGGTGAGAAAATCATAGTTGCAACTCACAAACCAGGAATTGTTATTGGAAAGCGCGGGGAGAAAGTTGCTGAATTGACAGAAATTCTTAAGAAAAAATTTAAGATGGAAAACCCTCATATTGATATTGAAGAAATTATGCAACCTGAATTTGATGCTCAATTAGTTGCAGATGAAATTGCATTATCTTTGGAAAGATTTGGTTCAATGAGATTTAAAGCAATTGCCTATAAAGTTTTGACAAGGATTGAAAAAGCGGGGGCTTTGGGTGCTGAATTAAGATTATCTGGGAAACTGCCAAGTGATAGAGCAAGGGCTTGGAGATTTGCATTTGGTTATTTAAAGAAAACTGGGCATGCTTCAAAGATTGTTGACAGGGCAGAGAGTGTTGCTGAAACAAAATCTGGTATTGTCGGGGTCAAGGTTGCAATTTTGGCTCCTGAAAAAAAGATTCATGACAAGATTAATTTGAATGAAGATATTTTGACTGAAATCAAAAAAAATATTGCTTTTGAAGAAGAATCTAAATTAGAAACCAAACCTAATAGGAGGAGCAAATAATGGCAGAAGAAAAAGATAAGGAAAAAGATAAAATTAAAGAATTAAAAATTGAATATTTGAAACAACCAATGAAAAGGACAACTATTAAAAGGAAGATTGCGAAGATTATTACACTCCAAAATAAACTTGGAGAAGAAAATAAACAATGACTATATGTCCCAATTGCGGTTTGCCTATAGAGGCATGTGTTTGCAAAGAAATTGCAAAAAAAGACCAGCAGATTGAAGTGAAGACAGAGAAACGAAGGTTCGGTAAGATAACCACCTTGATTACTGGATTGGAAGGAGATGTCAAGGAGATTGCTAAAAAACTGAAGAACGAGTTGGCGTGCGGGGGAACGGTTAAGGACGGAGTCATAGAACTTCAAGGGAATCACAAAGACAAGGTCAGGCCTGTTTTAATTGAAGCAGGTTTTAGTGATGAACAAATAAAGGATTAAACAAACACAAAAAATGGCAAAGAAAGTGAAAGAAGTAGCAAGAGAAGAAAAAGTTAGCTGTGCGGATAAATTTTGTCCTAAACATGGAGAGAAACCTTTGAAATTAAGAGGCAGGATTTTTCAAGGCGAAGTTATTAAAAAGTTTCCTAAAAGGGCAGTCATCAGTTTTGAAAGAATGTTCTATGTTAGAAAGTATGAAAGATATGAAAAGAGAAAAACAAAAATTCATGCTCGGTTGCCGGACTGCCTAAAAGACAAGATTGATGTCGGAGATACAATAAGAATTGCTGAATGCAGGCCAATTAGTAAGATGATTCATTTTGTTGTAATTGATAAAACTTCAGGAGGGAGCGATGAATAATTTAACAGAATATCTGAAATTAAAGCGGGATAATCTCCCTCATTTGATAAATCTTAAAGAAGAACTAAAATTTTATCAGGTTAAAAATGAAAGCAATTAGCGCTAAAGTGAGCAGAGGATTGAATATTGGCAGCCAAATGGAAGCGTGTGATAATAGCGGAGCGAGGATTGTTAAAATTGTTGCTGTAAAAAAACAAAAGACAAGAAAAGGAAGACAGATTCCTGCAAGGGTTGCAGACTGGGTTAAAGTTTCTGTTCGTTCTGGGAATCCGAAGATGAAAGGAGAAGTTTTTGATGCAGTTATTGTAAGACAGAAACAGCCATGGAGAAGGAAAACAGGCGAGAGGGTTTGTTTTAGTGATAATGCTGTTGTGCTTTTGAAAGATGAAAAAGGAAATCCTAAAGGGACGCAAATTAAAGGGCCTATTGCAAGGGAAGTTCAGGAAAGATGGAAGGAGGTTGCAAAGCTGGCGTCAGTTGTGTATTAAAATGAAACAAAAGTTTTCAACTAAATGGAAAGAAAGCAAACAACCAAGAAAGAAAAGGAAATACACAGCAAATGCTCCGTTGCACTTGAAGAGAAAGATGATGTCTGCTATTTTGAGCAAGGAGTTGAGGGAAAGATATGGAAGGAATGCTGAAATTAGGAAAGGGGATTCTGTTGTTGTGATGAGAGGGGAGTTTAAGAAAAAAACAGGGAAAGTTGCGAGCATAAATATGAAAAAAATGAAGGTTTCTATTGAAGGAATCCAAAGAAGCAAGAAAGATGGAAGCAAAGTTGCTGTTTGGTTTCATCCCTCAAAATTGATGATAACTGCATTAAATTTAGAAGATGAAAGGAGATTTAAACGAATTAAGAAAAGTGAAGATAAATCAAGTAAAGATAAGAAGGATAAATCTGGAGGGAAGAATGAGAAAAACAAGACATGATGGGGACTGCAGCATCTATTCGTCCTTAATGAATGGAATGCCTGAAGACGGGATTTGCACCTGCGGTTACGGGCATCAATTGAAGAGGGGCGGGGATTTATCAGAAATGTATTCTGAAGAATTGTTGGAAAAGTTGGAAAGAGAAAATCGCAGAGAGAGCAAGGAAGTTATCAATAAATTAGAAAAAATATTTGGAGGGAAAAATGCATCAGAAGAGACAAACAATGCTTAAAACCTGGCCGATTGCACGGAAAGGGACAAAATATTTAGCTGTAGCCAGTCATGCGAAGAGCAAGAGCATTCCATTAGTTTTTGTTTTGCGGGAGATGCTTGGAATTGCGAGAACAAGGAAAGAAGCAAGATTTATGTGTTTGAATGGAGAAGTTAAGATTAATAATAAAATAAGGAAAAATGAAAAATTTCCATTACAGGTTTTTGATGTTATTGGGTTGGAGAAAATAGGAAAGAATTATAGAGTTGAGATTGAAAATAAGAAATTTATCTTGAAAGAGGTGTCTGGGAAGGATGCTGAAAAGAAGATTGTAAAAATTATTGGAAAGAAAATTTTATCGAATGGAGTTCAGATGAATCTTGAAGATGGGCAGAATTTTATCACAAAGGAAAAATTCGGACTTGGAGATTCTGTTGTTGTAAATACAAAAAAAGGAACAATTGAGAATATTCTTCCTCTTAAAGAGGGTGCTAATGTTGAGATTATGTCTGGAAAGCATGCTGGTGAGAGAGGACAGGTTAAAGAGATTAAAACACTTATGAGGGAGAAAAGATACATTATTAAATTAAAGGAGAAGGAAGTTGAACTTCCTTTGAAAACAATTTTGGTGATTGAATAATGGAACAAAAACTTGAAAAACCAAAACAAGAAAATATAATGAGAAAAATTATGATTGAAAAGGTTGTCTTGAATGTAGGCGGGACTGGAGAGAAACTTGAGAAAGGAGTTATATTACTGAAAACATTGACGGGAAAACAGCCGGTTAAAATTAAGGCAACAAAAAGAATTCCTGCATGGGGCGTACGTCCAGGACTGGAAGTCGGCACGAAGGTTACATTAAGAGGAAAGGAAGCTGAAGATTTTATTAAGAAAGTTTTGCCTGCGATTAATAATACTTTAAAAGAAAAACAAATTAAAGATAATTTTGTTTCATTTGGGATTCATGAATATATTGAAATTCCTGGCGTTGAATATATTCGAGAGGTTGGGATTATGGGGTTTGAAGTTACAATTGTTTTTGCCAGGGCTGGAAAGAGGGTTGAGAGGAAGAAGATAAAAAGGGGGAAAATGAGAAGGCAGGATGTAAGCAAAGAGGAAATTGAAGATATTATGATAAATAAATTTAAAACCCAAATCTTAAAGAAGAAAAAATGACTGCAAGCGACTGGAAGAAAATGAGAAAGCAACTGAAAGCAAAGCCGGCTATTTGGAAAAAGTTTTTGAAACATAACAAGCCGAAAGAAAGGAAGTTTGGCATTGCTGCTAAGAAATGCGAAAACTGTGGAAGATTCGGAGCAAGAGTCGGGCAATATGGACTAAACTTATGCAGACATTGCTTTAGGAACTTGGCTGTTGAATTAGGGTTTGAAAAATATAGTTAAAATGAAACAAGATATCGTATCAAATGCATTGAATGAAATCATGAATGCAAAAAAGGCAGGAAAGAATGAAGTAGAGATTAAACAAATCTCAAAAGTTTTAATTGGGCTTCTTAAAATGATGAAGACAGATGGAATGATAGATTTTAAAATTGAAGGGGATAAACAACCTGTTGCGAAGATTACCTTACTGAAATTAAATGAATGCAAGGCTATTAAGCCGAGATATTATGTTAAGAGAGATAAAATTGAAAAATATCTTAGAAGATATCTGCCATCGAGGAATTTTGGAGTTTTAGTTGTTTCCACAAATAAAGGGTTGATGAGCCATCATGATGCTGAAGAAAATAAACTCGGAGGGGCTTTAATTGCTTATTTCTATTAAAATGAAACAAGATATTGAAAAGATTATTGAAATCCCTGAAGGAGTTGAAGTTTCTGTTAATGAGGGAGAAGTTATTGTAAAAGGAAATGGAAAAGAAGCAAAAAGGAAGTTTGATTTGAAGAATTTTAAAATTGAGAAAACAGATAATATGATTAAAGTTTTTGCAAAAAAGGCGACTAAACGCGAAGGCAAGATGATTGGAACGGTGAGTTCTCATATTAAAAATATGATTTCTGGAATTAAAGAAGATTTTATTTACAAACTTGAAATTGTTAATGTTCATTTTCCTATGAATGTAAAAGTTGAAGGAGACAAAATTATTATTAAGAATTTTTTAGGAGAGAAAATTGAAAGAATTGCGAAGGTTCTTCCAAAAGTTAAGGTTGAAGTTAAAGGAAATCAAATTATTGTGAGTTCTCATGAAAAAGAATCTGCAGGACAGACCGCTGCTAATATAGAAAAGGCGACAAACCTGAAAGGAAAAGATAGAAGAATCTACCAGGATGGCATTTACATAGTTAGCCGCGCTGGTAAGGAGATTTAAAATGAATAAAGTTGATTTAAATATTGAAAAACAAATAATAAATCTATATAAAGAAGGATATGGAACAAGCATGATGGCTAGAAAATTAAATCTTGGCAAGAGGAATGTTAGAAAATATTTAAAGGATAATTGAAAAATCAGGAGGACTATCTGATGAACAAGAAACCAAAATTTTACCGAAGTGCATGGAATAAAATAAAGAAATTTAGAACTAAGAAAAAATTGAAATGGAGGCGGGCTTATGGCGGGGATAATCAAAGACGATTGAAGAAGAAGGGATATGCTGCAATTCCAAGAATTGGATATGGAAATCCCAAAAAAGATAAAGGAAAAATTAAGGGAATTGATTTTGTGAGAGTTGAGAATTTGAAAGATTTAGAGAAAGTGAAGACAAAAGGAATTGTTATTGGAAATATTGGGAAGAAAAAGAGATTGGAGATAATTAAGAAAGCAGGTGAAATGAAATTAGAAATTTTAAACAAATATAAGGAGGAAACAAATGCAATTGACTAAAAAGAAGGAACTTGCTGCAAAAGTTTTGAAGGTCGGAAAGAATCGGATTGTTTTTAGTGCTGAAAGAGAAGACGAAATCAAGGAAGCAATTACACGACAAGACATTTTGGATTTGCATAATCTCGGCGCTATTAAGATAAAAGATGTTGCTGGAAGAAAAAAGAATGTTAAGAGAAAACATAGAAGAAAGACAGGAAGTGTTAGGAAAAAGGTAAAGAAAAGAAAACAGGATTATGTTAAATTGACAAGAAAATTGCGAAAGGCGGCGAAGGAGTTATTATTTCAGAAGAAAATTGACAAAGAAAAGTATAGAAGGATTCGTATGATGATTAAAGGAAGAAAGTTTAGAAGCAATCGCCATTTAAATGAAAGTTTAGAAGAATTGTAAAATGAAAAAAGTAAACTTTAAGAGAAGACGAGAAAAGAAAACAGATTATAAACTTAGACTTGGGCTTTTAAAATCTGGAAAAAAAAGAATTGTTGTTAGAAAGACAAATCGGTATTTAATTGTCCAAGCAGTTGCAAGCGAGAATGCTAAAGATAGAATCTTAGTTGGTTTAACTTCAAAAGAATTATTAAAGTTCGGCTGGACAGGTAATGGGAGCTTGAAATCAATCCCCGCTGGTTATTTAACTGGACTCTTGACTGCGAAAAAATTAAGAGAAAAGAAAATTGATGATGAATTTATTTTGGATATTGGTATGGCAATTCATAAGAAAGGCGGGAGGATTTATGCTGTTGCTAAGGGGCTTGTTGATGGCGGTGTTAAGATTAATGTTGCTGAGGAGGTTTTTCCTTCACAAGAGAGAATTAACGGAGAACATTTAAAGATTGACAAATCTGTAATAAATAAAATTATGGAGAAATTAAAATGAGTGAAACAAAAAGAAAGAAAGAAACAGAACCAGAAGAAGAGATTGCGGGGATTGATGAAGATGAGGAGGTTTCAAAAGAGATTGACAAGGAGATGGAAAAAGAGGGGGCGCAGGTTAAAGAAGAAACTATGGAGGAACGGGATACTCGGGAGAGGCTGGAAAGATGGGTTCCAAAAACTCAGCTTGGAAAGGATGTTCTCGCTGGAAGGATAACTAATATTGAAGAAATTTTTAAATCAAATAAAAAGATTTTAGAAGCTGAAATTGTTGATAAACTTTTGAATTTGAAGACAGAATTGCTTAATATTGGACAATCAAAAGGGAAGTTTGGCGGCGGCAAGAGAAGAGCATTTAAACAAACACAGAAAAAAAGAGAAGAAGGAACTGTTGTAACTTTCTCTGTAATGGCCGTTGTCGGCGATGAAAATGGATATATTGGAATTGGAACCGGGCGTGCAAAGGAAACATTGCCTGCAAGAGAAAAGGCAATTAGAAAAGCAAAATTGAATATTTTTAAGGTTATACGTGGTTGCGGCAGTTATGATTGTTCATGTGATGAATTGCACAGCATTCCAATGAGTGTTGAGGGGAAAAATTCTGCGGTTAAGGTAAAATTAATGCCTGCACCTCAAGGAACCGGCCTGGTTGCAGGAGATGAATTAAAGAAAATTTTAAGATTAGCTGGAATTAAAGATATTTACACCAAAACATTTGGGCCAACTAAAACAACCATCAATACTGTCAAGGCATGCCTGAAAGCTTTGAAGAAACTTGAGGAGGTTAAACTATGATTTGCGTTATTAGAATTGCAGGGAGAGTTGGACGGAAAGCCGATGAAAAAGAAACTTTGAAAAGATTAAATTTAAACACGAAGTTTAGTTGCATTTTGGTAGATGAAAAAGATAAAATAAGAAAAGGGATGATTGAAAAAGTAAAGCATCTTGTTTCTTATGGCGCGATTAGCGATGAAATGATAAAGAAATTGAAAGATAAAAGAGGGAGGAAAGGAGATAAATTTTATAATCTGCATCCTCCTCGCGGAGGATTTAAGAAATCTACAAAAATTATGTTTCCCAAAGGCATCTTGGGGAGACATGAAAATATTGATAAATTGGTGGAGAGGATGTTATGAAGATAGTCAAAAGAAGTAAAAAATCAAGAATCAGGGGAGCAAGAACCTGCGGTTATGGATTTAGGCAGAAACATAAGGGAGGGAAGGGAAATAAAGGCGGAAGTGGGATGGCGGGGTCTGGCAAGAGAGCAGACCATAAAAAGCAAAAAGCATTAAGAATTGCAAAATCGGCGGGGGCTAGAAATTATTTTGGAAAAAGAGGATTCACTAGTTCAAAGACAGAAAAGAAAAGAGAAAAGAAGATTAATTTAAGAGATATTGTTCTGAAATTTAATGGAGAAAAAGAAATTAATCTTATTGGATATAAGATTTTGGGTGAAGGAAAAGGATTTAAAGGAGAAATAAAAGCCACATCGGCTTCAAAGAGCGCAATTGAAAAGATGAATAATGCTGGCGGCAAAATAATTATTGCAAATAAAAAATTACAAATAAAAAAAGAGGATAAGTGACATGGCGTTGAGAGATTTACTTCATAATTTGCCTGAAGTAGAATCGCCGACTGAAAAAAAATTAAGTTTTAATGTTAAATTAAAATGGACATTTATTATTTTAACAAGCTTTTTTGTTTTAGCGAATATTCCTCTTTTTGGGCTTCTTCCAAGTGCATTAGAAAGATTTGAATATTTGGCTATTTTGCTTGGAACATCTTTTGGTTCAATTATCTCGCTTGGTATTGGGCCGATTGTAATGGCTTCTATTATTTTGCAGCTGCTGGTTGGTGTTAAGATTTTAGATATTGATCTGCATACTGATGAGGGAAAGAAATTTTTTCAAGGTTTGCAGAAACTACTTGCTTTTGCTTTTGTGATTTTTGAAGCAATTGTTTATGTTTTAATGAGGGGGCTTGCTCCTGCTCCTGGTATGACTCTAATTGTAATTGTGCAGTTATGCGTTGGAGGTTTTTTAATTATTTTTATGGATGAAGTTGTGCAAAAATGGGGTTTTGGTTCTGGGGTTAGTTTATTCATTGCCGGCGGGATTGCGTGGAGATTGTTTGCCCAGTTATTCCAGTTTATAGGGACTCAGGGAGGTTTTGAAGCGAGCGGAAAGATTTTAGTATTTATTTCATCTTTAATTGCTTCTGACCCGACCGGTGCAGGTTTGGCTTTGTTTCCCATTATTGTAACGGTTGTTTTGTTCTTTATTGTTGTTTATGCACAGGGTTTGAAAGTTGAAATCCCGGTATCTTTTGATAGAGTTAGAGGTTATGGGGTAAGATGGCCTTTGGCATTTTTTTATGCAGGTGTTATCCCTGTTATTTTAGTTTCTGCACTTGCTGCAAATTTTCAATTAGTTGGGAGTTTGCTACAAAATGCAAGAGACGGGGCTCCAACTATACTCGGTGGTTTTTTGAATGGACATCCTGTTTCTGGATTGGCTTTTTGGATTCATTATCCAACTCCTTCGTTAGTTGAATCCCTGCTGACAAATAGTTTTGTTTTAAGGTCAATCCCACAAAGTATTTTTCATGTTTTATTTTATGTTGTATTCTCAATTATTTTTGCATTTTTTTGGGTGACAACTTCTGGTATGGATGCCTCATCTCAGGCAAAAAACATCATGTCGTCTGGATTTAATATTCCTGGATTTAGAAGAGATGAGAGGGTTTTAGAGACTATCTTGAAAAGATATATCACTCCCTTGACAATTATGGGTGGGGCTGCGATTGGTCTGCTGGCTTCACTTGCAAATTTGCTTGGAGCATTGGTTGGTGGGACTGCTATCTTGTTGGTTATTATGGTTTTATACCAATTATCTCAAAATATTACACAACAACATGCGGTGGATATGCATCCTGCTTTAAGAGGGATGTTTGGAGGGTAAGTTTAAATAACCTTTTTTGTTAAGTAAATAAGAATGGCGATTGTTGAATTGATGCAGACAAATCCCCGAATTTCAATTGTAATTTTATCTACGATTATAACTTTTGTTTCTACTCTTGTTACAAAATTATTTACTAATCAAGAAAATTTGAAGGCATTGAAAGAGAGGCAGAAGCAGATTCAGAAAGAAGTGAAGGAAAAAAGAGATGACCCGAAAGTTTTTGCTGAACTTCAAACTGAGATGCTTCAAATTACTGGAACTATGATGAAATCTTCTTTTAAACCTATGTTAGTTACGATGATTCCCTTCTTACTTTTATTTTATTGGGTAAGAAGCATCTATACTCCAATAATGGGGTTTGGGTGGTTTTGGTGGTATTTGGGTGGGAGTTTGATTGCGGGGATAATTTGGAGGAAAGTTTTAAAGGTGGCTTAGTGCTTTAAACACAGATAGTTTTTTGATAATAATATAGGATTATTCTGGCAGATGATTGCTAATTAAGCTAGCGATGCAGAAATATACTGGTGGAGGGGTTTAAGGGAAATAATTAAGTGAATTACTTATGCTTATCAAGTTCTTGATTGACTAATCTATCTGCCTGAGATATGAATTTATTTTTTCGTCTGAGATGCGAGAATTTTATTTTTCTATTTTTCGTTAAGCTGTCTATTTTATCTTTAAGTTTTTTCAGATGTTGTTTTTTTATTTTATACTCGCCTCTCAATTGACGGATGACGAGTTCTGAATCAGAGATTATTTCTGCTTCTTTTTCATGAGAATTTTTTAAGGCAAAAATTATTGCAAGATATTCCGCCTCGTTATTTGTTTTTATTCCAAGATATTTTGAATCTTGTGCAAGGATTTTGTTGTTTTTTACGACGACAAATGCGGCTGCAGATTTGCCTGGATTTTTTCGAGAACCGCCATCTGTATAAATTTTCATTTCCAATTCTTTAAATTCTTTTTAGCTTTTTTAATGAATTTATTGTAAGGGAGAATTCCAAATTCAGAGATAACCCCTGTTAAAAGTTTCTTTTTTATTTTGTCAAAGATAGGATTAATTGTTATGATTAGTTTTTTATTTTCTTTCCATACTTCTGAAGGATTTCTATTTTCTAACCTCGCTTTCTTTGTGAACTTTAATGAGATTCCTGCAGAATATCTTGGAATATTATATAATTTTGCAAGTTCAGAATATGCTGAAGTTCCAACTTTATTCACCATATAAGAGGGGGTGAAGGCATCTGCTCCAAAAAGGAATAAGTCGCATTTTTTTAGAGAGTATTCTGTTGCTGTATCTGCGACATGGACAACCTTTATTCTTGCCTTTGCGAGTTCTCTTGCCATTTTTCTGCCTTGCAGTGATGGGTCTGTTTCTGTATTATATACTACAAATTTCTTTTTTTGTTTTTGTTTAGCATATTTTAAAATTGATGCGACAGTTGATGAGTGGCAATGGGTAAAGATATTCATATCATTTTTAATTAATTTTGAACCAGCCCGGGCTGTTTTTATCTCTGCCATTTTTATATAAGAGAAAAATTTTTTCGCATCTTTGTGCGGATTTTCAGATTTTAATAAATATTTTATTGCATTTTGCATCATTGGTTCTGTTGGGCGGGTTGCTAAAATTTTTTTTGCAGATTTTTTATCCGGCTTCAATAAAAAAGCTCTAATACCGGATTTTGCAACGTCATTTGCTCCCTGAATCTTAAGGGATTTTATATCTTCAAGAATCCTGTCAAACCTCTTCATATTTTTATTAATTTTGGCGAGTATAAAAAGGTTATTATCCTAAAACTTTAAAAAGCTACAATCCGCGGAATATTGGTTAGGGAAAGATTTTTTATAAATTCCGACAGATATATAAAAATAAATTATGTTAAAAAGAGAATGTTAGAATCGCTGATTAATCCAAAAAGAGCTGAAAGGCGCCCTTGGGAAATGTTTTTTATAGGGCTTCTTTATGCGAGTGTTTCATTGTTAGTTGTTAGTTTTGTTTTTGGGAAGGATAATATTTTAAGAGATTACGGCGGAATTTTTGTTCTTCTCTTTATTGTATTATGCACCCTGCCTTTTATGTATTATCTTATCAAACTTGAAGAAGAGAAAGATATTCAAATATCTAATGAAGGGAAATTAATTAAGGAACATTCAAAAGCTCTTTGGTCATTAATGTTCTTATTTGCAGGGATTTTAGTCGGCTTGTCATTATTGTACATAATTCTCCCTTCACATACTGCTGTTAATTTCAATGCTCAAATAAAGGTTTTTTGTGCAATCAACAGCCCTGCTAATTTTGATTATTGCATTGAGCGACAGGGAATTTCTCCTGTTACTGGAAGTGCCACTCGTCCTGAATTGATTATGAATATTTTTGCAAATAATATTTATGTGTTAATTTTTACATTACTTTTTTCTTTAGCTTTTGGGGCAGGGGCTATTTTTGTGCTTGCTTGGAATGCATCTGTTATAGCAGTTGCTATTGGGATTTTTTTCAAAGATAATTTTTATGGAGGGTTTCATATCGCGGGATTTTTTCTCAGTTTCTTTAGATATATGCTTCATGGAGGATTGGAAATTGCATCTTACTTTATAGCTGCACTGGCTGGAGGGGTTATTTCTGTTGCAATAATCAGAAAGGACTTAAGAGGAGAAAGACTCTGGAAAATTTTACAAGACTCGCTAATCCTTATTATAATTGCAATAGTTATCCTTATAATTGCTACTTTATTAGAGGTATTTGTGACACCAACATTATTTTAATATGCATATATTTTTAAGTATAAAAATTGAGTAATTAAAATGGAAGATTTTAAAGAAATTGACATAGGTTCTAATGAAGTCAGGATTAAAAAAGATGGGATTAATATCAAAACACAGGATGATAAAATCTCTATTAAAGGGCCTGTTGGGGATTTTAAAGTTGAAACTCCTGATTCTAAAATAGAGGCAAGAGACCAAAAAATAATTATAAAAGAAAGAAAAGAAAAAGTAGTTAATTTTCTTAAAAATCCTAAAATATGGGTTGTTTGTTTAGTTATTATTGCTGTTATTCTTGGAGTGTATATTAGAAGTCTGCCTATGCATGTCCGGCCTGATACTGGCAAACCAGGATTATGGGACTTTACAAAAAATAATTGGACATTAGGGCCTGACTTAGATCCTTGGTTATTTACAAGATATGCTAAGACCATTGTTGAAGAAGGAGGTCTGCCTGAGGTTGATAAATTTAGATATGTGCCTTTAGGATATGAACCTTCAAGAGAGACGCGATTGCTTCCTTATATGATTGCCTGGACACATAGTTTAGTTGGCGGCAGTGTTGAATATGCAGCTGCATTATTTCCTGTTATTATGTTTGGGTTTACAATTTTGGTATTCTTTCTTTTTGTTAGGGAGATTTTTATTTATTCAGACAAGAAAAAAAGATTACGGGCGAATATTATTGCATTAATTTCAACCTTTCTAATGATTGTCATTCCTGTTTTTATTTCAAGAACTATTGCGGGGATTCCTGAAAAAGAATCTGCTGGTTTTTTCTTTATGTTTCTTGCCTTTTATCTATTTCTCAAGGCATGGAGAATTAAAAATATTAAGAAATCCCTCCTATTTGGAATTGGGGCAGGAATTGCGACAGGGCTTATGGGATTAATCTGGGGGGGGATGGTTTATGTTTTTGTTGCAATTTCTGTTTCCTCATTGATTGCATTTGCTCTTGGAAAGGTTAAAGAAAAAGAAATTTTTATTTATTTTTGTTGGTTTATTTCTTCGACTATAATTCTTTTGGCTTTTTCTGCCAGATTTAGTCTGCTTGGATTGATTAAAACACTTTATATTGGATTTAGTTTTTTTGTTGCCTTTTTATTTATTATCCATTTAATGCTGTGGAAAACAAAATTATCTAAAAACAGATTAATTGAAAATATCAAACTGCCTAAAAATTTCATATCAGTTATTTTTGCAATTATTGCTGGGATTATTCTCGTTTCTATTTTATTTGGACCGGGATTTATTTTTAGCAAGATTTCTGAATTGAACCAAGCATTATTTACTCCAGTTACGGGAAGATGGAAGGTCACTGTTGCTGAAAACAACCAACCTTATTTTATTCAATGGGGGAAACGTTTTGGACCTTATGTAAAAAACATTCCTGTTTTATTCTGGTTATTCTTTATTGGTTCTATATTCTTGTTTAAGAAAATGTTAAAACCTTTAAGGAAAAAGGATGGTTGGATTTTGACAGGGTTATATATCTTATTCTTTATTGGACTTGTTTTTTCCAGATATTCTTCTAATAGTGTATTCAATGGAACAAATTTCTTAAGTAAATTTTTCTATTATGGCTCTGCATTGTTGTTTTTGGGGGTTGCTATTCATATTCTTTGGAATTACTCAAAACAGGGGAATTATAGTTTTAAAAAAATCAATTATAACTACTTATTTTTATTTACTCTATTTATCTTGTGTTTAATTACTGCAAGGAGTGCTGTGAGATTGATTATGATTCTTGCTCCTGTTTCTGTGATTTTCGCAGGATTTTTAGCTGTAAAAAGTTTTGATTATTTTAGAGAGGTTAGGGATTCCACATGGAAGATTGTGGTTGGTACATTTATGATTTTGGTCTTAATTTCAACTATACATTGTTTTATCGCTTTTTATAAAGAATCGTCTGCAACTGCCAAGGGGATGATTCCTTCTTATTATAATCAACAATGGCAGGAGGCAATGGCCTGGGTGAGAGATGAAACTCCTGAAAATTCTGTTTTTGCTCATTGGTGGGATTACGGCTACTGGGTTCAAAGTATTGGTGAAAGGGCGACTGTTTTAGATGGAAGCAATTCTATTGTTTATTGGAATTATCTAATGGGCAGGTTGGTTTTGACAGGCGATAATCAAAAAGATGCTTTAGATTTCTTATATTCGCATAATGCCACCCACTTACTAATTGACTCGTCTGATATTGGAAAATATGGGGCTTATTCTTCTATTGGTTCTAATAAAGAAATGGACAGATACAGCGGAATTTCAAGTTTTGTTTCTAAAAAAAATCAAATTCATGAAACTTCTGATGGAATTATTAAAATTTATCAACTTCCAGTCTCAGGGGGTTATGGAATTCAATATCTTGATGAGGATATTAATTATGAATTAAATGGAACCAATGTCTTTCTACCTCAAAATCGGGCAGGAGTTGTTGGATTTAAAGTTGAGATAATGAATAATCTTTCATTTAAACAGCCAACAGGTGTTTATTTTTATAATGGTATCCAATATGAGATTCCTATAAGATACATTGAATATAATGGGGAATTCTATGACTTTGGTTCTGGTTTGGAAGCTACACTTAAAATTATCAAAAAAGTTGAGCCATCTTCAACTGGATTGACTATTGATGATTATGGAACTTTAATTTATATTTCTCCAAAAGTTTTAAGGGGGCTTATGGCTCAAATATATCTATTAGATGACCCATTTGGGAATTTCCCAGCTTTTGTTATTAAACATACGCAGGATTCTCTTGCTGTTAAAGAGCTAATTAATAACGGCGTTCCTGTTCATGAGTTTGTGGATTATTACGGCATACAAGGTCCGATTAAAATTTGGGAAATTCAATATACGGGGGAGGAGGTGGTGAAGGAGGAATATCTGGATACAGACTATTCTAAATATATAGATTGGAAACTATAAAAATTTTAAAATTAAATTTTTGTCTTTGATTTATGAAATGGCTCTTGATTTTGCCAATATTGATAAGCTTTGTATTAACTGCTGTTTTTCTTCCTAAATGGATAAGGAAAGGGAAACAATTAGGCCTTTTGTGGGAAGATATGAATAAACCTGAAAGGAAGAAAAATGTTGTTTCATCTGGGGGATTGGTTGTTATTATGGCTTTTACTCTTGGTGTTTTGCTTTATGTTGCCTTTAGAACATTTCTTATGCCTAATTTGGGAGATGTAAATGTGCAGATTTTTTCTTTGTTGAGTGTTATTCTAATTCTTGGAATTATTGGAATTACTGATGATTTATTGGATTTTAGAAGAGCTTCTGGAGAGGAAATTCATGTTACTGGGCTTTCTTCAAAGTTCAGGATTTTTTTGGCTATTTTTGCATCCATTCCCTTAGTTGTTATAAATGCGGGGGTCCATATGATGAATTTTCCTTTTGTTGGTTTGATTGATTTTGGACTCTTCTATCCATTGTTCTTGATTCCATTAGGTGTTGCAGGGGCTACGACAACGTATAACTTCTTGGCAGGATTTAATGGACTTGAAGCTGGACAGGGAATTATTATTCTTACTTTCTTATCTTTTATTGCATATACAACTGGTTCTTCGTGGCTTGCTTTAATTGGATTATGCATGGTATTTTCATTAATTGCATTTTATTTAAAAAATAAATTCCCTGCTAAAGTTTTCCCAGGAGATGTTCTTACATATCCTATTGGAGGATTGATTGCTTGTATGGCAATTTTGGGAAATTTTGAGAGAATCGCTGTTTTTGTTTTTATTCCTTATATAATTGAAACAATTTTAAAATTGCGTGGGAGGCTGAGAAAATACTCTTTTGGGAAGCCCAATTCAGATGGCAGTTTAGAAATGCCTTATGATAAAATTTATGGCTTGACTCATTTATCTTTATTTATCCTTAAAAAAGTTAAAAAGAAGGTTTATGAAGATGATGTTGTTTATTTGATTTTTTCATTTCAAATTATAATCTGTCTTCTTTCATTATTTATCTTTGGAGGTTCATTAATATGGTAAAATTTTCTGTGATTGTTCCCTGCAAAAAGATTGATAAATATTGTGAGAAATGCATTCAAGAGGTGATTAAACAAAGTTTTGATGATTTTGAATTACTTGTCCTTCCTGATAGTGGGAATAGAAAATTCAAAGATAAACGTATTAAGGTTATTGAAACAGGCAAGGTTCTGCCGTCAGTAAAACGGAATTTGGGAATGAAAAAGGCAAGAGGGGAATTTTTTGCATTTATTGATTCTGATGCTTATCCGAAAAGAAGTTGGTTGGAGAATTCTTTAAAATATTTTAAAAATGAAAAAATCGGAATTGTTGGGGGCCCTAATCTTACGCCTAATGAAGGCAATTTTGCAGAACATGTTTCTGGTTATGTTTTAGGAAATTTTTTTGTAAGCGGTCCAGCTTCTGTAAGATATAAGATTGCCAAAAATCAATTTGTCAGAGAACTTCCAAGCTGCAATTATATTTCAAGGAAGGAGATTTCTCCGAAGTTTGATTCTGATTTTCTTACTGCAGAGGATTCTAAATTTTGCTTTGATGTCGCTGAAAAAGGATATAAAATTCTATATGCTGGGGATGTTATTGTTTATCATCATAGAAGGAACAGCTTTTGGAAACATCTAAAACAGATGTTCATTTATGGAAGAGATATTGGATGGCTTACTAAGAAAGAATTTTCTTCTGATAAATTATTTTTTATGCTACTCAGTCTTTTTTCAGTGGGGTTTATTGCTGGATTTATTGCTTCTTTTTTTAGCAGGTTTATTAGATTTTGGTTTTTTACTTTTGTTGTTGCTTACTTTTTTGTAATGTTATTCTCTAGTTTACATAAAAACTTAAAAACAACTGGATTTGTTACTATGATGGGGATTATGACTCATTTTGCATATGGCTTTGGATGGCTTTATGCAATGTTTTTCAGACAAAAATGAAAATATTTATTGGATATCCTCCCACAAAATCTGAAAAAGGAACTGCTACTTTGGGTCAGAATCGGCAGTTTCAATGGTTTAATAATCCTTGTTTGATTTTTCCTGTTGTTATGGGGACTGCTGCAACAATGCTGAAGCAGAAAGGACATGAAATTAAATGGGTTGATTGCGTTGCTGAAGGCATTAATAATGATGAGTTTTTTAAATTACTTGAAAAAGAACATCCAGAGTTATTTATTTTTGAAACAAAAACCCCTGTTGTTAAGCTTCATTGGAGGATAATTAATCGGTTAAAGGAAGAATTTCCTGAGATGAAGATTGCAATTTGCGGCGACCATGTTACTTCTTTTCCTGAAGAAACTATGAAAAATTCTAAGGCGGATTTTGTGTTGACTGGGGGGGATTTTGATTTTTTATCCTCTGAATTAGTTGATTGGATTAAGGGGGGCAAACTTCCCAAGGGGGTTTGGTATAGGGAGAAAGGAAAAATAAAAAATTCTGGAAAGTTTGAATTGAAGCATAAACTTGATGATGCCCCTTACATTGACCGCGAGTTGACAAAGTGGAGAAATTATCAGAGAGAATATAATATGTGGGGCAGGCCTTATTTTTACATTATGTCTGGAAGGGACTGCTGGTGGGGGAAGTGCAAATTTTGTTCATGGCCCCGTATGTATCCTTGTTTTAGAAATAGAAGCCCGAAAAATGTTTTAGATGAAATCGGAGAGCTGATTAAGAAATATAATGTTAAAGAAATTTTTGATGATTCTGGGACATTATCTGTCGGGAACTGGTTAAGAGAATTATGTAATGGGCTGATTAAAAGGGGATATAATAAGAGGATAAAATATTCCTGCAATATGAGATTTGGTGCTTTGAAGAAGGATGATTATGATTTGATGAAAAAGGCAGGATTTAGACTGCTTAAGTTTGGGCTTGAGAGTGCTAATCAAGAGACATTGGATAGATTAAACAAGGGGATTAAGGTTCAAGATATTATTGATGGATGCAAAATGGCTCATAAATCTGGTTTGACTGTTCATTTAACTATGATTGTTGGTTATCCTTGGGAAAGCAAAGAAGATGCTTTAAGGACTTTTAAACTTGCTAAAAGATTAATGCAATCTGGATTCGCAGATGTTCTGCAAGCAACTATTTTAATTCCTTATCCAGGAACCAAATTATGGAACGAGGCAAATGAAAAAGGTTGGTTTTTATTTAATCCATTAGAATATGAAAGATACGATATGAGGGAACCAGTATTAAAAGTTGATGGGGATGCAGATGAAGTTGCAGCAGTTTGTGGAAAAATTTATACAATTTTTCTGACTCCAAGATATGTTTTTCAGAGAATTAAAAATGTAAAAAATTTTGATGATTTTAAGTTTAATCTCCGTGGAGTTAAAGCGGTTGCTGGTCACTTGATGGATTTTTGGAGATAATTTGAGATGCTTGTAAACTGATAATTATTTTTTTTGCAAAATCGGATATATTTTTCTAATTTTTTTATTATTGGATGTTTTATATATCTTGGTATTTTAAATTTTTTTAAGTTCGTAAATTCCCAAGGATGGAAGACCAGCATTATGTAATCTGAAAAAAGAAAATTTATTTTTGTGAAAGCGATTGAATAAATCAGCGGAAAATTTTTGAATGCGAGCCAATAGATTGGAAGACGGCAGAAAGGGAGCGTTGAAGGGGGGATTTCTATTATATTTCCTATTTTATGCATTGTTCTTTTTTTTAATATATTGCAATATCGTCCGGGGAGCCAGGTGGGGTGGATTGAGGAATCATATTTAAAATTAAGAAGTTCTAATTCCTTTATTTTTTTGAAATTGTATCTTGGAGCACGAAAACCTGAAAGTTTTTTATTAATTATTTTTTCTATTTTTGTTTTTGCGATTTTTAATGAATCTAAAGTGCAGGTTTCTGAATGGGATAAACCATGGCAGGCAATTTCATGTTTTTGAGAAAGCTGTTTTATTTGTTTTGAATATTTTGATGCAAATGCCGAGGTTGTGAAAAAGGTTGCTTTAATTTGATATTTATCTAATATTTTCAATAGATTATCTAATCCTAATTTTGAAATTTTGAATTGTTCTGATTTTCTCAATTGAATCCCAAATTCCAATGGGAGGTCAAATTCTTCTAAATCTATTGTAAGAAGTATTTTCATTTTTTGAATTTTAATTTTATTAGCCGATAAATCATTGAAGGGAGATATTTTAATCTTAATGTGCTAAATTTCTCTTTTTTTATTACTGGCGTATAAACTTCTACGATTTTAAATTTTGATTTTTTTAATTTGTAGAGTAATTCTATATCAAAGTCAAATCCTATACAAATAAATTTTCTGTCAATTGAACGCCAGACTTCTCTTTTCATGAATTTGGCTCCTGCTTGGGTGTCCCTGAAATTTAAATTAAAAATAATGCGTGAAAAAATGCCTCCGCCCAGGGAGATTAATCTTCTAAGGCATGAATCCTGGGTTTTTGCTTTTCCTCTGAGATATTTTGTTGAAATCACAACATCATAATCTTTTAGATAATCAATCATTTTAATTATTTTGTCTAAATCAAAAGGATTATCGCCATCAAGGAAGCCAATATAATCAAATTTACAATTATTAAATCCGCTTACAAGCGCCAGGCCTTTTCCGCTCTGAGTTATCTCTATGACTTTTATTGGAAATGTTGATTTTAGAGAATGGCAGATTTTTGCACTATTATCTCTACAGCCGTTGCAAACTGCTATAATCTCAAAATTTTTGAATTTTTTAGAAAAGGATTCATAGTACTCCTTTATTGATTTTTCAATCACTTCTTCTCCATTATGAATCGGAACAACAAGAGACAATCCTTCCATAAAACTTCGATATTTGAAAGCTTTATAAAGATTCATATAGAATTTAGAAAGCTTTTTAATTTATTATCTGCAATGTTTTTTATGAAATGGGCCAAAATTAAAAGGTATCTTCCAATAATTGGTATACTGCTTTTTTTGTATATTCTTGTTAAACTTGATGTTGTAAAAGTTTGGAAGCAACTTATTAGTGCTGAACCTGGCTTTTTGATTCTTGCGATTGTTCTGGCTGCAATCTATACGTTTGCCCAGCCATTGAAGTGGTATGTAATTGCCAGAAAACAAAAAATTAGGATTCCTTATTTAGAGGCATTTAAGATTGATTTGATAAGTAATTTCTATGCATTTGTTACACCATCACAAATCGGCAGAGTTATGCGAACAGAGTATATTAAGAAATATTCGGGAACAATTGCAAAGGGGGTGAGCAACTTTATTTTAGAGAAGGTTTTTGATTTAATTTCTGTGTTTTTTCTTGCTATTGTATTTGCAATTATTTTTCGAAGCAGGTTTGAGATAATATCGTTATGGTATCTTATTGCAATATTTTTTTGCTTGATTTTTGGTTTGTTTATTTTTATTAATAAAAGGGCAATGCGTTTTTTTGGGAGAATCTTTTATAATTTTTTGCCAATAAGATTAAGAAAAAAGGTTGGAAAGGCCTTTGATGATTTTTATGAGAATATGCCCCGTCACGATGAATTATTTTTTATTTTTATAATAAATCTTTTTATATGGATTTTTCTTTATTTTGTTGGTTATTTGATTGGGTTGTCGCTTGGAATTGAAATTGACTTTATTTACTATCTTGCAATTATGCCTATTTCAACTTTAGTGGCTCAAATTCCTATAACTATTGGGGGGATTGGGACGCGAGAGGCAACGATGATTGGATTATTTGGATTATTTGAAATTCCTGCTATTAAAGTATTTTCAATGTCATTATTGAATATTTTTATTACCTGCATTTTACCAATATTATTGGGAATTTATTACTCACTAAAAATTAAAAAATGAAATACACGAAATCCAAGAAAGCTGATAAGAAAGTTGAAGAAGACTTAGAAAAAATTAAAAAAGTTTTAATTGATGAGTTTAATCCAATTTCAATAATCTTATTCGGCGGGTTTGGAAAGGGAGAAGGAACATATGAAATTGTTAATGGCCGGATTGTGCCTTTGAATGATTATGATGTTTATGTTGTGACTAAGAATAGGATTCCGGATGAGAAATTGGAGAGAGTTGGTGAAAAATGTTCTGCAATGTTGGGCAAAGGCGGGGGGGAATTTGTTGAGAATTATGAAAAGGTTTATGATAAGAATGAATATTTTCATGTTGATTTAAGATGGCTTGATTATAATAAACTTGGCAGGATGAAAAGGGTTAATCGGACTTATGAATTAAAATATGGGAGCACAGTTATCTATGGCGAAGATATAAGAAAGAAGATTAATGATATTAAGATTCCTTTATCAGAATCTTTTAGATATCTAACAAATCCTGTTGGACACCTGCTTTTGTGCATGGATGAGCGGAGACTTAAAGGAAATTTTAAAAAAGATGAGAAGTTTTATGCGCTTCATCATATTGTCAAGACTTATCTGGCTTGTGCTTCATCTCTGATTATTTCTGCAGGAAAATTTGAGCCGACTTATTCTGAAACAGTTAAATTATGTGATGAAATTTATGGAAAGAAATTTCCTGAATTGATGAAAAAAATAAAACATGCGTTGGATATGAAACTCCATCCAGAGAAAAGGAATGTTAAAGATATTGTGAAGGCGTGGTTTGTTGCAAGAGATGACCTAACTTTTGTGATGAAATTTATTGCTGAAAAAAATTATGGCATCCGCTCTAAAAATGTTTTGGACTTGTGCAGAAAATTATATAAAAAACTTCCTTATGTTTATTTTGAACCATATATTCCTCTGCCCGGATTTTTTGCGCGTGCAGCTTTTTTTTCACAATATTGTTTAAATTTGTTTTATTTCATACGCTCAGGATATTCCAAGGTCTTATATGGGTGGAAAGATGTAGGGATTAAGATTATTTTGGCTGGACTTTTGGTGCTCCATGGACTTGATGAGAAAAGATTGCTGGAGCCTGCTTATGATTACATCAAGAGTTTTGCACCTGTCAAGGGAAAAAGATGGGAAGATTTAAGAAAGGGGGTGCTTTTTGCTTTTGACAAATATTATTCCCAAAAGTTGATTTAAGATGTTATGTGTTTTCATTGATGCGTGGAATCCAGAATATTTAAAATATATGCCATTTATTGATTCACTAAGGAAAAAGTCCCGGCATGGATACTTGGAGGTTCCACTTGGATATACTGGAAATATTGCTTCCTTTATGACGGGTGTTTGGCCTGACAAGCATGGAATTTTTGATTTGTTTGTTCCAGATTCTCATTATAGGAAGAAACCAAAAAGTAAATGGTTTTGGGGGGCAATAAGATATTTACAGGGAAAACGGATTTTCTTTACACCCCCAAAGTGCCCCCACATGGGATTTTTCAAACCTAGTTTAGATAAATCATGGGCTCAAAGGGGTTGTTTGAATCACAAAACAATTTTTGATGTTTTAGAGGAGAATGGGAAAAGTTTTGTTTTAATTGATTGGCCTAATTATTTTAAAAATAGAAAGGGAAGAATATTCTTTTCAAAAGAATGGAGAAAAAGTTATGAATTAGCCATAAAATCTAAGGAAGATTTTGTTTTTGTTCATTTTTTAGATTTAGAACTCGCACATGAAATTGGAATTCGCGGGAGAAGGATTAAAAAAATTGCGAGCATTATTGACAAAGCAGTTGAAAAACTCTGCAAGAAACATAAAAATGCCTTACTATTTTCTGACCATGGTATGGATGATATTCAAAGGAATATAGATATCTGGAAGGAATTAAGGAAACTTGATTTGAAATATGGAAAGGATTTTATTTATATTGTTGGTTCAACCACTGTTGAATTTTGGTTTAAGAATAAAGAAGCAGAGAGAAAAGTGCGAGAATTTTTGGAATGGCTTGATTATGGGAGGGTTGTTGAACAGAAAAAGTTTCATTTGAAAACAAATTCTTTGATTTTTTTGGCAGATTATAAAACTTGTTTCTATCCTAATTTTTTTTCTGATAAGAAACCCAAGGCAATGCACGGTTGGAATCCAAAAGAGCAGAGAACATACTATGTTTTAAAAAATGAAAAGGCAAAAGGGAAAAAGAATGCCAAGATGGTTGATTTTTTTCCGACAATTGTTGATTTGATGGGGCTTGAGTTTAGGGGAAATGTTGATGGGAAGAGTTTAGTATAATAAAACTTATAAGGAATAACAGCAATGATTAAATTCATAGGAAATATCAAGCGAAAGGTAAATGGATTGTAGTATGGATAAGAAGTTAAAAAATTTTGAAATTTATGGATTTGATATTAATCCTGCTAAAACCTTTATTGATGATTATAAAAAATAAAGCCCACAAGATTTTTGCCCTTGATGTTTTTGAGCATATCTCTCCGACGGAAATTCAAAACATCTTAAATGAATTTAAATTATGAATAATCAATTTGAGCTGATTGTTTCTGTTCAACTGAAAATTTCATTTCAAGAAAAATGAGAAAATTTGTTGGAAAGCCAGAAGTTCCTAAAGAACATATAACAAATCATAGACTTATTGTGAGAGTTTTAGAAAATAATTTTAAATTGAAAAGATGTTTTGATTTTTTTAGTGTAGGGAAGATTTATGTTTTTGAATGGACCCATTAGAGTTTATTCTACTCGGCCCGATATTTTTATTATTTTAAAATTTAAAAGATTATCTATCCATTAGTTTGTAAATAACTACTACTGGCTGGGTTTTTTGCTCATCTGCATACCATGTGATAATTGGTTTTACTATCTCTGAATTATTTTGAATCCAATTATATAGATATTCTGAAGCAGGATATCGTTTTTCTATGACATCCATTTCTATGAATTTTATATTCTTATTGTTTTTTAACTCTTCATCAATTTCTTCGGGAGTTTTTTGAGGTGTCTTGTAATCAACTGCCATTGGGTCAAGTACTTCTCGATCCGCATAATACATAATTTGTTTCCGTGCAGTAGTATAGATTATATCATTCTCATTGGAATTTTCTTTTAACCAAAGTCCTGCTTCTTTTATAGAATTATAAGGGGAGATTGCTTTTACTTCTGTTAGTTTAATCCCCCAATCTATATTGTAATAGGCGCCTATTAATAATAAACCGAACATTAAAATAAATGCGAGTGTCTTATCGTATTGTGAGATTATGGATTTTAATCTAAAAAAACCAATCCCAGAAATTCCGAAAAGGAAAACAGCCATTGAAAGATAATCCCGCTGCTCAACATATGCCCTTGTATACCCCCATACAAAAAAAAGAAAGATTATAAAAAAGATGACAAATAATTTTTTTCTTAATCTTTTTGATTTTGAGATTCTGTCATATGCGAAAACCAGGTCGGAAAAATAAATCAAACAGCCTATTAAAAATAGTCCAAAGAAAATCCATTTGGAGATTGGGAATTGGCCGGCGATTCCATAAACTAATCCTGTAAAATATTTTGGAATTCCTGAAAAACCCATTGCTCCTGAAGATTCTGAAAATCTATGGTGTTTAAATCCAATAAATTCTCCTATTGGGTCCTGCGGATATGAAGAAATAAGAAAAATTAACATTGGGGAAAGAGTTAAAATTAAAATTCCGAGTGCAATCCAATTATTTTTATCTTTAAAAATTTTTAGTTTTTCTTCATATAATGCATAAAGAAAAATGGGGATTGCCATCATCCCATATACAACTCTTATCATGAACCCAATGCCAAAGAAAAAAGCTGCAAGCCAGATATATTTTGGGTTTTGTTTTTTGATGAATCCTTTTGTGAAGAAAAACCAAAATAATAAAAAGAAAGTTGTTGCAGGGAGTCCTACGAGAATTCGGCCGGTAAAAAATAAATGAACCCAATATATTGCCATTAAAAAGGCTGAGAACAATCCAATTTTTTTACTATTGAAAAATTCTTTTGCGGCAAAATACATAAAAATGACACCGGCGATTGAAAGGATAAGAATCAAAAATCTGACCCCAATTTCTCCTATTCCTGATAGAAAGATTGGAACTGCGATTAAACTCAATAAAATCGGTTTATGAGGATTCCAAAAATCTATCCAGTCGTATCCATAGGCGATGTACTTTGCCTTTGCCATATATTCTGCTTCATCCCACCATAATCCCTGAGATGTTGTCTTAGAAAATATGATTACTCTAAGGATAATTGCAAGCAGAATAATTAAAATAAACAAAATCACATAAGGATTTTTAAGCCATGTTTGTATTTTTTTCTTTCTTTCTTTTATTCCCTCATTTGATTGTTTTTCCATAATTGTTAATTATTTATATGATTTTTATTTGTTGTTATTTTGTAGATTCTGGAACCTTCCAAATTTGGTTGAGTGATTTATTTGTTTTTGCAAGATACCACCCTTTTATCCAGCTAAATAAGTAGATAGAACCAGAGAGAAGAAATTTGGGGTAGCGGGTGATTGGAATTTTTAAGAGTTCTTTTGGAAGATAAATTATTTCTGAACCTGCAGTTCTTGGGGGGTTGGGAATCAGATTATATCCTGCTCTAACTCTGGCTTTTTGCCTAATGAAATCCTTTATTGTTAATGGGGTTTTGACAAGCACCTTTGCTTCTGGTTCATAGACGATTTTGTATCCATTATTTTTTATTATTTTGCCCATCCAAGCATCAACTGCTCCTTTTGCAAAAGGCACTTGAGGGAGGGCTTTTTTTCTGAAAGCAAGAAGATATCCTGACATATGCCAAAAGGTTCCTTGTTCAGACTGCTGTTTTCTTAATTCGCCTGATTTTCTGTAACTCATCATTGTCCAATCATAAAATAAATTATTTTTTGGTAAAATTGGAATTGGGTTTCCGGAAACCCCTCCTATCTTTGGGTCCTTGAAATGTCTTATTAACTTTGAAATTGAATCTTGTTTTATCTCAACATCACCATCTGTCTGAACTATTATATCTGATTTAGCATTCTTTATTATCAAATTTAATGCAGAAGATTTTCCATTCCTTTCTTTTTCTATAATTAATTTTACTCGTTTATCTTTTATTTTTTTAACTTCCTGAACAGTGTTATCTGTGCATCCTGATGCTACAACAATTATTTCATCATCAGGAGAGATTTGATTTAATACAGATTTTATGCATTTTGCTATAACTTTTTCTTCATTGTAGGTTGGAATTCCGATTGTTATCATCTTAATAATTGATTGTATTTTTTCATAATGTTTGATAATTTAAAGTTTTTTACGCTTTTTCTTGCATTTTCTTTAATTTTTTTTAATTGTTTTGAGTTTTTTTCATTTAAACAAAATTTCAAGATTTCAGATAGTTCATTATAATCTCCAATTTTAAATAAAAATCCATTCTTACCATCTTCAATAAGTTCTTTTGCACCCTGAGTATTTGAACTTATCACTACTTTGCTCCTTGCCATGGCTTCAATTATTGATAAAGGTAAGCCTTCTCTTTTAGAAGGTAAGGCAAAAATCTCGCAGGAATCTATTTTTTTAATTTTTTCTTTTAGAGCATAAAGGGGTTTAGAAAATTTAACTTTAACTTTTGATTTTTCTGTCAGGCTTTTCAGCTCCTCTAAATATTTTTCATCAGCTGGGCCAGTTATATTTAAACTATATCTTGAATGTTTTAATTTTGAACAAGCCAAAATGAGGGTTTCTAAATTTTTTATCCTGTTTATCCTTCCGAAAAACAAAATTCTCCCTTTAATTTCTCTTCCCTTCTTTTCTTTAAAAAAATTTTCTGGAATAGTATTCGGAATATAAACTATTTTTTCTTTTTCACACCCTAATTTTAATAAAATAGGGATTTCCCATTTTGTTATTGCTATAACCTTATCAAAAGAATTCAAAATTTTTTTTGCATAAAAAAAATCATAACATTTAACAATAAACTCAATCAATTTATTTCTTAAACCTTTTTCTAAAAAAGGTGCATGAGTAACAAGGAAGATTTTAATTTTTTTTCCTTTCTTTTCTAATTTTTTCTTAAGCCTGATAACCTGGTTTAAATAAGGTTTTCTAAAACCATGGGCTATAATTATGTCGGGCTTTAAAATCAAAGCTTCTTTATAAAAGTCAAAAAATAAAGCGTAACCTGCTCTGAATCTCACAGGGAATCTTCTGATTTTTATTTTTTCAATTTTTTCATAATCTTTAACTTTTTCTTTTTCATTTTTAAGATTAGACGAAAAAATCCAAACTTCGTTTTTTTTTGAAAAAATTTTACTTTCCTCTAAAACCCTTGTCCAAACCCCAGAAATTCCAGAAGAGAAATTACAAATTTCTAAAATTTTTTTCCTTTTCATTTTTCAATACTTAATAGTTGCAATATAAAAAGTTAATTATAATTAGATTCTCAGGTTTTAGGTTCTCTTTAAATATGATAGAATCTTAAAAATTTTTTTCTTAATTTTTTATTGCCAAATTCGTAAGAGTGAGCTAGGAAAACAAGTTTCTTGGTTTTTTTAAAAACAAAATAAATTTTAGCAAAAATTAAAAAAATCGGCAAAGGTAGGAGTTTTAGAAAAAACATACTAAAGGGGAAAACAGCAGAAGAAAGTTTAATTTCTTTAATTTTCATGCCTTTTTCTTTAAGTTTTTTGTCAATTTTTATTTGTTTAAGATAAGTTAAAAAATGGGTAGGAAAGAATATTGTCTGAAAAAGAGGGAATTCTGTGACAGAAAAATCCTTTTTGAATCCGTATTTTTCAAGAATTTTCAACAATTCAAAATCAGCAGAGAATTGTGGTGCTCTGAAATATTCTGGGTCTCTATTAAAAATTTTTTTATAAACTTTAACTGATTTTTTAATCAGCTCTTCCTTTTCTTTATAATCAAGTAAGTCAAATCTTTCGTGTTGATAGCCATGTAAACCTATTTTTCCATATTTAGTAAGTTTTTTGAGGTGAGGTTTAGATTCCAAAAGTTGAGCTGGAACAAAAAAAATTGTTTCAATTTTTTTCTTTTTCAAGATTCCTATCATTTCTGGAATTTCGCGAGTAGTTTCAACATCTATTGTAAGTAAAATTTTCATAAAGAGGGATAAGGAAAGAACCAATATAAATGTTTTCAGGACAACTAAATCTTCTCACATAATGCATACATAAATTTTCCTCCAATGCCCAACCAAAAGAAGGGTTTGTCTAAAATCTTTATTATCTTACTTACAACTGGAAACCTTCTTCCCTCTGCAATTTTTACAATTTCAAATTTCTTAATTTTAAAACTGCTCCCATAGATATGATAGATTTGGGCGGTCATCATATGTTTTTTTTATTGTGTCAAATAATCAAGATTTTTCTTACTATTTATTTTTTAAATACATAATAAGGTGTGAGATAAGGTTTAAAAAATTCCATAAATCTTAGGTTAGTAGCTTTTTCTATTTGTTTAATATTATATTTCGGCGAAGCATAAAAAGTATAAAGAGCATCAAAGTCTTTATTTGTATCTATTTTATATCTTGAAAACAAAGTTCCTTTAAACAGGTTTCTAAGAAAAAAGAAAGGTCTGAACTTAAAAAATAAGCCCTTAGCGTTATGGCTACTGAATATAAAATAACCTCCTTTTTTAAGAACTCGATTAATCTCTTTTAATGCAACTATTTTTTTTCTGGAAAAATGTAATCCATACCGTTAAATGAAAAGAAAACAATATCAAATTCTGCATCTTTAAATTTTAGATTACAAGCATCACCCACCCTAAAATCAATATTAGGATATTTCTTTTTGGCAAGATCAATCATCTCTTTAATTATCTCGACACCAATCACATTATATCCTAGGTCATACAATGGTTTTGTTGTTCTTCCAACTCCGCACCCGAGGTCTAAAATCTTCATATTTTTCTTAAAATATTTATTGATTATTACTTCTTCAATAGGTTTAGACCGACACGATTATAATGGGTAATAGCCCTAGAGCTTCTATAAATTTCAATATTCTGCTTTTCAAGATTATTTGTGTTAATCACTTTAATTCTTTTTAACTTCCTTTTTTATTTTATCCCAGATTTTTTTTATTAATGGGAAATTTCTAACTAACTTTCTTCCAATTGCGATTTTTATTGGATAATCTTTATAATAGTAAGTTAGTTCTCCCCATCTTTCTTTGAATTTGTTTATTCCGACAAGATGGCCTTGTGCCTTTATCTGCCAGCCCCCCATATCAAATTTTTTGTAGCCCTTTTTTTTACTCCATTTTATTGCTTCCCAAACGAGAAGGTTATTTGGTTGAAGATTTTGATATTCTTTTAATGATGCTAATTTTGAAAGGCTTGGTAGATTTTTATCGTATTTGTCATCCCTGAATCCGATAGACAATCCTGCAATTGGTTTATTTTTGTAATAACATAAAAAGAGGATTGCGGAAGTTTCTTTAACAGTCTTGAGGGAATGAATAAAACCGCCTCCTGTAGCCATTGTTTTTTGATAAATTGGATAAAAAGTTTCCCAATCTTCTGTTTGTTTTACTTTCAAGCCGTTTTTTAGCGCCTTTTTTATCCCCCATCTCGCATCCTTGTGAATATTCTGGAAAATTTCTTCTTCAGTTGGTGTAAGGTCAACTAAAATTGTCGCATTTATATCTTTCATTATAATCTATAAAAATCTACTGGATTTCTTTTAATTTTTTTACCATCATGCATTGCTATACTTAAATCAGGAAAAACTTTTCCATAGCCAAGAGCCACTGCCCCAGTTATTTCAAGATGTTTTGGAATTTTTAATTTATTTCTAACTATGTATTCAAAATTTGATTTTGAAAAACTATAAAGATTGAGTTTTATCAGAATTCTTCGCAAGATTTTCTCCCATATTTTTCCTTTTAATTTGAAGTGATATTTTGATAAATTGCAAATACAACTATCAATCCCCTTACTTTTTGCAAATATAACCATGTTTTGAAGGGCAAGACCAGTATCGATGAATTTTAAATGTCTTTGATTTTTATTTTTATACATCTTGCTTCCTTTGAGAGAAGTATCGCAAAAGATAATGATGAAATGAGAAACCCCCTTTAGGTAAGGCTTGAACTCAAGTATTGGTGTTATATCTTCCAAAACGAGGAATCTTAATTCTTGATTATTGCACCCAGAGGGTGCCCAAACTCCTGCTTCAAGTATTTGTTTTAATTCTTCCTCTGGGATTTTTTTGCCTGTAAATATCCTTATACTTCTTCGTTTCTTTATTAAATCAAGTAGATTCATTTGTTCTTTCCTTTATTTTTTCTACAAATAAATTCAAGTTCTTATTTATTTCTGATTCTACATTCTTTTGTTTTTCTTCCATTTTAGTTTTATCAAACCAAGATTGATTTTCATAAGAACTTTTTACAAACTCAATGGCCTGCTCAGGAGTCATTTCCTCTGAAATTATTTTTGGTTCTGATAGATATAATGAAGCCATATCTTTATATTTTGTATGCCAGGACCAGATAACGGTGGGGATTTTCATATATAATGCTGAGGCCAATCCATGATATCTTGCAGTAATGTAAAAAGATAATCGTCCGATTATGCTTCTTATTTCTTTATATTCTAAATCTGTGTCTGTAATTAGAAAGACATTTTGTTTATCCTCTAAGTCTTCGTAAAGATATTTGCAAAGAGCAAGGTCACAAGAGCTTATATCTGCACTATCATTAATTGCATGAGGAATAATCAAAATTTGTAGGCCTTTTGATTGAAAATATTTAATTATTTTTTTTGAAAGTTCTAAATGGTCTTCGTTTTTATTATTCATTACATAACTCGGAGAGATTCCGATTAATTCTTTCCTCGGATTAATTCCTAACTTTTCAAGATATTCTATTGCCCATTCTTGCTGTTTTTGTTTGAGGATTAAGGATACATCGGGGCAATTGTAAATTGGGGTTTTTAGATTTAGATTTTTTAAATTTTCAAAATTTTCTTTCCCTCTTACTAATATGAAAGGCACTTTGTTCAACTTTCTTTTGACAAGCATCTTGAATATCTTGCCTTGTATTGGGCCATAAGATTTTGGAGATTTTAAATAAATTTTTTTATATTTTTTTGCTAAATCTTGGATATAAGAAGTTCTATAAAAATGAAACCATTTTTTTATTTTAGGAAGATTTCCAATATACTCAATTCCATCTACATCAATTATAATATCTGTTTCTTTTATCGCATTAATCAAATCCTGATTTTTTATGAAAATTTTTGGATAAGGAAATGGAACTAATTTGAAGCCCTTTTTTTCTGCATAAGGAAGATTTTCTTGATAATATTTTTCAGAAACCATAAAGGAATATTCTATATCAAAAAATTTATCTAGATATTCCATAATTGGGTATGCAAGGCCTTGACCGCCATAATCATGATTAATTGTAAATTGTCCAAAAAATAGGATTTTTAGTTTTTTGTTGGTTCGTTCTTCTCCCATTTTAATTTAAAATTCCTCTAATTTAAAAAGATTTATTTGTTTTTGAGAATGTATTTTATCAATTTCCGAATTTCCTTTTTTATATTTTTCTCTATTAAAATCATGATAAGACTATAAACAAAGAATCCGACAAATATTGTTCCTATTCCTGAAATAAGATTTAAACCTTTAATTAAAATCAACCTTATGACAATCGCCATAATTAATGAGGCAGATAGCGGCTTTAATAGTGGCTTGAAAATTATCTTCAGATTAAACTCTTTTCTTATAGTGATGACTGCGGAAATGAAATAAAAGGTCCAACTAATTAAAGTGGCTATTGCGGCTCCTGCTGTCGCCCATAATGGAGAAATGGCAAGGAATGATTTTATGAAGATAAAATTAAGGATTATGTTGATAATTGTTGCTAAAATTATCAGCTTTGCAAAAATTTGAGGTTTTTCTTCAGCTGAAAAGAGTGAGAGAAAGAGGCCTACAGAAACTGCGGGAAAAATAAGGAAGGAGAGGAATTGGAGTGACAAGGCTGCGGGCAGATAACTTTGTCCATAAAGGAACTTGATGAAGTATTTTCCGAGGATGAGCACGCCAAATACCGCTGGAATTGAAATTAATGAGATATATTTAAATGCCAGATTCAAGACTTGATTTGTTTTTTCTTTTTTTAATTTTGTGAAAATCGGAAGAAAAATTAAATTCGCAAATGATGCCAGACCAATTACCCCGAAAACTAAAGAAAAAGAAACCCTGTAAAATCCTACAAACTCGGTTGGAGTAAAAAGTCCGAGCATTAAAGAATCTATATATGAAAAAAAGATGCTTGAAATGCTCGCGATTGTTAGAAAGCTAAGGAAAGTTCGAATTCTTTTTTTATTGATTTTCTCTGTTGGTTTTTTATACATTTCAGGAATTAATTTGTAAGAATAATAAATTCCGAATATAATCATCAGCATTGCAGTTAAAATAAGAGCCAGGATTATTCCGATTATTTGATATGATGCTGTAACAAAAAAGAAAACAAAGAATGCTAAAGAAATTCTTATTGCCTGATGAAGGAATTCCTTGATGCTTAAGTATCTTACTTTTTCAGCTGCATAAAAAATCTGCGAATAAAAATTTTCAAATGATAAGATGAATATATAGATTCCACATATAAGGAGCGGTTGAAATAATTGCGGATTTTTATATAAATTAAATGCGATTGGATAAGACAAGGCAATTAGTAATGTAGATGCAATCAGGGCAAAACATAGTTTTAGTTTCAGCAAGTATCTGTAATAAGAGGGGATTTTTCTTTTTTCATATGCAAGAGCATAAGAAACGTATCTTACCAAGGCGCCATTAACTCCTAAATCGGCAAATGTGAAAAAAACCATTGCAATGGAGATTATAATTGAATAGACCCCAAAAGTTTCCGGCAAAAGAAATCTTGCTAAAATTATTGTAAATACCAATCCTCCAAGACGATTTGATAATGTTGCTAAAAGGTTCCAAAATGAATTTTTTAGTGTTTTTTCTTTTAAATCTCCCATAATTATAGGTGAAATAAGATATATTTAAACATAAGTAATTATAAAAATGATAAAATTCTAACTAAGATATGAAAAAAATTAAGCTTGCAATAAGAAAAGTATTTGGTGGGAGGATTGCCCATTGTTGGCGGACTATCATTGATTATAGAGCCTTGAAAAAAGCTCTTTCTGTAACTTATAGAGAGCAAATGCAATTTCCTACAAAAGTCGCTATCTTATTTATTGGCACAAACAAATATATTCATTTCTTTCCTCGATATTATACGACTTTTAAGAAATTTTTTTTACCTAAAACAAAAAAAGATTTTTTTGTGTTCACAGACCAAACGAATTTTGAATTTTTTAATGGAAAAGAGGATGTAATTATTGTTCCAATCAAACATGAAAAATTTCCTTTTGTTAATCTTAGAAAATTTAAGTTTATCAATAAAGCAAAGAAAAAATTGAAAAATTATTCTCATATTATTTATATTGATGCAGACATGTATGCTGTTTCTGTGATTTCTGAGAAGGAGTTTTTTTGCCATGACAAACCACTTTTTGCTGTTCAACATTTTAATTTTGTAAATAAGATTTCGCCTGAACAGTTTGAACAGAATCCTAAATCTTTAGCGAGTGTAAAAGAAGGGGATGATTTGTCTACTTATTGGCAGGCATGTTTCTGGGGAGGGAAAAGTAAAGATTTTTTGAAAGCAACTGAAAAGTTGGAAAAGGATACTGAGATAGACATTAAGAATGGAATTATCGCCAAATGGTGGGATGAATCTTTTTTAAATAAATATCTTATTGATAATAAAAAAGATGTCTATACTGTTGACCCTAGCTATTCGTGGACTCAGGCAAAGCCAATGCCCTTTGGATTTAAAAAGAGGATAATTCATGTTGATGAAAACCCTCCAGGATTTTCAGGAAGGAATTTGAAAGTTGAAATAAGGAAGAGGGGGCATAAATTAAAATGATAATGGACATTAAAAGAAAAATTAAAGATGTTAAAAATCTTTTAAAATTGTCCTTAAATAAAATTCTAATTTCTTTTTTATCAAAAAAACTTTATGATTCTTTGCCAGATAATTTTAAGGATTTTGGGGTAATTGTGGAGCATTATTCAAAAAAGATAGATAATTTTTTCTTTATACAAATTGGTTCTAATGATGGTTTTAGTGGAGACCCTATACATAGAATTATTATAAAATACAGGTGGGATGGTATTCTTATAGAACCCGTTAAGTATATATTTAAAAGACTTATTCAGAATTATAGAAAAAGGGCTCCAGATATATATAAAAGATTAATATTTGAAAATGTTGCTATATCAAATAAGAACCAATACAGAAATCTTTATCGCCTTAAAAGAAATCTTAAAGGGATGCCACGTTGGTATGAACAAATAGGGAGTTTTGATAAAAAAACAGTTTTAAAAAATAAGAGAATAATTGCAAACATTGAAAAATATCTTGTTGTTGAAAAAGTTAGATGTATAACTTTTAAAGAATTGATAAAAAGAAATAAGGTTAAAAAAATAGACTTATTACACCTTGATACAGAAGGTTTTGATTATGAAATTATTAAATTAATTGATTTTACAAAATTGAAACCAAAGATGATTTTTTATGAACATATGCACTTAAATAAAAAAGATGTGAAAGAATGTGAAAATTTGCTTAAAGATCAAGGATATTCCTTAACAACAAACAAATCTGATACATTAGCGATTTTAAAATCAATCTAAGATCAAATTTTAAATACTTAACAGCCTTAATTTTTTTTATAATATATTAAAGAAAAAGGGCAATATATTTAAATAAACATTATTAGATCACATCAATATGCTAAAGAAAAAGATCTTGTTAATAAATACAATTCCTGCCTCCTTAATCAGGGCAGATAAAAAAACAAATTTTCCCTTAGAATTACTTTCGATTGCTACCTGGATAAAGAAAAGAAATAATTTTGAAGTTTGTTTTATTGATTGTGTTGTAGAAAAAGACTATAAAGAATTAATAAAAAGAGAAATTAAAAATACATTTGTTGTTGGTCTATCTGTAATGAGTTTATGCATCCCAAATGCCTTGAAAAAAACAAGAATGATTAAAAAACTAAATCCAAAAATTAAAATAGTTTTGGGAGGGGTTCATTGTAGATTATATCCCCAACAAACAATTAAGCACAAAAGTATAGATTTTGTTGTTAAAAATTATAGTTGGAAAGTGCCTAAAAATTTAGAGAGATGGAAAGCATATTTTAAAGAAAATGGTGGATACAAAACTGAAGAATACCCTTGGATAAATAATCCAAATTATTATGCTGGATTACAATTTTATGTAAAAAATGGGAAGTCTAGTTTTTTAATTTTTCTTAAAAGATTAACTCTGCCTTATAAATTAAAGTTTAAATTAGCCTTGCTAGTTTTATATGCTTTTGCTAAAATTAGAATGTTGTTTAATTATCCATTTAAATACTTAATTGGAAAAAATAAAAATACTTGATAGGATTGAAACATGAAAATTAAAGTTGAGAAATTTATACAAGCAATTAGAAATTTTAAATTAAAACCTTTTATTAGGGGTGGTTATGAAAATTCCATGGAGAAATCCAAGAAAGATTATGTTTTAGCCAAATATGGAAAAATACCAACAGTTGATTTATTAGATTTATCCCCTAATTTTAAGGAAACAATTGAACCTTATACTTATTTAGCTCAAACCTGCCAGCCTATAGATTTAGCTTTATTAAAACAAATGGCAAGAAAGTATAAGAAGTGTAGATATTTAGAAATAGGTACGTGGAGGGGTGAAAGCATAGCAAATGTTTCTCAAGTTGCAGATAAATGTGTTTCCATTAGCTTATCAGACGATGAATTAAGAAAATATGGTAGGAAAGAAGAGTATATTCGGTTGCAAAGATTTTTTTCTAAAAATTTGAAAAATGTAAAACATATAAAACAGGACTCTCATACTTTTGATTACACTAAATTCAAAGAAAAATTCGATTTAATATTTGTAGATGGTGACCATAGTTATACTGGTGTTAAAATAGATACGAAAAATGTATTTAAAGTAATTCATAAAAATTCAATGATAGTATGGCATGATGCTGGAAAAGATAATGAGAATACTAATTGGACAACACTTGCAGGGATTTTAGACGGGACACCAAAAGAAAGAAGAAAATATGTTTATAAGGTTTCAAATACAATGTGTGCTATTTACTATCCTTTTCCAATTAAATCTAAAGTTTTAAAATTTCCACAATTTCCTAATAAAAATTTTAATATTAAAATTAAACTTTCAAAACCAGGCCCAATGAAATCAAAATGAGGCTTTTTAAAACGGTAGGGATTTATTAAAATTATTTATTATAGGTAATTACTCGCTTTCTGAAGCGATAATACAAAACCAAAAAATCTATCAACCCTTAAAACTCTATATTATTAAAGAGAAGTAAAAGGCTAAGGGTTGAATAAAATGTCAATCCTAGAACAATTGATAAAGAACTTGTTGAACAGGTGGCTGTTATAAACAAGGTATCTAGATTTGAGATTGTGCAATTAGAACTTTTGCCTACAAATGTTGGCCGTCTTTTTCCAAAAAAATTAAGAGAAAAACTTTCTTTATTTTTTAACGGGTTGATTTCACAGATTTATGTGAAGCTGAGAGTTTTGAAATAGAAATTTTATTCTTATTTGTTATTATTGTATAAATTGTTGATAATTTAAAATACAATGGGTCATGATTATAGATGAGAAAAGAGATGTCTGCAATCATATGAATTAATATTCCGATAAGAATCCAAAGAAAAAAAGGAGAGAAAATTGCAAGAATGAGGATTATAATCCAAAATTCAATTCCATGAAAAAAGAAAATTGGAAATTTAATTTTTCTCTTTTGGTTGCAGGAGAGAGAGCACCAAGATTTTTTTGAATTCATTGACCAATTCCAAAATTTCTTTGGATTAATGTCTTTTTTCAGGAATATATATCTTATTACATGGTCAAAATCAATTAGGAATGATGAGAGGAAAATTATCATTCCTGCGAGTAATGAGAAATTAAAGAAATATACGAGAATGTAACTCACAATGAATCCTATCAAAATATGCCATTTTGGTTGCATTATTCTCCCTCCAGTTGTCTTGTAATGTCTGCGAAAGCAGGACGAGTTATGAAAACTCCTGCTGAAATTCCGATTAGAGTGGTAATTGCGAAACCTTTTAACAATCCAGCGGAGGCTGCTCCAATTCCCATGAATGAAAGGGTTCCTGTCAATGGGATTAATGCTACAAAAGTTGTTGCAAATGCTGTCATAATAATGAAAAGAGCTTTTTTTACTCTTTGTTTTATTGATTCATCTCTTACTCTTGATTCATCTAATATAATAATCTGGCTGTCTATTCCTGTTCCTATTGCTGCAATTATACCTGCAATTGAAGGAAGGTCAAGATTCCAATGTATGAAGGACGCTAATCCCAAGATAATTAATACTTCAGAGAAGGAAACTGCTAAAATAGCTATTGAAATTTTGAATTTTTTATATCTTACAAAAATTAGAAGCGATACTGCGATAACTGCAAATAACCCTGCAATAAGAAGATTTTGTGTAAATTGGTCTCCTAGTTTTGGTGAAACAATATCAATTTTTTCTATTTTTAATTTAAAGGGGAGTGAGCCAGTAATGAGGATTGTTTGAAGTTTTTTCATCTCTGCTTTTGCATTGTCGTATGCTTCTTTTCTGTCTTGACCATAGCCAGGTCCAGAAATTTCGATTTTAGTTGCAATCTGCCCTTTCAGGTTGGAAGAGATTTGAAGAGAGCTTGTTAAAACTCCATCAAGATACAGGTCAAGAGGTTTTGATAGATGTGAGCCGTTTGTTTCTAATTTGGATGTTATATCAGCATGCCTTCTTGCCGCCTGTTCTGTTAAGTGGATTACAAATCTGAAATTGCAGACTTCACCACCTTGAACTTCAAGACATTCGTAAATTCCGGCATTAGGACCTGACCGACCGACATAAGTTATATCTTTTTTTCCTCCAGTAAAAACTGTTTCATTTCCAATTTTCGCTTCGAATACCCCTTGTTGTGTAATTAATTCTTCCAAATCCTGCGGAGATGAGCCGGCTATCTCAATTAACATAAAATTATTTCCTGATAAATCGGATACCTTACTTAGCCTTACATCAGTTAATCCATAGACATTAAATCTTTGTTGTGAGATTGCAACAAGGTCGTCTACTTCAGAGGATGTTAAGTCATGGTCTAAACCAGTAATCAGAGCTCTCGCTCCTCCACTGATATCTAATCCAGTTTTTATCCTTGTTTTTGAAATTTTATCAACTATAATCTGGTCTTTTATTTCTGGGCCATAGATGTTGAAAAATTCTTCTGAAGATGTTTGTATTGATAATTTGTGTGCCTGCAAATCATCAAAAATTGACATTGCATCTGCATAATCTTCTATAGTTTTTATCTGCTGATTATTTATTGCAGTTATTATCATCCCTCTTCTTAATCCATCATTAAAGATTGTTGAATTTTGTTCTACAGATTTTACAACTACACCTGATTGAAGAAATTTTGGGGGAATCGAGAAAATTGAGATTAATGCAAATAAAATGAATGCAATCAAAATCCAGATTCTTAATGTAATTTTCATGTTCTTTCTAACTCGCAATTTACTCCATTCATTTTGCGTTTTAATTTGTATGGAGCGAATTGCTCTAACTCACAATTTGCTCCATTCATTTTGCGTTTTAATTTGTATGGAGCGAATTGCTCGCATACCATTTAATTATTGAGGCATTTGTAAGCCAAGTGTTAATTAGGTCAAAGCCAAGACCAATAAGAAGAATTATGAATATTTGATTAAGTACTGTTGAAAATGAGAAAACGATTATTAGGGCGGTTGTAATTGCGATAATTGAAGTAAGAGTCATTAATGTTCCTGTTTTAAAGGCTGAGAAAAGGGCTTCATTTACATTGTGTTTTCTTTTTAAAACACGGGTTGTTAATAAAATGTCTGTATCTACTGAATAACCAATAAGCATAAGGAAGGCGACTATTCCAGCAGTTGATAACTTCATGCCAATAAGGTCAACTACTGCAAGAGTCATCACAATATCAGCGAATGCTGAAAGCATAACTGCGAATGCTGGAACTGAATTTTTTATATAGATGTAAATTAATAATGCCATTAATGGTATAATAAGAATAAATGAAATTATCCCATATTTAAAAAATAAACTTCCAATAAGGATTCCGAAGATTATGTTTAATATTATTGTCCAGAATTTTAATTTGGCTCCTTTTGAGAAAATTATGAAAACTACTGCAGCCATCCAGAAGAACGCCAGAAGGACTGCAACAATTAATTGTTTATAAAAATTTTCTGATAAAGTTGAACCTGTAAATTCAATAGTGGAATTGTCTTCTGTCAATTTGAAGTTGAGAATTTTCTCTATTGCGGGGCGGATTTCTTCCGGGGGGTTTGGAACAATTACGATTAATTGCGTTTGTTTTCCTGTGTTATCTAAGATTGTTCGGATTAATAAATCTGGGAAGTTTTCTGAGAGGGCGGATTCTAATTTTGCTTCTGGAACATCTGTAAAGATGGTGATTGTTGTTCCTCCTGTTAATGAAACATCTTTATGAATCAAATCTCCAGTTTGAAAATAAAAAACTAAAATGTATATTAATGACAGGAGAAGGATTATCCCTGGAACTAATAAAAGTTTTTTATAGTTTTTATTATGCCAATTTATGAATTTTTTTTGTTCTTGTATTTCTTCCATTTTTGTTTATGTTTGTGCGCGATGCGCGGGCCGGGATTTGAACCCGGGTCATCTGCTAACTCCGCAAGAAAATTCTTGTGGAATTTTCAACATGGAAGGCAGAGATTCTGCCACTGAACTACCCACGCTTATTATTGTGAGTATTTCTGGGTTTTTAAAATTTTTATACGCCCTTGGAAGGATTTGAACCTTCGACTTCGTCCTTAGGAGGGACGCACTCTATCCAGCTGAGCTACAAGGGCTAAAATTAGCAAATAACTTAGAATTAAAAAGGTATCTAAAAAGAAAGACAGCTTTATGCTTTCCCATTTTTCAACAGTACCGGCATAAACATCGGAAGCTTAACTTCTGTGTTCGGAAAGGGAACAGGTGTTACCAACCGATTATGGCTGTCTTAATAATTAGAGAAAATTTAACTTTATAAAATTAATGATTAAAAGGAAGGCCAACATCCGAAGCTTAATAAAATCCGAAGATTTTATTAAATTGTTCTGCTGGCCTAAACCGGCATCCGAAGCTTAAGACAAACCGAAGCTCGTCTTAAATTGTTCTGCCGACCTTAATTTAGTGATGATATTAGGGTATTTAAATGTTGTTTTACACTTAAAAATTATAACAAAAGAGGTTTCTCTGGAAAACCTTAAAAATTAAAACTTGCTTTAATTTTTAGTGAGGGGATGCCGGAGCGGTCAAACGGGACAGCCTCAAGACGAGCGTATTTGCTCTTACAATTGAGAAATAATATTTGAAGAGTGAATCGCGAGAAAGCTGTTGGCTTAGTGCCTACGAGGGTTCGAATCCTTCTCCCCTCATAAAGAAAATTAGAATTTTTTAAATTTATTAACTAAATTAAGAAGGTCTACTTGTCCGAGGAACATTGCTCTACAGCATGCTTTTTCTAATCCAAGCTCATCCAAAACTTGTCCTGGTTCTTTCCCCTGCTGGATTTTTTCTTTGTATGTTTTCCATAAATGAGCGATGGGTTTTCCGCATGAAAAACATCTTATTGGGATTATCATATTAATTTGATTCGAGAAAGGTTTATAAAGTTTATTAACAGGGGAATTTTGAGGTGGTGGCAACTGGAGGCCTTATTCTAGTACCAAGAATGACAACACAACTTAAGCTTAAGAATGTGCATAAGGAGTATAAGATGGGCGATTCCTTAGTCAAGGCTTTAGATGGCATTGACTTGGAGATTAAGAAAGGTGATTTTATTGCTATTGTTGGGCCGAGCGGTTCTGGAAAAAGCACTATGATGAATATGGTTGGGGCTTTGGATATTGCTAGTGAAGGGAATATCTATCTTGGGGAGGTTGATATTGAACACTTGGAAGAATCAGAGCTTGCACAGATTCGCGGGAGGAGGATTGGTTTTGTTTTTCAAACTTTTAATTTAGTTCCCACCTTGACTGCATTAGAGAATGTTGCATTGCCTATGATGTTTCAAG
Source organism: Candidatus Pacearchaeota archaeon (assembly GCA_017609535.1). Classification (GTDB taxonomy): domain Archaea; phylum Nanobdellota; class Nanobdellia; order Pacearchaeales; family GW2011-AR1; genus JAFCDU01. The sequence goes on along the minus strand of JAFCDU010000001.1, from coordinate 26,480 downwards.
AAATTGGGAAAACAGAAAGAGAGGAGAGAGCCTTGGAATTATTAGAAAAAGTTGGGCTTGGAGACAGAGCAAATCATTTACCTAATGAGCTGTCTGGAGGGCAGAGGCAGAGAGTTGCGATTGCGCGGGCTTTGGCAAATGACCCTGACATTATTTTGGCTGATGAACCAACAGGGAATTTGGACAGCAAGACAGGGAAGGAAGTTTTGGATATGTTTGTAAGATTAAATAAAGAAGGGAAGACAATTATTATGGTTACTCATGATATGGAATTGGCGAAGAAAGCAAAGAAGATTATAAGATTAAAAGACGGGAGGATTGTATGAAAAAGATGTTTAGTTTGATATTGGGAATTGTTTTGATTTCATTAGTTAGTGGTTTGAATGTTAATGATGTTTGTGTTAGTCCGGAAGAAGTTGTGCCTGGTTCTGAATTTAATATTAACATTGAAATTAAGAACAACTTTGATGTTGATGCGGAAAATGTTGTCGTTACTTTAAATTTGGCAGAATTGCCCTTTGCTCCGACAACAAGTTCTGAGGATTATGAAGAAAAAATTAGAGATGGTGATTCTGAAAATTTTAAATTTGATTTGATTGCAGATGGGAGTGCAGAGGCAGGGACTTATAAAATTCCTGTTCATGTTGATTATGAATTAGATGGAGAAGGAAAGACAAAGGATTTTACAATTTCTGTTGTTGTGAATGCACAGCCAGAATTTGTTTTGGGCAGTGACAGTTTATTAATTGCAGGGAAGAAAAATGAGGTTGATATTGAAATTACAAATAAGGGGCTTGCAAGAGCAAAGTTTTTGGAGATTAAAATCTCTGGGGCGGGGTTTGATATTTTGTCTGAAGAGGAGGTTTATATCGGCGACTTAGACAGCGATGATTTTGATTCTGCTAAATTTGAAATTTTTACAAAGAACCCCGGGGCATTGACAATTCCTGTTACCTTGACTTATAGAGATGCAACAAATAAAGTTTATAGTGAATCCAAGGTTTTGCAGTTAAGGGTTTATTCTATTGAAGAAGCTGAGAATCTTGGATTAATTCCAAGGGATAATACATTAATTTATGTTGGGGCTGTTATCATCTTGGTGATTATGTGGTATATTTACAGGAAAATTAAGAAAAGACGAAATAGGAGGTAGGATGCTGGATTTCTTGCGTCTTTCATTGAATAATCTTCGGAGAAGAAAGTTGAGGGCTTGGCTGACTATGCTTGGGATTTTTATCGGGGTTGCGGCGGTTGTTGCATTAATCTCATTAGGACAAGGGATGCAGGATTATATTGAGAAACAATTTGAGGATTTGGGGGGGAATACTATCTCTATTGGGTCAAAAACATTTGCAGTTCCAGGCAGTGTTACAAATCCTGATTTAATTTTAACTGAAAAAGATGTCAAGGTTATTGAGCAGGTTCGGGGAGTAAAAATTGTGGCAGGCTTTCTTATGAAGACAGCTCCAATTACATTCAGAGATGAGACGCAGATTGGTTATATTATTGGGTTTGATGATAATTATGTTGAGGCATTTGGAACTGAAAGTTTGGAAAAGAGACTATTAGATGGAAGAATTGTAAAACAAGGCGAGGAATCAAAGGTTATTGTCGGCTATAAGCTTTATGATGATTTATTTGATAAAGGTGTTAGATTGAAGAATAAGGTTGAGTTTGAAGGGCGGGAATTTAAGGTTGTTGGAATTTTGGAAAAGATTGGGAATCCTTATGATGATAATGCTGTTTTAATGAGAAAAGAAGTTATGAGAGAGTTGCTGAATATCCCAGATGAGGAGAGCTCCATTATCGTGAAAGTTGCAGACGGCTTTGACCCAGAAGATGTTGCAGAGACAATCAAAAGAAAATTGAGGCAGAGTCGGGGGGAAAGAGAAGGTGAAGAAACTTTTAGTATTCAAACTTCTGAACAGCTTTTAGATAGTTTTAAGAATATTTTTTCAATTGTGCAAACAGTTCTTATTGGAATTGCGAGCATCTCCCTTATTGTCGGCGGAATCGGAATTATGAATACGATGTATACTTCTGTTTTAGAAAGGACAAAGGAGATTGGAACAATGAAGGCAATTGGTGCGAGAAATTCTCAGATACTTTTGTTGTTTTTAGTTGAATCGGGTTTATTGGGATTGGTTGGGGGCTTGATTGGGGTTGGGATTGGAATCGGGCTGGCAAAGGGTGTGGAGGTTGGGGCTGAAATGGCTTTGGGAACTAAGCTTTTGCAGGCAAGTTTAAGCCCTGTGATTATATTTGGTGCATTGGCTTTTTCATTTATAGTTGGGAGTTTATCTGGAATTTTGCCTGCAATGCAGGCGGCAAATATGAGACCTGTTGATGCTTTGAGATATGAGTAGTCCATAAAATTTATAAAGCTTTTAATATAACAAAAGAAATGTTTTGCATTTTAGCAGAAAAGAGGTGAAAATGATAAAAAGATGCATTTATTGCAATATTGAGTTGGAAGAAAATTCTGTTGTGGATATTTGTCAAATATGCATGTATAAGGTTTGGGGGCCGAAGATGTCTCAGGCAATTATTTCCGGGATGGAAAGAGAGAAGAAAAAAGGAAATATGGAATTGGGGAGGGTTGGGGAGGAAGTTGAGAAAAGAGGGATTAGCATTGAAGAAAATCAAATAGAAGAGTTTTCAAAGATTGAAAAATTTGATAATTCTTTTAATGAAACTTTTGTAGAACAACTGCCCCCAATTGATAATTTTCTTGATTAGATATGTTTTTAAATGAATTTCAACTTAAATTTTTATGGCTCGTGAAAAGCTTGGCGGAAATATTGTACTGAGCGGATTTGATATTGATAATGCTGAAAAAATTGTTATTAAGAAAATGGTTGGAAAATATGCTGAAAAAATGAGGCATTTTGCTGAATATCAGGAAATTCTTTTGACAATGAAAAAAAATAAAGAAAACAAGACAGAGAGATATGAAATTAATGGATTGGCTGTTTTTGACGGGGGGCGGGCAGAAGCATCTGCAGAGGGTTTTAATCCATTTATCCTAATTAATGAAGTAATGCAAAAAATAATTAAAGAAACAGAAAATAAATTCAAAAATGAGTAAGAAAAGAAATATTCGGGAGCGGGGAAAGATTAAACTTAGTTCGTATTTTCGAAAATATAAAGATGGCGATAAAGTTGCGATTGTGAAAAACCCCGCGGTTAAATCAAATTTTCCGCTTCGGTTGGTTGGGCATACAGGGGTAATCATAGGGAGCAGAGGAAGATTCAAGGAAGTCAAAATTAAAGATGGGAAAAAGATGAAAACATTTATAATTCATCCAATCCATTTAAATAAGATATGATAAAAAATCAAACCGCATTGACATTATTAGAAGTTGCAGATTTAGCTGGAGATACTGAGAAAGAGAGAAAGATGAAGGATTTCATTAAATTGTTTGTAAAGGGCGATGTTAAGAAGGCTAAAGAAATGAAAGAAGAACTTGCTGGCTTAAACATCCTAAAATTGAAAGAAGAAGGTATTGTAAAGATTGTAGATTTTAAGCCAACTGATGCTGCAGATTTGACGAAGATTGTGCCGGATGTTTCATTTGATCAAGATGAGGTTAATAAAATCCTTGAGGTTGTTAAGAAATATTAGTGAAAATGGAGAAAGAAGAATATGCAATTGTGTTAGATTACCTACCATATGGTTATCCTTTGGAAAAAGACATGGTTCCTGTAGTGCAAGCTATAGGTAAAAAGAATTTTATTCTATTACATTTAGTTCCAAGACGCGGTGTTAAGTTTGAAGTTAAGGAGGAAGTTTATATTGGAGACGGCAAGAGAGATAAGGTCTTGTTTATCAAAGGGAGACTCCCGAGAGAGAAATTAACTGAAAGTGCGAAAGCCCAGCTTAAGGAGTTTGTAGAAAAAGTTATAAATGAACAAGAACAGAAATTTGTAGAGTTTTTCAATAAAGCTCAGGCAATAAATACTCGGCTTCATCAGTTTGAGTTATTGCCGGGATTTGGAAAAAAACATACAATCGCTATTCTCAAAGCACGAGAGGAAAAACCTTTTGAAAGTTTTGAGGATATTAGAAAGAGGGTTCCGAATATCCCAGACCCTCGAAAAGCCATTGAAAAAAGAATCTTTGAAGAACTTACTGAAATTAAAAGACATAATTTATTTATTAAATGATAGCAGAAACTGAAAAATCACAAGCAGAGGAGCCTGTAAGGGTAGTTAGAATACTTGCAAAAGATATTCGCGGAAATAAGGATGTTTATTCTGGACTGACTTTGATTAAAGGGATTTCCTGGGCTTTTTCAAATGCTGTATGCAAAAAACTTGGGATTGATAAAAGAAAAAAAATTGAGGAATTGAGCAATGATGAAATTAAAAAAATTGAGGAATTTATAAATAATGGAAATGTTCCTGATTTTTTAGTTAACAGAAGAAAAGATTTGGACAGCGGTGAGAACAAGCATTTGCATGGGAGTGATTTAGATTTGCAGAAAGAGTTTGACATTAAAAGAATGAAAAAAATAAAATGCTACAGGGGGGTTAGACATGCTTCGGGGCTTCCAGTAAGAGGGCAGAGAACAAAATCCAATTTTAGGAAGAACAAGAAAAAGGGCGCTGTTGGTGTATCTAAACGTGGAGCAAAGAGGAGATAATGGGAGGCATAAAGAAAAAACAAAAAGGATTCAGAAGGCCAAAACAGCCTTTTGACAAAGAGAGAATTGAAGAAGAAAATGAACTTATTAAAAAATATGGATTAAAAAATAAAAAGGAGATTTGGAAGGCGGATTCTAAAATCTCTAAAATAAGAAGGCGGGCGAAGAGTTTAATTCCAGAATCTGAAGAAAGAAAACAAGAATTTTTTGCTAAATTGAATAAGATGGGATTTAAAATTAGTGATATTGCCGATGTTTTGGGTTTAAAGATTGAAAACTGGCTTGATAGAAGATTGCAAACATTTGTATTCAAGAAAAAACTTGCAAATAATATTAAGCAAGCGAGGCAATTAATTGTTCATAAACATGTTCTTGTCGATGGAAAAATAGTTAATGTTCCAAGTTTTTTTATCAACACTGACTTAGAGAATAAAATTAGTTTGAAAGAAGGAAGAATTAAAGCAGAGAATGTTGAAAAGAAGGAAATAAAACAAGAAGAAAATAAATCAAAAGAAAATCAAGATGGCAAATAAGGAAGAAATGATTGGGATTGTGAGCATTTATACTAGTTTTAATAATACAATTGCCCAAATTACGGATTTAGCTGGAAATACAATTGGAAGAGTTTCTGGAGGGCAGGTTACAAAGCATAATCGGTTGAAGGCAAATCCCACAATTGCTATGTTTATTGCAAAAAGAATTGTAGAGCTTGCTAAAGAGTATAATATAAAAAATATTTATGTAAGGATTCGCGCACAAACCGGAAGTCCTGGGACTGGGCCTGGTGCACACGCAGTTGTCAAAACTTTAACAAAAGAGGGAATGAAAATTTTAAGTATCTCAGATGTAACGAAAATTCCTAGGGGCGGATCAAAAAAGAAGGGCGGGAGAAGAGGGAGGAGGGTATAAGTTTAAATATAAAAATTTCGAAAAAAAATGATGAAAAAAATTGAACAAAGCAAGGAAAAAATTATTTTTATTACAGATATAGAGATTGGACTGGCAAATGCAATAAGAAGAAGTGTAAACAGCATTCCGATTCTTGCAATTGATGAAGTTGATATTTACAAAAATGATTCTGCCTTATATGACGAGGTTTTGGCTCATAGACTTGGATTAATCCCATTAAAAAATCAGAAAGTTGCTTCTGGAAAAAGTATAAATTTTAAATTGAAAGTTAAAGGGGGTGAGGTTTTGGCAGGAGAATTAGGCAAAGAAGTTGTTTATCCTGAGATGCCAATTGTTTATCTGGAAAAAGGACATGAATTGGAATTGGTTGCGAGGGCTCGGCAGGGGACTGGCAAAGAGCATGCAAAATTTGTTCCTGGCCTTGCTTATTATAAATATTTGAATAAGATTAAAATTGATAAAGAAGGTGAGAAACATTCTGAATTGGCAGAGCTCTATCCTGAAATTTTTGAATTTGATGATAAATTGCGGGTTGTTAATGAGTGGGCAGGGGATTTAGAGCCGGAAGATGTTGAAGATTTTAAGGGGATTTCAGTTGAGCCGAGTAAAGAGTTGGTTTTTTTTATTGAGTCGTGGGGAATGATTAATGCTAAGGATATTTTTTTAGAAGCTGTTAAGGCACTAAAAGAGGATTTAGGGAAGGTCAAAAAGGCGATTAAGTAAAAGTTAAAAGCTATAATTCTATTAGTTTTTTATGAGGAGATGCCGGAGTGGTCAAACGGGACACGTTAAGGCCGTGTTGGCTTAGTGCCTGCGAGGGTTCGAATCCTTCTCTCCTCATTGGGAAGTTTTATAAAGGGAGGATTAAATAATATTATACCTGCGAGCTGAGAAAACTGGCTTGCTTCCAGTCTTGTTATAATCTTATAACATTTGAGATCGGCGCGGAGTAGGAATCATAGATTTCTACAAAAATAATATGGAACAAAAAATAAGCAAAACAAGAATTGAAAGGCGAATTAAGCAGAAAAAAAATCCTGAATTAGTCAAAACACTCATTTTCTTGAAAAAGAATAACCCTTTGGTTGCGAAGGAGCTGGCTAAACCGGTTAAAAAGCAGAGGGTTTGGAATTTAGATGATATTAATAAAATTGGAAAAGATGTTTTGGTTGCTGGAAAGGTTTTGGGTATGGGGGATTTGAATAAGAAGATTAAGATAGTTGCGTGGAATATTTCTAAAAGTGCAATTGAAAAGATTAAAAAGAAGGGGGAGTTTGTTTATCTTGCAGATGAACTAAAGGAAAATCCTAAATTAAAGGGGTTGGAGATTTTGAAATGATAATTTACGATGCTGAAAATGCGATTGTAGGAAGATTGGGGAGTCATATTGCTAAGGACTTGCTGAAAGGAGAGGAGGTTGTTGTTATTAATTCTGAGAACGCTCTTTTATCTGGAGATGCTAATAATAGAATAAGGGTTATTGAGCAATGGAGAGCAAAAGGTTTACATTCTCAAAAAGGACCAAAAATTTCTAAGTTACCTGATAGATTATTGAAAAGGATGATTCGGGGAATGCTTCCTTGGGATAAAACAAAAGGCCGAGAGGCTTATAGGAGATTAAAATGCTATATTGGGCTTGGAAATTTGAAGGAAGAGGATTTGAAAAATGTGAAAAAAATTAAGACAAAGATTCCATTAAGATATGTTACAATTAAACAAATTTGCGAGCGATTGAAATGAAAACTCTGACTATTTCAGGAAAGAGAAAGACTTCTATTGCAAAGGCAACGATTAAAGAAGGAATTGGAAAAGTGAGGATTAATAAAAAACCTATGGAGTTTTTTTCTGAATTGCAAAGATTGGAGTTAAAAGAGCCGTTGATAATTGCTGAAAAGGTTTTGGGTAAATTAAATTTTGATATTGGGGTTTCTGTAAAGGGAGGGGGGATGGCTTCTCGAATAGAAGCTGCGAGGTTGGCGATTGCAAGGGCAATTGTTGCTTTTACTAAAGATGAAAAATTGAGGAGGGCCTATCTTGCTTATGACAGGCATCTTTTAGTTGCTGATACTAGAAGAAAGGAAGCATATAAGCCAGATGATTCTAAAGCAAGAGCTAAGAGGCAGACCAGTTACAGATAGTTTTAGTTTTATTTCGGCAGTTATATTCAATTCTATTAAAATTGCTTCAATGTTGTTACTTTTTAGTAAGGAAAGATTTATATAGTTATTTTTTGTTGATTTATTATGAAAGGGAGTATAGAGAATCTTGTTAAGGGTTTTAAGAAGGCTTCAGACATTATACATATGGAAAAACCTGATGTTGTATTTGCTCCAGTAGTTGGGGCTGTGCCTTTTATTGATATTTTAAAAATAGTTGATAGAAAGTTTCCATTAGAAATTGTAGAATACCCGCCAAATTCAAGCAGGTTTAGAAAAAGAGATGAGTTAATGTCCAGATGGTATGATAATTTTTTTGAAGAGTATGAAACTGATGAAGAGCTGAAAATAATTTGTTTAGATGAGGTTCTTTCTGGTGCTTCTGCTGTAAAGGGTTATAGGCAATTTAGAAAATCTCTTGAACAAAGGGCTTTGAAAAAATCAGAAAGAACTGGGGGGACTTTTGAAGATTATAGGAGGCAATTAGCCAAGCACCTTAGTTATAAGATTATTGGATTTGCAGAAAAAGGGCACCATAGAAACAATACACTTAATAGATTAGCAAATAAGGGGCATGTTCATCTTATTAATTTTGAGTATATGCCAACCATAGATAATGTTCTTTTAAATTACGTGAGACTTAAACCTGCTGGAAAAAATACACAAGGACGAATGGATTACCTTCCAGAAGTTCAAAAATTTGATGTAACTATGAAATATATTGATTTTTTAAAGGATATTGCAACATATGTTGGGGCAGATCCTGACAAAGTTGGGCCAGTTAATCTTTCAAAAATTCAGAATAGTTTGAGTAGAGCAAAAAAGTAAGTGATTTTTGTAATTTATGGTTATTTTATATTTATTTTGAACAGATTGTTCGCAATTTTCTTTGGACTGCGTAAAAGATTTCTGGTGAGATTAAGGGATGATGATTCCCTTTATGCAGGGAGCCTGCGAATTTGATTTCTCCAAGATAAGTGCGATTTGTGAGAATTTTTTTTATACCATTTACTGATAACCCGTAATTTTTTGCCAGAGAATTTAAGGAATAGTTTTTTTCAAGAAAAACCCTAAAAAGAGAATGGACTTTTGATGCATCCTGATTTGGTTTGAGCGTTCCATCTTTGAGAGAATAGCCGAGTGGAGGGCGGGTCATTGGCTGTCCATGTTTTGCTTTTTTTTGCATCCCTAATTTAAGAGGATTTTCTTTTGGATATTTTCTAAAAGTATCTAAAATTCTCCAATCAATTTTTTCTTTTATATATTGTTTGAACAGTTGTTTATCATCTGGTGCAAAGTGAAAACAGATTTTACATAGTTTTTTAGAGAATTTTTCAGCTTCTTTTTCTTCTGCATAACCACATTTTTCACAGACCATAGGTTGTTTAAACAACGAGATGATTTAAATTTTGCTGTTTGGACAGGTGTTTGGACAACATTTATAAATAGGCCTTATTAAATAATTAAATGGGCAGGGGTTTGAAAATATTTTTGATTATTGTAGGTATTTTAGTTTTATTAATCTTGTTTATTGGAGTTTATTTTTATTATTTTTATGTTTTTAAGGTTTTGCGGGTTTGTGTCACGGATGAGAAAGAGGATTTATTTGTGAAATGCGATTCAAATGATTATTGTTTGGATTATGTTAAGGGAAATTTGACTTTAAAGGAATATAATGAAGAAGAATTGACAAATTTGCCAGAATTTATTAGAGAAAAAATTAAAGAAGGGGGGGTTGCTGAACGTTTGAATGAAACTCTTGAACTAATTGATGACATTCCTGAGATTTTAAAAGATGATGTTGAGCGAGTTACAAATAGGATTTTATATTGCGATAATACTTGTAAATTTAATAATTTTTATGCGACCCCTCCTTTGGGTGATAAAGAAATTGAGCGCTGTGATGAAGGGGATACTGAAATTCTTATTGAATTGCGGGGGAAGGAGTTGCTTGCTTTGCTTAGCTGGGCTAAAGAGAAGGGGGTTGGATTGTCTGTTTTAGAGATTTAATTTATTCTGAACTTTGTTGAATAGTCCTAAAGAAATAATGGGTTTATGATTTCCCTGGCTTTCTTTTCCTGCGAATTTAACTTTTCCTATGTAGGTTGTGTTTTGGAGGAGCTTTTTAACTCCTGCTGTTGTCATGTTATTTTGTTTTGCTAATTGTGTTAGGGATATCTTGGTATTTAGAAATTGTTCAAATATTTGTTTGACTCTTTCTGCTTCTTTTTCATCAACCACGAGTTGTTTGTTTATTAGCCTGTAGCCCTTTGGAGGTTTTGTTATAAATCCTCCTTCTTTTGCTTTTCGCTCCATGCCGAATTTTGTTCTGTCACCAATGATGTTTCGTTCAAATTCTGCGAATGCGGAGATTATGTGAAACATGAGTTTTCCTGAAGCAGAGGCAGTTTCTATTTTATCCTGCAGAGAGACAAAATCTATGCCCCATTCTTTTAGTTTGTCTATTGTCAGGATAAGGTCTTTTAAGCTTCTGGAAAATCTGTCAAGTTTGTAAATAAATATTGCTTGAAATTTTTTGCTCTCTGCATCTTTAAGCATTTGGACCATTGCTGGCCGGTGTTTTATGTCCTTTGCAGATTTTCCTTCATCCTTGTAAATTTTAAAAATTTCATAACCTAAGGCTTTTGCATAATTTTCCAAGGATTCTTGTTGTGCTGCGAGGGAAAAACCTTGCTGGGCTTGTTCTTGTGTTGAAACCCTAACATAAATTGCTGCGAGAGGTTTTGATGAAGTCATTTTGTATACTTAGGGATCTATATTTAGTTGTATCTGTTTATTTAGGGTGCCCTAAGTATATAAATTTTATGTATTTTATGAAGAATTCTTGGATTTTTTGATTAATTTTTTTATTATGGGGATTTTTTTATGCACTTAGGTTAGGTTTGTGAAAATCGTTTAAATAAAAGAAAAAGAAATAAATCAGAAAATAAAGAATAAAATGAAAATTGTAAGTTTATTGACTGAATATGGCCAGTATTACATTGATAACAGTTCCAATCACTACAATCCAGCCAGTTATTTGATTGACTGGGCCTATGTATGGTACAGCTAAACTACCACTGATTAGGCCAAAGCCAACTGCCAATGAAACAATAATTCCAACTAACCAAAAAACAATGCCCACTGGACCAGCTCCTTGTTTTTTCATTTTTCACCTCCTTTATTTTATTTGTTTTTAATATTTTTAAATGTTCCTTTTTCCTATAAAATGTAATAGTATCATTGAGAATATAAATGTTACTAAAAGGACAATGAAATATGTTTCTGACAAGCTTTCACTAAAACCGAAGAATAGTTTTTTAGTTCCTGTTTTTATCTCAGCGTCGGGATTTAATGAGCACATTTTCCAAGAATATTGGGGGTTTGGAACATTTGGAGCTGTCTGGCAAGGGATTATTTTAATGGACATTGCTAAGAAAAAAATAATTAAAGAGATTGCTCCGGAATATATAATCCGCTTATTAAATCTCATTTTATTTTAAGATGTTTGAAGTTTATAAATTTGCTGTTTATCATTTTTGCGGCCTTATTTTTATTTTTCTTCCGGCGATTTTATGCACTTAGGTTAGGTTTGTGAAAGAGAAGAACTTGCCGTGATAAATTTAATTGTTGGGTGTTTGGACAGGTGTTTGAACAAATTTTAAATAAAAATTTTTCATTGCCTAATGCAAATATTTACGAAATATTTATAAATATCGTCAAACAGGAATTATTAAGATGTTTGGTTTTCTTAGAAAAAAGAGGGAGATTGAAAAATTAAAGAATGATATGCATAAATCTTTTGATGCAGTAAGAGAGGATTTTGTTAAAGTAGGACAATGGATTACTCATATTGACGGAAAAAATAAGAATTATGAAGATGAGATTTCATCTCTCAAAGATTTAATTTATCAACTTCAAGAAGAGATGAAAGAATTAAGAAATATTGTCTCTGTCCAAAATCCATGGTTTTTGTCCAAACAGCAACAAACAGCTGTTGATAAACAAACAGGTGTTGAAGGTGTCCAAACACCTGTCCAAACGGGTGTCCAAACAGCCATTTTATCTAATTTTACAGTAATGGAGAGGGCAATTGTATGGGCTTTGTTGAATAGTGAGTTAAAACTAAGCTATGAGGACTTGGCAGCTCTTTTAGGGAAGGATAAAAGCACAATAAGAGGGCAAGTAAATGCTATAAAACAGAAAAGTGAGGGTTTGATAGGAGAGATAAGGGAAAAAAATGGTAAAAAGAGGTTGTATATTCCTGAAAACAAGAAGGAAATCTTGTTAAAAAGTGTAAAAGTGAGAGTTAAATCAGGTAAAAAATCAAAGAAAGGTGAGAAATAACATTAGATTTCATAGGAAGGTTTTATTAGGAGATGATATTGAAATTTAGTGGAGAGAAGATGGATATTTTTAATCGGTATACCGATTAATCAGACATTATAGTTCTCTTAATTGGATTATCGTTGATAAACTGGCAATTTTTTTGAGGTCTTGTGAGATTTTTAAGAGGATTTTCCTGTTATTTTGGCGTATTTTTAGTATGGGGATCCCTTTTTTTGTAAGTTTATTTATATATTCTCTAATAGAGGATTCACTTAAATTAAGGATATTTGCCAAAATCTTATGGGTAATCTCTTCTATATTTCTCTCTTCTAATTGATAAATTGTGGAAAAAACGAGCATTTCCTTAGGTGTTAGGCGCTTAAATTTAAGGCGAATTTCCTTTTTTATGTTATCTAAGGAATCTAAGATTTTGCGGGCTTGTTCAAAATCATCAAAATTGGCTTGATATGATAGATTTTCATTGCTTTTGTCTGTCTGTTGGTGTGTTGGTTTGTTGGTTGGATTGTCTGTTGGAACCCCCCTGTTTCTTGTGGAAAATGCCAAATTTGGCTGTTTCAGAGGCTCTGAAAGAGTGATAAGTGTTGGAATATGTGTTGGATTGTCTGTTGGATTGTCTGTCTGTTGAAGTTCTTGTTTTATTTCTTGAATTTCTTTCTTTAAATCTAAGATTTCAGCTTTGACTTTTTGAAATGCTTCTTTAATTGGGTCCATTTTTTTAGAAGAGGGTCATTGTTTATAATTTTATTTGTGATTAAGTCTTTGCTGTTTTGAATATGCTTCATGGGCTTTATTTGAGAGTCTCCAGCGAAGCCTTTTTAGGTATTTTATGCCTTTTGGATTTTTATCAATTTTTATAACAAGCCCTTTTTTTAGTAATTCATTTATTAGGATTTTTATAAACTCCTCATCTCTTGCTAATTCTTTAGAAATATCTGATATGAACTTTGGTGTTGGGAAGGAATTATATAAATAAAATAAAATTTGTTCTTGGATTTTTTGTTTTTTTTCTTGGCTAATTTTTGGCATACATCTATAAAGTTATTCGGTTTTTATAGTTTATTACATTGGGCAGTTAGATTATTTAATTGTTCATTATTCTAAATAAGATGGGGAGATTTGAGTTCATTAAAGAATATGACAGCAGGTTGATTATTGATAGTTTGGACCCTTTAGTTAGAGAGTGGTTTTTTTCGCGATTTAGGAATTTCAGCAGGACTCAATTATATGGTGTATTGCCTGTATTTCATAGGAAAAATATATTGATTTCTGCTCCTACAGGAGGGACTAAAACTCTGACTGCCTTTTTAAGTATTTTAAATTATCTTGTTTCAATTGCTAAGAAAAAAGAGTTAGATAATAGGGTCTATGCTGTTTATTGTTCTCCTTTGAAAGCATTGAGCAATGATATATATGTTAATCTTGTTCGTCCATTAGAGGAGATTAATAAACTTGCTAAAGAAAAAGGTATTGAAATGCAGGAGATTAAAGTTAATCTGCGGACAGGGGACACTGAAACTAAGGAGCGAGTAAAGATGTTAAAAAAAGTTCCTCATATTTTAGTTACAACGCCTGAAAGTTTGGCTATTATGATTAATTCTCCTAAGTTTTCTGAAAAATTTTCTTTGCTGGAGTTTGTTATTGTTGATGAGATTCATTCGCTTGCTGAGAATAAGCGGGGGGTTCATTTGAGTTTGACCTTAGAAAGATTGCAGAATCTGTCAAAAATTGAGTTTACTAGAATTGGATTGAGTGCTACTATTGCACCGTTGGAGAGGGTTGCTCATTATCTTGTCGGGGATAGGGATTGCAAAATTGCGTCTGTTGAATTGGAAAAAAGGCTGAATTTAAGTATTGCGACTCCTGTAAAGGATTTTTTAGAGACTAACCCTATTGAGTTGGATTCCAATTTGTATCGATTGATTGATGAACTTATTGAACAGCATAAAACAACATTAATTTTTACTAATACGCGGGCTGCGACTGAGAGGGTTGTTCATAATTTAAAAGAAAAGTTTCCTGGGAAGTATGAGAATATTGATTCTGAAAGCGGGGAAACAGAGCCATTGATTGGGGCGCATCATTCTTCGCTTTCAAAAGAACATAGGTTTTCAATTGAAGAGCGGCTTAGGAATGGAAAATTAAAGGCTGTTGTATGCTCTACTTCTCTTGAATTGGGGATTGATATTGGTTTTATTGATTTAGTAATTTTATTAGGAAGTCCAAAGGGCGTAGCAAGAGCCATGCAAAGGATTGGAAGAGCAGGGCATAAGCTTCATGCAATTGCAAAAGGATGTTTTGTTGTTTATGATGTTGATGATTTGGTTGAATGTGCTTTAATTTTGAAGAATAGTATTGAGAAAAGAATTGATGAAATCCACATTCCTGAAAATTGTTTGGATGTTTTGGCTCAGCATATTTATGGAATGGCTATTAATAAAAGATGGAATGTTGATGAGATGTTTTCTTTGATTAGAAGGAGTTATTGCTATAGAAATTTGACAAGAGAGGATTTTTTTAATGTTGTTTCGTATCTTGCTGGAGAGTATGAATTGGAAAAAAGCCATGTTTATTCTAAGATTTGGTATGATGAAGAAAGGAGGGAGATTGGGAAGAAAGGAAAATTAGCAAGAGTTATTTATATGACTAATATTGGAACTATTCCTGATGAAAGTTATGTTAATGTTGTTGAAAATGGGAAAATTGTTGGGAAAATTGATGAATTGTTTTTAGAAAAACTGAAGAAGGGGGATGTTTTTGTTTTGGGAGGGAGCAGGTATCAGTTTATGTATACAAAAGGAATGAATGTTTATGTTAAGCGCTCGATTAAAAGTCCGACAATTCCTTCATGGTTTTCTGAAATGCTTCCATTGAGTTTTGATACTGCGGTTAGTATTGGGAAATTTAGAAAATATATGGATGAACGAATGAAGGATGGGAAAAAAGATGTTCTGCGATTTATTAAGGATTATTTGTATTGCGACAATAAGACTGCTGAGACAATTTATAATTATTTTAAAGACCAGAAGGAATTTTCTATTATTCCTAATGAGAATAAGATTTTAATTGAAGAATATCGGGCTGAAAAGAATTACTTGCTGTTTCATACTTTGTTTGGGAGGAGGGTCAATGACGCTTTATCGCGGGCTGTTGGCTATTTAGTTGCTTCTGCCAGAGGCAGGGATGTTGGGATTGGAATCACTGACAATGGATTTTATATTTCAGGAGGGGATTTGAATCAGGTTGAAAAGGCATTTAAGAAATTGAGAAAGGAAAATATTCGGAAGATTTTGGATGAGGCAATTGAGAAGACAGAGATTTTAAAACGAAGGTTTAGGCATTGTGCTGCTCGAGGCCTTATGATTTTAAGAAACTATAAGGGGAGAATTAAGTCAGTTGGAAAACAAGAGATGTCCTCGCATTTTATTCTTGCGGCTGTGAAGAAGAAAACAAAGAATTTTCCAATTTTGAAAGAAGCTAGACGAGAGGTTTTAGAGGATTTGATGGATATTAAGAATGCAGAAAAAGTTTTAGAATGGATTGAATCTGGAAAAATTAAGATTGTGAAAAAAAACACGCGCGTTGTTAGTCCATTTGCAATTAATTTGATTCTGCAGGGTTATGCTGATGTTATTAAGATTGAAGATAAGATTGAGTTTATTAGGAGGGTTTATGCAGAGTTAAGAAAATGAAAATAGAAAGGTTTGATGCAATTGACAGATGTTTGTTTTGGAAGGAAAACAAGATTTTGATAATTGGAGATTTGCATTTGGGTTATGAGAATTATTTAAATGAGAGGGGGTGGGTTTTTCCAAAGACGCAGATGGAAGAGACGCTCAAGATTTTTGATGCAATTTTCAAAAAAACTGGCAGGGTTAAAAAAATTGTTTTGCTTGGAGATGTTAAGCATTATTTTGGCGGGATTTTGAAAAAGGAGTTTGAGGATTTTTATAAATTAGTTGAGATATTTAAGAAGCATTTGTATAAATCTGGAAGGATTGTAATTGTCAAGGGAAATCATGACAATATTTTAGAACCAATTGTCAATAAAGATAAGTTTAGGGGGAGAATTTTTTTGAAAGATTTTTATGATGTTGAAGGAGTTTTGTTTTTTCATGGAAATAAGAGGGATTTTGAGAAATTTCAGAGAAAGATTGAAGACAAAAAAATAAAATTGATTGTGACAGGACATTTTCATCCAGCTGTTAAGATTAATGATGGTGAGAAGCAAGAGAAGTTTAAGTGTTTTGTTTTTGGGAAATATAAAAAGAAGAAATGGATTATTGTGCCGAGTTTTTTTCCACTTGAGGCGGGGAGTGATTTGTTTGGATTAAAGGGGAGGATTTTTGTTGTGGCTGATAAGGTTTATGATTTTGGCAAGATGAAATAACGCATTTGCAGAATAAAGTAAAGAACGCCCGCACTCCGAATCGAACGGAGATGTCCATAGGACCTGGTTTTCGAGACCAGTGCAATACCATTATGCGATGCGGGCAAAAGTTAATAATTAATTATAGAAAAGAAGGATTAAAATTATTTCGATTCTTTTGGGGCCTGTAATTTTGCCTGTGGCAATTGAATATGGAATGGAAGTGCAAGTTCCTCTTCTAATTGCAGAGCACGAAGGGTGCATCTTTGAAGAATTATATTTATTATTAATGTGTTAATTTCTGATTCATGTTTTTCAATGGATGTTATATCGATGTTTGATTTTAACTGGACTTCTCCTTGATAATCTTGATTTTTTTCTACATTAATTTTTGTTAAATTAAATCCAAGTAATTTTGCTTCCATGATATTAGTTGATAAGGATTGTTTTTAAGTTTTATGTTGATGTTTTATGTGGTTATAAACAGAATATTTAGAAAAATGGCTTGGATTGCAAGTAAAAAGGGCAGGGATTAATCGATGTTTTAGAATTTTGCGAGTCTTTAGGGGGTTTGTAAGGTGATTATTAAGATTTATTTTAGAATTATTTTATGATTATTAAAAATAATTTATATTAAATCTTCTTCAGAAACCACAACAAAATCCCCTACAGCAATCACTGCTGAGAAAGGGACTAAAGCTTCCCTATCGGCTGTTCTTTCTAAAGATAGGTTTGAGGTATAGGTTGTGAGGTCCTTTAAAACAAGATGAATTAGTTCTCCTGTTTTTGTTTCAAAGGTTATGTCCTTAATTGAACCTAATCGTTTACCTTCTTTTGTTACTATTTGTTTTCCTAAAAGTAATTTTAGAGGGCGTTTCTCCATTTTAGAATTAAATTGATTGTTTTTATAAATGTTTCTGTAAATGATTAGATATGTTCTCCCACCCTATGATTTCTTTTGGAAATGTTTTTAAAGGGAGGTTTGGAGGGTTTTTTATTTTTTATTTATAAGATTTTATATATTTTATTATATATATTGAATTATAACCATTAATTATAACCATTAATTATAACTTTTTCTCTATGTTTTTTGTTTTATTATATACTGCCTATTTCTCTATGTTTTTTGGATATGTTAAATCAGATATGGTTTTAGATAGTTTTGTTAAATGGTTATTATTGATTGATTATGGTTTTAGATTTATGGTTTTAGTTGGTTTTAGTTAGTTTTGTAGAATTATTTTTTATAATATTTTTTTATGTGAAATTATATGAAAAGGGTTTTATGTGAATTATGGATTATTATAGTTTTTGTTGAAGGTTTTGTTAGATTAATTATATACAATTATGGATTTATTATTACTTGTTTTTTGTTGAATAGTTAGGGATTTATTATTGCTGTTTTTTTGTTTGATAGTTATGTTATATTTATATGGAATTCTTTTAGTTGTTAATTTGTTTGTTTTAATTTCATTTGGAGAGGAAATAAGGGGGTAGGGGTTTTTTGATGTTTTCGACGATTTAAGATTGATTTTTTAGATTTTTTGAGTTTTTTGCTCCATTTGAAATGGGGGTGATAATTTATATTTTCAAGTATAGGAAAGTTTAAATAGATTGGGGGTATTTTGTGAAGGATTAAAAGGGGGTTGAGGAAGATGGCTGTTGAGTTAGACAATATTTTTGAATCTGCTGTTGAGAATTCTTTATTTAGAGATAAGAGTATTTTGCAGGCGAATCATACTCCTGAAAGCATTCCACATAGGGATAAGCAGATTGAACAGGTTGCTTCAATTTTAGCTTCAATTTTAAGAGGAGAGAGGCCAAGTAATTTGTTTTTGTATGGGAAGACAGGGACTGGAAAGACATTATCTGTTCAGTATGTTCGGGATGAATTATTGAAAAAGGCGAATCAGATGGGGGTGGATGTTAGGATTGAGTATCTTAATTGCAAACTGAAGAAAATTGCAGATACTGAATATCGGATTTTGGCTGCTTTGATTAAGGAGCTTGGAGGGAGCATTCCTGCAACAGGGCTTCCTACGGACCATGTTTATTCTAAATTTATTGAATTAATTGACAATAAAAATCAGTTAGTTGTTTTAATTTTTGATGAGATTGATAATGCTGTTAATAAAATTTCAGACGGGTTTATTTATAATTTGACAAGATTGAATTCAGAATTGAGCAAGGCACAAATTAGTTTGATTGGCATTTCAAATGATGTAACTTTCTTAGATAATGTTGATCCGAGAGTAAGAAGTTCTCTTGGCGAGGAGGAGATTGTTTTTCCACCTTACAATGCGTTGCAGCTGCAGGATATTTTGCAGGAGAGGTGCAAGAAAGCGTTTAAAGAGGGGGTGGTGGATGAGGGGGTTATTGCGAAATGCGCAGCATATGCAGCAAGAGAGCATGGTGATGCGCGAAGAGCATTGGATTTAATGAGAATTGCAGGAGAGTTGTCTGAAAGGGAGGGCAGTAAGAATGTTGAGCTGAGATTTATTGATTTGGCTAATGAAAAAATAGAGAGGGACAAGATTTTAGATATTGTTGAGACAGAGCCGAAGCAGTTTCAGCTTGTTTTATATTCTATTTTTCAGCTGACTAAACAGATTAAGCAATCTAAGAATTTTGATAAGATTTTTACAGGTGATGTTTATAATTATTACCAGGAGCTGTGCGATAGAATCAAGACAGAGGTTTTGACTCAGAGGAGGGTATCAGATATTATTGCTGAAATTGATATGCTTGGATTGATTAATGCTAAAGTGATTTCTAAGGGCAGGCATGGGCGGACGAGGGAGATTAAGCTGTCAATTCCAAGTAATTTACATGGGAAAGTTGAGAGTATTATGATTGAAAGTTTGGGGTTGTGAGATGGATAGATTAAATGAATTTAAGATGTTGGGATGTGGAAGATATAATTTACAATCTGATAAATATTTTAAGAGTTTTAATGGAAGCTGAAAACAAGAAAGAACTTTTAAAGATTTGTATGGAGAAGGGATTTTTGTTAGATAGGGAGATGCTGGAGATTTTTTCTGAATTAGAAGAGGATGAAGCGAGAAAGGTGATTGAGAGCATTGAGGGTTTGGGGATTGGGGAGAGGGTGATTACAAAAACGGTTTTTTCAAAGAATATGGAAAAAATTAGAAATTTTGTTGATGGAAAGAGCAAAATGATAATGGAAAAATTTTTTATTAATTTTGGGTATGAAAGAACAGAGCTTGCGGAGACAAAGAAGGAGAACGATAAAAAAATTAAATTAATTTCAGCTCCAAATATTATTCCAAAAAAAGTTTGTGTAGATGATTTTGTTAAATATTTTAGGATAAGATATAACACTATCAGCAAGATTTTACAAATGAGACAATTTGACAATTTGACTTCAATAAGGAGAATTTCTGGAAGAGGGAATTATACGATTATTGCTGCTGTTTTTGATAAGAGAATTACAAAAAATAAAAATTTGATGTTAGAAGTTGAGGATTTAAGCGGAAGTGCGAGAATTTTGATTAATCAGAATAAGAAAGAGGTTTATAATAAGGCTAAGGATTTGTTGCTTGATGATATTGTTGCGTTTTCTGTTTCAGGAGATTCTGAATGGTTGTATGCAAATGATGTGATTTTTCCTGACTGCGTGCTTCATGAGAAGAGGAAACATGTTGATGATGTTTGGGTTGCATTTACATCTGATTTACATGTTGGGAGCAAGATGTTCTTGGAAAAGGAGATTATGAAATTTGTTAAGTGGATTAATCTTGAGGATGATGATAATAAGCAGAAAGAAATTGCCAAAAAAGTCAAGTATCTTTTTTTATTGGGCGATAATGTTGATGGCGTTGGGGTTTATCCAAATCAGAATTTTAGTTTAGAGTTTGAAGATATCAGGGACCAATATAGAAAATTAACTGAAATTCTTAATAAGATTAGAAAAGATATTAAAATTATCATCTGTCCTGGGCAGCATGATGCAGTAAGGGTTGCTGAGCCACAGCCGATGATTGGAGAGGAATATGCACCAGAACTTAATAGCATGGAAAATGTTGTTTTGGTTACGAATCCGTGTTTAATTGAAATTGAGGGGGGGTTTAGAATTTTAATGTATCATGGTGCAGGAATGCATACTTTTGCTGAAGAGATTGAAGATATTAGACTTAATTATGGGCACAATAACCCGCCGAGAGTTGTTAAGGAAATTTTGAAGAGGAGGCATTTGTGTCCTACTCATAGTGCAGTAACTTATATTCCAACTGAAAAAGAAGATGCATTATGTATTAATCAGGTTCCTGATATTGTAGCGACGGGTGATTGGCATAGATGTGAGGTTGGAACTTATAATAATATTCTGCTTGTCTCTGGGAGTTGCTGGCAGTCGAAGACCCCTTTTGAAGAGAAGGTTGGGAATGAGCCGGATCCGTGCAAGGTTCCGCTGTTTAATTTGAAAACACGCGAGATTAAGATTTTGGATTTTTCAGATGAAAATTTTGTTGAGGGGAAAATAGAAAATGATTAATTTTTTATTAAATTTTGGTTTGTTAAAAAAATTGTTATTGATGGGATATGGAAACTGAAAAATATTTTGAAATGCTTGTTAAGAGGGTTAGGAGAGAGTATGCAATTGCAGAGGAGGCAAGAAAAAAGGGGCTTGATCCAGTTGATGAAGTTGAGATTCCGTTGGCAATGTCTCTTGCAGAGAAAGCTGTTGGCTTGATTTCTACATTGTATCCTCAATTAAAGGGCTCTGGGGTTACTAAGAGGATTTTAGAATTAGAGGAGCAGTATGGGCAGTTAGATGCTGCTGTTAGTTTTAAGATTGCAGAGGAGGTTGCAAAAGAAAAATTTTGCAAATTTGAGAGTTTGTTGCAGGCGATTGAGGCAGGTATTAGGGTTGGATTTGCTTATAATACTTTGGGTGTTGTTGCTTCTCCTATTGAGGGGTTTACTCAGTTAAAATTGGGAAAAACCAGAAAAGGAGAGGGGTATTTTATTGCCTATTTTTCAGGCCCTATTCGTTCAGCAGGAACAACAGCAACTTGTATGGTGTTAATGTTGATTGATTATTTGAGGGAGTTGTTTGGATTTGCTAAGTATGATTCTGATGAAAAAGAGGTTAGAAGATATGTGACTGAGAATTATGATTATCATGAGAGGGTTACGAATTTGCAATATCTTCCCAGCGAGGAGGAGATTGTTTTTTTGGCTGAGAATCTGCCGATTCAGATTGCAGGAGAGCCGACTGAACAGATTGAGGTTTCTAATTATAAGGATTTGCCGAGGGTTGATACAAATCAGATTCGGGGCGGGATGTGTTTATGTTTTTCTGAAGGGCTTGCACAGAAGGCTCCGAAAGGTTTGAGATTATTGAAGGGGGTGAAGGAAAAAGGATTTCAGAGTAGCGGCTGGGATTTTTTGGAGGAGTATGTTAAGTTGCATGAGAAAGTTCTGGCTGGGAAGAGCGGGGGGAGCGGAGGTGCTGGTTATATTAAGGATTTAGTTGCTGGACGGCCTGTGTTTGGACATCCATCTCGAAGCGGAGGGTTCAGGTTTAGGTATGGGAGAAGCAGGGTGGCGGGGTTTTCTGCTGCATCAATTCATCCTGCAACAATGGCGGTTTCTGGAGGATTTTTATCTACGGGAACGCAGTTAAAAATTGAGAAGCCAACCAAAGGATGCGCTGTAACTTCATGCGATGGTATTGACGGGCCAATTGTTAAACTGCGGAATGGGAGTGTGAAGAAATTAGATGATTTTGAAGAAGCAAAGAAATTATATCCTGAAATTGAAGAGATTATTTATTTTGGGGATTTACTTTTTCCATTGGGGGATGTTATCAACAGAAATGCTGAATTGTTGAAGCCAGGTTATGTTGAAGAATGGTGGGGGCTTGATTTGAGGAAAGCGGGCGGGGCGATTGACAATATTTTTGAGGTTTCTTTTGAAAAGGCAGTAAGTCTTTCTAAGGAATTTAAAATTCCTTTGTATCCAAAATATATTTTTTATTGGAGTCAGATAGGTAAGGAAGAGCTTATCTGGCTTTTGGATTGGCTTCAGAATTGCGATTGGAGAGATAAACTGCTTTTGCCTTATTCTAAATCTGTTAGAGAGAAGTTTAAGGAAGGCAAGAGGGCTTTAGAGTTATTGGGTGTTGAGCATGATGTTGTTTTTGACAATGTTGTTGTCAAAGATGGCGAGGCATTTTTGTTTAATTTAGGGGTTAGCAAAGATTGTATTGATTTTAGAGAGGAGTTTAAGAGGATTATTTTGGAGGTTAAGGAGTTTGATGGCGAGGTTCTGGATTTTATTAATAGATTATGTGAAGTTGAAATTAAGGATAAAGCAGGAGATTTTATTGGGGCGAGGATGGGGAGGCCTGAGAAGGCGAAGTTGAGAAAATTAACTGGAAGCCCGAATGTGTTGTTTCCTATTGGCGAGGAGGGGGGGAGGTTTAGAAGTTTGAATGAGGCAGTTGAAGTTGGAAGAATTCGTGCTGAATGGCCGATTTATTTTTGCGATAAATGCAATAAAGAGACTATTTACAAAATTTGCGAAGATTGCGGAACTATGTGCAGAAAAAGGTTTTACTGCCGGGAGTGCGGGAAGGTTTTAGATAGGAGATGCGAAAGGCATGAGATGGGAAGAAGCTACTCTATGAGAGAGATTGACAGCAAACATTTTTTTGAGGCGGCTGTTAGACATCTTGGTTTTGAGAAATATGAAATTCCTGAATTGATTAAAGGAGTTAGGGGGACTTCATCAGAAGAGCATGATTTTGAGCATCCTGCTAAAGGGATATTAAGGGCTAAATATAATTTGTGTGTTAATAAGGATGGAAGTGTGAGATATGATGTGACTGAATTGCCTATTACTCATTTTAAGCCAAAGGAGATTAAGACAAGTGTTGAAAAACTTAGGGAACTTGGTTATGATAAAGATATTTATGGAGAGGAATTAAAGAATGACGAACAAATTTTAGAACTGATGCCTCATGATATAATCCTTCCGAGTTGTCCTGAGACAAAGGATGAGCGAGCGGATGAGGTTTTTTTAAATCTAACTAAATTTGTTGATGATGAATTAGAGAAATTTTATCGAGTTAGGAGATATTATAATCTAAAAAATAAAGAGGATTTAGTGGGGCATTTGGTTGCTTGTATGGCTCCTCATAATTGCGCGGGAGTTATTGGACGGATTGTTGGATTTTCTAAATGCCAGGGATTGTTTGCGAGCCCTTATATGCATGCTGCTATGAGAAGAGATTGCGATGGTGATGAGGCCGCTGTAATGCTATTAATGGATGTTCTGTTGAATTTTTCAAGGAAATTTCTTCCTTCTCATAGAGGCGGAAATCAGGATGCGCCATTGGTTTTGAATGCGCATATTCGAGCAGGGGAGGTTGATGACCAGATTTTGGATTTTGAAGTTGGAGCTTATGGGCTGGATTTATATGAAAAATCTGAGCAGAGGAGGCATTCAAAAGATATTGAGATTGAAACTGTGAAAAGCCGACTTAAGGAAGGAAAAGACCCTTTTGTTAATATTGCTTTTACTCATAATTGTTCTGATTTTAATTTGGGGGTTGTTAATTCTTCTTATAAATTTCTTCCTACAATGAAAGAGAAGGTTGGGAAGCAGATGGAACTGGTTAAGAAATTAAGGGCTGTTGATACTTCAGATGTCGCACACCTTATTATTGACAGGCATTTTATCAGGGATTTAAGGGGGAATTTAAGGAAGTTTTCCCAACAGCAGTTTAGATGTGTTTCTTGCAATGAGAAATTTCGTCGTCCGCCGATGAAAGGGGTTTGCACGAGGTGCGGGGGGAAAATTATTTTTACGATTTCTGAGGGGAGCATAAAGAAATATTTAGAGCCAGCTATGGAGTTGGCTGAGACCTATAATATTCCTGCTTATACAAAACAAGGATTGGAATTGACTAAACTTTATATTGAAAGTATTTTTGGGAAGGATTTGGATAGACAGGCTGAACTTAAAAAATGGTTTTAAGATTATGTTCCAAAGAATCTTTTATGTCTATTTCTTCTTTCGGCTAATGATTTTGCTAAATTTTCCGGGGATGGCGGTTGTCCTATGTTATAATTCCTACGTATGAGATTCGCCTCGCCTTCTCCTAAATATCCGTCAGGACCGCATAATTTTTTAAGATTTTCCTGCACCCTTTTGACATATATATCAACATCGGACATTGCTAATAAATAGATTTTTGATTTTTAAATTTTTAGATATTTTATTTATTATAATGGATTTTTATGTTTTGGGTGAGGAGGAGATTGAAAATTAATTTATTGTATGAATATGATGCAATGAAAATATGAAATATATTTTTTGGTATATATGTTTTTTTAAATGAACTGGGTTTTTTTGAGGCATGAGCGGGATTTGCGGAATTTATTCTATTGAAGGAGAGAATGTTGCTGATGAGTTGCTGATGGGGACTGTTGCTTTGCAACATCGCGGGGAGGAGGGGTGTGGCATAAGTTTTGATAGAAGAGACGGCTTTTATACAGATACGAGCAAGCAACTTGCTTTTTATTTTTTTAGAGATAAGACAAATGGTTTGGATGGATTGAGGCAATTGGCTCCGACTTCTGCGATAGGACATACTCTTTATGAGCGTTCGGGGGGATTACAGCCAGTTGAACAGTGGGGGGTGAGTCATTTAGTTTCATTAGCGATGGATGGTGTTCTTCTTGGTTTTAGAGGAAAAACTGATTCTGTTATGTCTACTTTATTTTCCAGATATATTGATGAAACAGATGATTTTTATGAGGCCGGCAATAGAGTAATGGAAACATTAGATGGGAGGGGTTCTTATTGTGTTGCATCTCTTGTTAAAAACAGCAGGGGCACAAGTTTGGTTGCTTTTAGGGACCCAAGAGGAATAAAACCATATTGTCTTGGAAGAAAAGGGGAAAAGTTTATTGTGGCTTCTGAGAGCAAGGCAATTGACGGGATTGAGGGCGATTTTTTGAAAGATATTGAGCCTGGAGAAATGATTGTTGTCTCAAAGAAGGGGCTGGAGTCAAAAGTTTTAGTTAAACAACAACATGCTCATTGTTTTTTTGAATGGATTTATTTTGCAGACCCTACTTCTGTTGTTGAGGGAAAGAATGTTTATGAGTTTAGAAAGCAGATGGGGAGAAGGGTTGCAGATAGATATGCTGATAAGATTGATGTTGATTTGGTTATGGCTTCTCCGGATTCTGGCAGAGGGGTTGCGATTGGTTTTCAACAGAGATTAAGCGAGCTTTATGGAAGGATGATTCCTTATGAAGAATCTGCTGTGAAAAATCCTGGTTCAAAAAGAACTTTTCAGGTTGAGGATGAAGAGCAGAGAAAACTTGCAGCGAGAGTGAAGTTTTTTATTAATGAGGGGGTTGTTGGCGGGAGAAATATTGCTGTTGGAGATGACAGCATTGTTAGGGGAACGGTTTTTCGAGACGGGATGATTTATAAGTTAAGGAAGGCAGGGGCTGGAAAAATTTATGCAGTAATTTCTTGTCCAGCTTTGCTTCATGCTTGTATAAAAGACCCGAGAGGTGCGAGTTTTATTGCGAGAGGCTTAGATGGAGCGGTTGGAGAACAAGTTGCAGGTTTGTTATCCTACGATGGACGATGTTGTTGAATCTTTGGGCTTTGATGATTTGTGCAGCGCATGTGTTGATGGAAATTTTCCAGTTGATGAAGCGTTTTGGAGATGAATTTTGACATTTTTTATTACTATCTTTTTGTAATCAGCTTCTGAATTAGATAAACGAATTATGGTTGTTCTAAACTATTAGAAGATTTATGTTATTGAAGCACTCTTGCAATAGTAGAAATAATGTTTGATGGGATTTTAGGATTTGGGCAATTATTTCTGTGGATTTTAATCTTGCCGGTGATTATGTGACATCATGGTAAAATTTAAATAACCTTAAAGTTTTTTTGTTTTATGGCAGAGATAATAACAAGTACGACTGATAGTGTGCCTGGGAAGAAGGTTAAAGAGATTCTTGGGATTGTTAAAGGAAACACTATTCGGGCGAGACATAT